>CAZMZZ010000005.1:0-53386 GCA_964571215.1 uncultured Gammaproteobacteria bacterium
ATTACCTCAGCCTTCCAAGCTGATGATACCGGTTCGATTCCGGTTACCCGCTCCAAGATTAAATTTTTTAATAAAGAAAATTTTTAATTTTAGAAAAGAAATTGTTTAACTACCTATATCAATATAGTTTATTATTTTAGTTATCCTAAGTAAGAATACGTAAAAAAACTTGAATAAGCTGAACAAAAGGAACACTAATCTTTTTGGAGTTTTAGACAAATGAGAAATGATGAAATCTTCTGGTGCTCTAGTTGCTTAAATATGTCAACAAGACCAAGGATTACCTTCAATGAAAAAGGTCAATGTAATGCATGTTCTTGGTCTGAAGAAAAGAAAACTTTTGATTGGGATAAAAGAAAACAAGAGCTGAAAAGCAATTTAGAAAAATATGACGCCTTTCGTCAAGATAGTTATGGCGTAATTGTTCCTGTCAGCGGTGGAAAAGATGGTTCTTATGTAGCTTATCGACTAAAAGAAGAATTTAATATTAATCCATTGTGTGTAACTGTTAGACCCCCCTTAGAATCAGAAATAGGACAGAAGAATATAACGAATTTTGTAAATTCTGGTTTTAGTCACATACATGTAACACCAGATAAGGATGCTATGTTAGCTCTTAACAAATACGGTTTTATTGAAATGGGTTTTCCTTATTATGGATGGCTAATTGCTGTCCATACGGTTATTTGGCATTTAGCAACAAGATTTGGAATTAAAATTATTTTCTACTCAGAAGATGGAGAAGTCGAGTACGGAGGCTCAACAGAAAAGAAAAATATTTCTACCTATGATGTAAATTACCAAAGAGACATTTATCTTGAAGATGGTTATGAAAAGGTTCTTAAGAAAGTAAATCTTTCTTTATCTAAACTATTTATGTTTACCTTCCCAAGCAAAAAAGACTGTGAGGGAATAGTTTTAACACATTGGTCGTATTATGAACCATGGGATTCTTACAGAAATTACTTAGTCGCGAAAGAGCACTGCGGTCTTTCAGAAAACGAGGAAACGAATACAGGAACTTTTACAAACTTTGCTCAAAATGATCAAGCTCTATATGCTCTCCATGCTTATTTAATGTATTTGAAATTTGGTTTTGGTAGAGCCACTCAAGATGCAGGAATAGAGATTAGAAGGGGGGCGATGACAAGGGATCAAGCAGTAAACTTAGTCAACTTATATGACAATAGTTACCCTGAAAATTTTTTAGAGCTTTATTTAGATTATTATGAGATGAATGCAAATGAATTCAACGAGGTAATAGATAAATGGGCCAACAAAGATCTTTTTGAGAAGAAGCAAGGAAGATGGATGCCTAGATTCCAGATAATATGAAAAATAAATCTGTTGCTGTAGTAGATTATAAAATGGGAAATATCAAATCCCTTATTAACGCCTTAAATCATATAGAAATTAAATCTGAGTTTATAAGCAAACCTGAAGAGCTTAAGAATTTTTCATATATTATTTTGCCAGGTGTAGGCTCTTCAAGTGAGGCATATAAAAGACTTAATAAGTTAGGGTTTGTAGAACATTTACAAGATAGCGTGTATGAAAGGCGAACTAAACTGCTTGGAATATGTGTAGGCATGCAGGTTCTAGGAAAATCAACAGAAGAAGACGGGGGTTCTTCTGGGCTTAACTTTGTAGACAATAAGATAAAAAGACTACCTACCAATTTGGAAAAGAAAATGAAAGTACCACATGTAGGCTTTAATGAAGTGGTGAATTCAGGACCAAGCAGTCTAATGGAGGGATTAGGAAATCATTCAGATTTTTATTTTGTACATTCATACGGCATGGAAGTTTTAGGTCAAGATTATGAAGTAGGAGTAACAAACTACTCTAATCCTTTTGTTTCATTAATTGAAAAAGACAATGTTTATGGCACACAATTCCATCCAGAGAAGAGTCAAACCAATGGTTTGAATCTTCTAAGAAATTTCTTTAAATAATGTTAAAGAAAAGAATTATCTTCTCTCTCCTTTTTTCAGATGGACATTTCAATTTAAGTAGAAATTTTAGACTTCAAAAGATTGGTAATATAGATTGGTTATTAAATAATTATGACTTTTCCAATGTATCAAGATCTATTGATGAATTAATTATACTTGATGTAACAAGAGGTGAGAGGGAACCTAATAAGTTTATAGAAGAGGTAGATAAGATTTCTAAGGAAGTTTTTATTCCAATTTCTTTAGGAGGGGGTATCAAAGATTTTGAACAGGCAAAAATCTATTTTGAGTCTGGAGCTGATAAAATTATCCTAAATTCTTCCTTAGTTAATAAACCTGAGTTAATTAATGAAATTTCTTCAGTATATGGATCTCAAAGTATAGTGGCTTATTTAGATGTTAAGAGGGAAGGTGAAGAATTTTTTATTTATATTAATAATGGATCAGAAAAAATAGAAGCTGATATAAAGCCTTTTATCTCAGATCTACTAAATAAGAATATAGGAGAATTAACAATTAATTCCATAGATAAAGATGGAACAGGAATGGATTTTCTTTATGAAACGATTGATCTGCTTCCTTCTAATATCGGAATTCCAGTACTAATTAGCGGAGGCGCAGGTAATTATAACCATCTACTTAGTGCACTTTTAGATAAACGCGTAGATGCTGTAGTTACCGCAAACTTACTAAATTTTGTTGGTGATGGACTTATTAATGCTAGAAAAGAGATAATTGCCAATAAAGTTAATTTAGCAATTTGGGACTAAAGAGGTGACAGAAAGAGATCAAAGCTATGAGAATCAGATAATTTCTGTGGATGATGTGGTGTAGTACTAAGTCGCTAATAAAGCCATTAATAAAAAACTATCAAGAAAAAGAGATTTTGGAAGAGTAATGCCTTGGGAGGCACTTTAGAAGTTAACTAACCCATTAAATTTTTCCATGTTTCTAAGTCACGTATTCTCATATGAACATTTTTTTCTTTTACTTCACCAAGTGTTGAGAATTCTTCTTCACTATAGTGATGACCTGGGTAAAGAACTGTTTCATCAGGCAGGGAAGATAAATTTTTAAGGCTGTTATACATTTGTTCTGAATCAGAACCCGGTAAATCTACTCTTCCGCAGCCTTGTATAAATAAGGTATCACCAGATATAAGATTGTTATTAACTTTGAAACATTGAGAACCGGGTGTATGTCCTGGTGTGTGAAGAAACTCTATATCATTTTCTCCTATTTTTAGGTGATCCCCAGATTCTACCTTGACTAGATCAACATCCGAAACTCCTGTAACTTTTTTCACCCCTTCAGCTTCGTTTTTGTTGGCGTAAATCCTTACAGGTTTCTTTTCCATTAGTTCGGCAATTCCTTCTATAGATTGGCCAGCAAATCCACCTCCTATGTGATCAGGATGGTAATGTGTAACTAAAATAGATGATAACTTTAGATCTTTTTCTTCTAGATGTTTTAGTAAAAAGTTAATTTCCCATGCAGGGTCTACTACACTTACTTCACGTGTACTTTGTGAACCTATTAAATAAACAAAGTTTTCCATAGGCCCTAATTTAATTTGTTCTAGATACAAGTCATTATTCATTTTTTGATCTCTCTTTAATGTTTCTATTTTACCCAATCTATCTACAAGTAATAAAATTAAATTCTTATAGTTCTTTCTGGTACGGTATAGGATTTTTGTTTAAGGTAATCTTCGTGAAACACAAAAAAGAAAAAATTACAGAGGAATGCATATCTGTAGAAGCCAATAAAAGGTATTCTTGGTGTAGTTGTGGTCTTAGTAGCAAACAGCCTTTATGTGATGGATCTCATAAAGAAATAGCTGGAAGTTTACCCGTTCGCATGTGGTTTCATAAAGATCAAAAGATATTTATCTCTAGAGATAATGGTAAGCTACAACTTAGAGTTGAGGAGAAAGATTAAGATGAGTATAGATAAATCAAAAGATAAAATTAACAAAAAACCCCTAGCTCCTAGATTTTATCCTTCAAGTAAATTTATGTTTAGGCTTTTTACTCGTTCGCAAGCTTTTATTTTTAAGCTTTCTAGAGGTTATTTATGGAAAACTATAAAAGGTTTTGAAATTTGCGTGATTAAAATGAAAGGCGCAAAAACAGGAAAGATTAGATCCATCCCTTTAATGCTTGTACCTTTTGAGGAGGGTGTGGTGCTTGTAGCCTCATTAGGTGGAGCAGACATTCATCCTACTTGGTATTGGAACTTGAAGGCAAACCCAGAGATTATCGCCTATGTGGGTTCAGAGAAGTTATCTTTAGTTGCTAAACAAGTAGACGATGAAAAAAAATCTGAGCTTTGGCCACTTATATGTTCCTGCTATCCTGATTACGATAAATATCAGAAGCGAACCAAAAGAAATATACCTGTATTTAATTGTCAACCAGGATAGGGAGATATTATGGGAAAGATAGAATTTAAAAAAGTTAGTACCAATGGAATAAATGTTAGGTTAGCAACAATAGGAGAGGGTCCATTAGTTATTTTTTGTCATGGTTGGCCTGAAAGTTGGTACAGCTATCGTTACCAACTTCCCGCACTAGCTGAGGCAGGATTTAAAGCAGTTGCTTATGATGTTAGAGGGTATGGTGAGTCAGACAAACCTCACCCTATAAAAGAATATACGATGCTTAATATGGTTGCTGATGTTCTTGGCATTGTGAAAGGATTAGGTTATGAGAATGCAGTAACAGTCGGTCATGACTGGGGAGGGCCTATTGCATTAACTACCGCAGCTTTGCATCCAGAGGTGATCACAGCTACTGGAACTATGTCTGTTCCTTATATGTCTAGAGGACCCATGCCAGCCATAGATTTATGGAAAGAAATCTATAAAGATAGGTTTTTCTACCAACTGTATTTCCAAGAAGAAGGAGTTGCTGAGGCAGAATTCGAAGCTGACTTACAAAGATCTCTTAGACTTTGCTATATCAACAGCGATGGAAGGGGTATGGCAAGAGCTATAGAAAAAACAACGAGCGGTGTTAGTCCTCAAAAAGGCCCTGATTCAACTTTTCTAGAGGGCATGGAAGATTTTGATGAATTACCTAATTGGTTAAGCCAAGATGATATTGACTACTTTGTTAGTCAATTTGAAATAAGTGGAATGAGAGGTCCTTTAAATCGTTATAGAGCTCAAAATATAGATTGGAATGAGTTATCTCATTTACCTACAACTATTTCTCAACCAGCTTTTTTTATTACAGGTACCCTAGACCCAGTTAATTTCTTTGTACCAAGTGAACAAAACTTAATAGACAGAATAGGGGCAAATTACGATAACCTTTTAATTGCAGAAGAGCTTGAAGGAATAGGCCATTGGACTCAACAAGAAGCACCAGAGGAAGTTAACAACATAATATTAGACTTCCTTTCAAAACTAGACTGAAATACAAATGGATAAGAAAGGAATACCTTGGGGACCTTTTACTTTAAGAATTCCTTTAATTCACACAAAGTTTAGTTGGTCAGAATATATTCAAGGAGTTACAGCTGGATCAGCAGCTGCATTATTGTTTCTTCCAATGCTTGTAAACTGGTTTGGTCTAACTGAAGATGAGGCCTTAGCTTTCCTCTTTTTAAGCACCTTTCTTACAGCTTCTTCTCCTCTTATTTTTGGAGAAAATTTAATGGTAGGCCTTATGACACCAGTTTTTCCTTTGGTCATAGCGTTTTTTACCCCTATGGGTCTTGGTTCTACAGATGACAACCTTAATATGATGATAGCTTTGTCTTTAGACTTTGCCTTAATATCCTTCTTCTTGGGCACAAGTGGATTTGGACCTAGGATTATTAACTCTATACCCAATGCCCTAAAAGCTGGAATAATCTTGGGTGCAGCTATTGCAGCTTTGAAAGCTATTTTTATTGATCGTCCTGAATTAATGAACGAACAACCATTTGCTATTATAACGGCTCTTCTTTTAACTCTTTTCTTATCTTCTTCCAAAATCTTTCAGTTTTATGCTAAAGACAGAACTCTCCTTCTAAGAATAGCTTCATTAGGATTAATACCAGGAATGGTGGTGGCAGGTTTTCTTGGTTACTCCTTAGGCGAGATAGAATTTTTTCCTCAATGGAGATGGGCTGAAATAGATTTCATTTCTTTATTTCAAAAAGTATCTCCTATTTCACAAGGCTGGCCAGACTTTAGTTTCTTTCTGCAAGCTGCTCCTCTTGCACTTATTGCGTATATTATATGTTTTGGAGATATTATTACTGGCAATGAAATCACAAAAGAAGCCATGAAGGAAAGATCAGATGATCCTCAACACTTTGATATTAATAGAACAAATTTATCTATGGGGATCCGTAACGCAATTTCAGGTATTTTTGTGCCTTTCTTTAGTTATCAAGGTATTTTAGCAACTGGACCGCATATTATTATTATTGATAGATGGAAAAAAGGAAAAAAAGAAATGGACTCTATTTTTGATGGTATAGGTTCATATACTTCATTTGGATTCCCTTGGTTTTATTTTGTTGTTCCTTTAATGACCTTTCTTGTATCCTTACAGGGTATTATTTTTACACAATTTATGGTTCTGACTGCTATTGGTTGTTGCCAAGTTGCTATGTCTCTAGTTAAAACCTCTGCAGAACGTGGTTCAAGTCTTCTTATGGCGGTACTTTTAATTTCTTTTCCTTTAGAACCAGGTAAAGCTCTCCTTATAGGCTCATTAATTGTTTTAATTATGGTAGGGTGGGGCGGACAACAAAGCAAACAGAACATTTGAGAAAGATAATGGCTAAAGTAGATGATTTCTTTGATCCAACTTCTAAAGAATTTATTCATAATCCACACCCTTATCTTGATAAATTACTGAGAGATTTTCCTATTACTTGGTTCGAAAAATGGCATTGTTGGTTAATAAGCGGGAATAAAAGGATAGCTAGTTGTTTATTGGATAGGAGATTTTCTACGGATTTTAATTTATGGGAATATGCTCCTCCAAAAAAGACTGAAAATGAGAAAACTCATTTTGAAAAATTGATGGATAACAATCTTTTTTTTCTTAATAGACAAGATCATTTGAGATTAAGGAAGCTAGCTTTGCCAGCCTTTTCTCCTAGAGTTATGGATTTCATGAAGAAGAAATTTACAAAACTAGTAAAAAAAAGATTAGAAGAAATAGGTGTAGTTAAAGAGTTTGATTTTTCAAAAGAAGTTGCTGAAATTATTCCCTCTCAAGCTATTGCAAGTTTAGTGGGAGTACCAGAGGAGTATTTCGATATTTTCGATAATCTCGCATATGGCATTGTGAGAGGTATTAATCCTATGCTTGATGAAGAAGAAAGAAGAGAAGCCACTTCAGGCATTGAAGAGGGACTTAATATGCTAAATGACTTAATAGAACAAAGAAAGAAATCACCCGGAGAAGATTTTCTGTCTGCTTTAATACTTGCTGAAGAAGAGGGTGACAGGCTTAATAATTGGGAAATGTGTGCCCTAGTAGGTTCTGTATTAGCAGCTGGTTCTGATACTGCAGTTGATCTTCATTCTTATCTAATTAAAGCTCTTTTAGAGAATCCTGAACAATTAGCCTTAGTCTTGAAAGATAGAAATCTAATTCAGAATGCCATTAGTGAAGTTCTAAGACATCAAAGTTCTGGAAAAACTGGGTTAGCTCGTTATGCTACTGAAGATATAGTAATAGAAGGCACTAAGATTAAAAGAAATCAGATGATACAGCTAATAACTTCAACAGCAGGAAGAGATCCTGAAGCATTTGAAGATCCTGAAAAATTTAACATTCTCAGAGACCAAGAGAATAATATAAGTTTTGGACAGGGACCCCATTATTGTATAGGCGTTACTTTAGTAAGGTCACAAGTAGAAGTAATGTTTAATGAAGTGTTTTTAAGGTTTCCATCTTTGGAATTAACTGATGATATTGCTTATGATTATTTTCATCACAATGCACGTAGAATGAATAAATTTATCTTAAAAACAAATTTTTAAACTTTTTGGAGAAATACAATGACAAAAAACAAAAATGAAGAATCAAGACCTCAATCAAATCCAGGGGAAATATTCAATTGGCCAATGTTGAGGTTAACTTACAAGACAAACAAAGATAAGTTAAGCAAATTACTCCCACCTGGGATTGACCCTATGACAGATTCTCTGGTAACGATAACTATATATAATTTTCCAGTAAATAATGAACCAGAATATGGAGTAGTTGTTAATGCTTCAGCGAAATACCAAGATATTGAAGGGGATTACACTTTAGGAATTGGTATTAATCAGGAAGCAGCCATTTACACTAGTCATGAACATTGGGGTCAACCCAAATACCTAGCAGAAACTCATTATTTTAGAATGGGAGATCATGTAGAAGCTAAGGTAATTCATCAAGGCCATACTTTTGTTCAATTTAGTGGGGAGGTTATAGGGCAAGCTCCTAATCCTCCGGAGTATGAACACAATGAATGGTGGATTAAATGTTTACGTTCTGTAGATATGAGCCCAGGGAAATATGACTTTCCACCTCATGTTGTCAGAGTAAAGAGCACTTACGGAACTAGTTTCATGGAAGAATTAAAAGGAGATATTGTTTTAAGAGAAAGTCCTTGGGATCCTATAGCTACTAAATTACCAATTGAAGAACAAATTTCTGCTTATCTCTGGACCCCAATCTTTTTAGGTAGAGAGATAACTCTCGAAGGTGAACTAGATAGGGAAGAATTTTGGCCCTTTTCAGATACGATAGGAGGATCTAGGTGGCCTGGCTTAAATGGAGGACCAAAACCTTAAATGAAAAGATTTAAAGATAAAGTAGCAGTAGTTACAGGAGGGGCAAGTGGAGTTGGTCTTGCAATTGGGAAAAAATTATCTATTGAAGGAGCAAAAGTAATTCTGGCCGACATAGAAGGAGAAGCTCTTAATAATTCAAGAGATCAATTACAATCAGATGGAATTGAAGTGGCTATCAAAAAGACAGATGTTACAGACATTGATTCTGTAATGGAATTAGCCTCAGAAGCAAATAGATTATTTGGAAAGGTAAATCTTTTATTTAATAATGCAGGAGTAGCACCCCAGGAAGCTTCGTTTAACTTATGGGATCTTTCTCTTAATGATTGGGAGTGGGGCTTGAGAGTTAACCTTTGGGGTGTAATTCATGGAATAAATGTTTTTGTACCAAGAATGTTAGACCAAAAAGAAGAAGCAAGAATAATTAACACAACATCGGGTAATGGAGGTTTAATTACTTACCCCTCTACACCTATATACGCAACTACTAAAGCTGCAGTTACTAGAATAACAGAAGCTCTATATTTTCAACTACAAGCTCTTCAATCCAATGTAAAGGTGTCTATCTTATTTCCAGGACCCCATACTGTAGAAACAGATCTTTTTTCTTCTAACAGGAATAGACCGAAAGACTTACCTCAAGATAAGGAACCCACTTTTAAAATTGAAACTATTGAAGCTATGAAAGAGATGGTGCAAGCTATGGGAGGAGATTTAAAAACTACTAAACCTGATGAAGTAGCAGAATTTTGTCTAGAAGGAATTCTTAAAGATAATTATTGGTTGCTTCCACAAAATCAAGATTCTGAAAAAGCTTACAAAAGTTATGTAGAAAGCATTCTAAAAAAAGAAAACCCCCCTTTACCAGAGATACTCTAATGGACAATAATACAAGAATTCCTTTACCTATACCTCACGGTTGGTTTGGTTTGTGTTGGAGTAAAGACTTAAAAGTTGGTGAGGTAAAAACTATAAATTTCTGTGATCATGAGATTGTGCTATTTAGAACCGAAGATGGCAAAGCAGTCGCTACTTCTCCATTTTGTCCACACCTTGGTGCGCATCTAGGAAAGGGCGGCAAGGTAAAAGGAAACAGCATTCAGTGTCCTTTTCATGGTTGGTGTTGGAATGGAGAAGGGCAATGTACAGAAGTTCCTTATTCTGATCAGATTCCCAAAGCTGCACTTCAACCAGTTTTAGATACATTTCTTTTAGAAGAAATCAATGGAATGCTAATGTGTTGGTATGATGACAAAGAAAGATCACCTTATTTTGAAGTACCTTTTTTAGAGGAATTTAACCAACCTGATACAAAATGGGGAGAACTTTTTACCTTTGAATATGAAATAGGAACCTGTCTTCAAGAAATAGCTGAAAATGATGTTGATCAGGCTCATTTCCCTACAGTTCATCGTTCTCCTTCTCTTCCCGAGACTGATACTGAACAAAAAGGAATATATAGAAAAACTGTGGCCGAAACCTTAATGGATCCTTCTAATAATGAAAGTGTTTCTGAAGAAAACAGAGAGTTGTATAGAGATCAGTTTGTAACAACCTTTACCAGAGAGTCTTGGGGATTAGGAACAGTACTTCTTAGAATGAATAATTTACCCCCAAGCGGTGGCGAGTTTGTTATGTTGAATGTATCAACCCCAGTTAACAGAGAAAATTCTATTTTAAGGTGGCAAATGCGTGTTACTAAGAATATAGAGAAAGAGGTTGGTAAAGCTATTATAGATGGAATAGCAAATGGTCTTTATGATGATATCCCTATTTGGGAAAATAAAACTTATCGAGAAAAGCCTGTTTTATGTGATGGAGATGGACCTATAAATAAATTTAGAATTTGGGTAAGCCAATTTTATAATTAAAATTTTTATTTGGCCCTGTCTAAACCTGATTCAATAAGCCAAGAAACGAACTGACGATGAGTATCAGTAGCAGGGTCTTTCCCTCTTTTCTTTACTATCTTTTCTATTTTTCTTAATGAGCTGTAAGCAGCTGCAGCAGATATTTCATCGTAATAATCTAAGCTAAGTATCATTAACAACCTTCTAACATAAAACGTTTGTAGATTTTGTCTCATACTATTTACAGAGGTGTTTTGATCTTCAAGGAAAATAGCATTTGTTAGGTCGTTCAACATTTCACTCGGGGAATAATTATTCCCATAAAGGTTTGTATCAGATAATCGATACAGAACCCAGCCATCTAGTAGGTGTCTTAATACAGCTCCTTGAATACTCAAGATTCTACGATGTATTTGTGGATCTTCATGTTCCATTCTTAGTTCAAAACCTCGTCTTTCTTTTTGAAGAAGTTTTATCACATCACTATTAACTGGGAATGCTCTAGGTGAAAAGGCATGTTCAGCAAGAATTTCCATAGCTTTTTTTTGTAATCTTGTTGGTGTTGGTTCGTAAGGATCTAAATCTGTTTCTTGATCTGGAGTAGATCTATTCACATATACCCCTCCAATATACCTTGATACAGCTTCTAAAGATCTACCAACTTCCCTTGTTAATATTTCATAGGCATTTCTATACTCTTGCCAGGTATTAGTCTTTCCAGTTAATATTTTAGGAAGATTTAGCATCGTCTCATTTACTAAAGTAATTCTTTGACCAGCATATTTAATAGGTTCGCTTGACATGTCATTTATCATAGCTCTTGGATCTACTCCTTTACCTGGAGCTCTCATATCATCTGCGTCGTTTCCAAACATTAGTTGTGGTTCTGAAGATCTAGAAAGTAATCTCTTTCTTTCTTCTTTAGTCATTGAAGGTTTATAACCAAACTCTATTACCCAATCATCATAAGGGCCTGGAATGGTGTCGTAGTAATCACCTTGACTTATTCCTAGCGGGGCTAGGTTTATTGCAGGATATTCCATAACGGAAGAAGTAACTCCAACTTTGCTGGTTATTTCTGAGTTGTGCACTGTTACAGAATCATGAAGATAACTAGCCTTAAAATTATGATTTAGCCCCAGAGTATGTCCTATTTCATGTAGGGTTAACCTAATAAGACTTTGCTGTAAAATTTTGGGATCTTTTGTTGAAAAGGATTTATTTGCATTGACTATATTACCAAGCATATTACCTTCTTTAGCTAAAAAACCAGCAGAGCAAAATCCGTTATTATTTATGGGTGGAAAAAGATTATTTATAGTTAATCTGTTAGTTACATATACCCACTCCAACATAATATCTGCACCAATAATTTCTCCAGTTCTAGGATTAACAAAACTAGGACCGTAACCACCAAAGGGAGGGTTAGGCGAGGAAGTCCATCTAATTACGTTATAACGAATATCACCTGCATCCCAATCTGCATCATCTGGTTGTTCTTTTATCTCAATTGCATTTTCAAATCCTGCTTTCTCAAAAGCTTTATTCCAAGCTAAGGCGCCTTCTTTTATATAAGGTCTAAGCTCTTTAGGGGCTGAATTTTCTATCCAAAATGTTATAGGTTTTATGGGTTCGGAAATGGCTTTCTCAGGATATTTCTTTTTTAGATCCCATTTGTGAATCAAGTCTACATAAGGAGTCGCATCAATAGAAGTTAAATCAGTAACTTGCGTAGTAAAGAAGCCTATTCTTTGATCTGCTATCCGGGATTCAAAATCATTAGTCGGCATTTTAATGAAACTATATCTCAGCGAAATGCTTATATTTCTTGGGTCAGCAGCATCTTTCTGCTTATAGTCTCTTGAAGGAGGGTTTTCTATTACATGTTCAATTTCTATGTCAGTATTATCTGGGTAGTTGTAAGTAGCAACTACTCTTGATTTCTCTTTACTTAGCTGACCCCATTGAAATTTATTATTAGGATTCTCAGGATATGGAATAGGCTTGATAGGTGTTAATGCTTCAGATAAAAAGAGCTCAGTAACATCTACTAGAAATTCATTTTCTTCTTCACTTTTAGCAAGAATCGGGAGTATTTTAATTACGGCATCAGAAATATTTGCTCCTGAAGATCTAGATAATTCTGAATCTTTGTTAAAAGAATAAGAGGTGTTAATCCTTTCTATTCTTAATGTTTCAAAATGTTTTTTAATTTTTAGTATCCCATTATCAAGATAACTACCCCTTGGTCTACCTGCAGCAACAACGCCATCAGTTACATGAGCAAAGTAGATAAATTCTTTATCTAATAAGCCTTCATTAACTGCCAGATAAATTGAGCTTGTTTTAGGGTCTTGGTACAAATTTATGAAACCCTCTTGAATCTTGAAATCTTTAGTGAGGTCACTTATTAAATTTATCTTTTTTTCTTGAGATGCTTCTTCTTTTTCATTCTCTTCAGCAGAAATAACAGAGAACAAAGAACTAAGAAATAGTAAAGAAATAAGTAGAAGCTGTCCTTTTAGTGGGGCTTTATTTTTACTTTGAATTTTTTTCATAATTAGACGACCATTAGCGGACAGAAGATTAGACTAAAAATTACAAAAAACTTCAATAAAGTTTAGATTTTTTTATCTTAAGAGTTATCATAGAAGTGTTTTAGTAGGATGGTTTTATGTACGATCTAATTATTAGAAATGGCTTGATTTTTGATGGGAATGGTGGTCTTCCTTTTAAGGGAGATATTGGTATAAAGGGCGAAAATATAGATGATATAGGAGAATTACGAGGTAAAGCTAAAAGAGTAATAGATGCAAGAGACCATATAGTAACGCCTGGATTTGTCGATATTCATACTCATTATGATGGTCAGGTGACATGGGATCCTTTATTAATACCTTCAAATTATCATGGAGTTACAACAGCTATTATGGGAAATTGCGGAGTGGGATTTGCCCCTTGTTTGCCTAAGAAAAGAGATTGGTTAATTGGATTGATGGAAGGGGTTGAAGATATTCCAGGAGCAGCTTTATCCGAAGGAATAAAATGGAATTGGGAAAGTTTTCCTGAATATATGGATGCAGTAGAAGAAATACCGAGAGCTATTAATGTAGGACTCCAAATACCTCATGGAGCTGTGAGGGCCTATGTGATGGGAGAAAGAGCTGAAAACTTAGAGTTAGCCAATGAAAAAGATATTGCCTTGATGGCAAATATTGTAGAAGAGGCACTAATATCTGGAGCTATGGGATTCACAACATCCAGAACCTTTAAACATAGAGATAAGCAAGGAAAACATACACCTACTTTTGAAGCTGATGCAGCCGAACTACACGGGATAGCACGTTCAATCTCAAAAGTAGATAAAGGGGTAATTCAATTAATTTCAGACTTTTATGAATTTGATTATGAATTCAATTTAATTAAAGAAATGGCTGAAATTTCTGGTAGACCTCTTTCTCTAACAATTGAACAAGATGATAGGCACCCTGATATATGGATTAATCTCCTTAAATCTATATCTAAAGAAGCAGAAAAAGGTCTCAAAATTAAGGGACAAGTTCCTCCTAGACCTACCGGTATTCTTCAAGGATTGACTGCAACATTAAATCCCTTTTTATTACATAAAGCTTTTTCAGAGATTATCGAACTCCCTTTAGAACAGAAAGTGAAGAGATTGAATGACCATAACTTTAGAAAAAGACTTATTGATGAACAGCCTATTTATAACGAAGATTCAGATGCATCAAAGCTAGTAACATTTTTATTAACTTCTTTCGATAAAATGTTTGATATAGGTGATCCGCCTAATTATGAACCAGATCCATCAGAAAGCATTGCGGCTATAGCAAAAAAGAACAAAAAAAACCCTAAAGAAGTGGTACTAGATAAAATGATTCAAAAAGAAGGGAAGGCATTACTATATTTTCCACTTTTTAATTATTCCAAGGGGGATTTAGAAGACGTTAGATATATGTTAACTCATGACCATACCACCTTTGGTCTAGGAGATGCTGGAGCTCATAGCGGTGTACTTTGCGATGCTAGCTTTCCAACAACACTTTTAACTCATTGGACAAGAGACAGGAAAAGAGGAAAGAAGCTTCCTTTAGAGTGGATCATAATGAAACAAACTAAAAAAAACGCTGAATGGGTTGGTTTGTTTGATAGAGGAGTACTTGAAAAGGGTAAGAAAGCAGATATAAATATTATAGATTATGAGAATCTTTCTCTAAGGCACCCTGAAATTGTCTATGATTTGCCCGGATCCAACAAAAGACTTATACAAAAGACAACGGGGTATAAATACACCATTGTTTCTGGTGATGTAGCTTTTTGTAATGGTCAATCTACGGGAAGCATGCCAGGGAAGCTTTTAAGAAGTTAAATTTCTTATGTCCCTTTTGACATTAGACCTTCATGGCGTTAGACATCACGAAGTAGATTTAAAGGTAGAAAACTTTACTTTTTTGAATCAAGATCACACTCCTCTTATCATTATTTGTGGAAATAGTTCAAGAATGATCGAGATAGTTTCTACTTTTTTAGATAAAAATAAGATTGAATATTATCTAGGAGAAGGTTTAGATTATGGAAGAATAACAATTTTTAAAATTTGAAAGGTATAAGTTATGAGATTAAAAGGTAAAGTAGCACTGATAACAGGTGCAGGTCTGGGGATGGGGAGAGAAACGGCAATACTATTTTCGCAAGAAGGTGCTACGGTTATTGTAAATGATTTAAATAAAAATGATTTAGCAACAACTTTAGATATGCTCGAGGGGAATAATAACCTTAGCTATGTAGGAGATATATCAAGAAGTGATATTGTTAAGAATATGTTTAAAGAGATTGAAGCTAAATATAATCAAATAGATATAGTTGTTAATAACGCTGGTATAGGGAGGTCTTCTGGAGATGGAGAGAATGGAGAAATTCAAGAAATGGAAGACGTAGGCTGGAGAGGCGTTATGGGAGTAAATTTGGATGGAACTTTTTTTGTTTCTAGAGAAGCAGTTAGATTAATGTTAAAAAAGGAAACAAAAGGTTCTTTAATTAATATTTCTAGTACTTCTGCATTTTCAGGGGAAGGTCCTTTACACTACTGTACTTCTAAGGGAGCGTTGTTATCTTTTACTAGAGCCCTGGCAGTAGATCTTGGTTCAAGAGGAATAAGAGTTAATGCAATATGCCCTGGCCCAACAGCAACAAGGATGCTTGAAGGAATCCCAGAAGAATGGGTAGAAAGTATGATTTCCGCTATTCCTCTGGGAAGGGTTGGAGAACCCCAGGAAGTTGCTAAAACAAGTTTATTCTTGGCATCAGAAGACTCAAGCTTCTTTACTGGTCAGACTTTAGCATCAAATGGCGGATCTTATATGATTTAGTGTAAAAATGAATTTAGAAGGAAAAAACATAATCATAACTGGTGGTAGTTCAGGCATAGGGGAAGCAACTGCTATATCTTGTGCTTTGAATGGTGCAAGAGTAGGTATTATTAGTAGAACGGAAGAAAAATTAGAAAAAGTAGTTAATAATATTAAAAATAAAGGAGGAAAGGCTGAATATTATGTTGCTGATTTAGTTAACCAAGAAGAATTAGTTGCAGGAATAGAATATTTTGTTAAAAAGTGGGGTTCTATAGAAGGATTAGTAAATAATGCAATGTCCATTAATCCGTCACCAATATCTGAACAAACATTAGACTCTTGGAAGAAAAACTTTGCAGTAACTTTAGATGCAGCATTTATTGGTACTAAAGCGGTTTTACCATCTATGATAAAGAATCAAGAGGGCTCTATTGTTAATGTCTCTTCAGTAGTCGGTCTTCGAGGAACAAGTTATTTATCAGCTTACGGAGCTGCAAAGTCTGGACTGATTAATTTTACTCAAACATCTTCTATAGAAGGTGCGCCTTATGTCAGAGTTAATTGTATTGCACCAGGTGCAGTTCTAACGCCTGCCACCAAGGAGGCTTTACCAACCAAAGAGTTAATGCAATCTACAATAAATAATATACCTCTTAGACGTATAGCAGAACCAGAAGAAATTGCTTCTATTATCAATTTCTTGTTATCCTCTAAATCAAGTTACTTAACCGGCATATGTATAGTTGCTGATGGTGGAAAGACAGCTGATTTAAATGCTGGCTTGTCTATGGAATAATAAATAGAAGAAATGAAATGAATCCCAAAGATAAAAAATGGTTCTCACAAATTCAAGAACCAATTGTGTTAAAAAATATGTCTAGTTTAAATTGGGACGAAGAATCTGATATTGTGGTTATAGGTTGTGGAGGTGCTGGAATTTCGGCTGCATTAGAAGCTTCTGAGAAAAACCAAGATGTTATTGTTTTAGATAGATTTTTTGGAGGAGGCGCTACCGCGGCTAGTGGAGGTGTCTTTTATGCAGGTGGAGGCACACAAATTCAGAAGGAAGCTGGAGTAGAGGATTCCCCTGAAGAGATGTATAAGTATCTGCAAATGGAAGTTAAAGGAATAATTAAAGATTCTACTCTAAGAAAGTTTTGTGAAGATAGCCCAAAAAATGTTGACTGGTTAATACAACACGGAGTGCAATTTAATTCTTCGGTTTATAAGAAAAAGACTTCTTATCCTACAAGTGACTATTATCTTTATCATTCTGATAATTCATTAGTACCTAAGTATGCAGAACAAGCAAAACCTGCAGCAAGAGGACATAGAGGGTTTATTAAGAAAACCGGAAGAGTAACAGGCTTAGGAGGTTCAATTTTTGATCCTCTATTAAATGCTGCTAAAAACAATGGAGTTAGGATAGAGCTTCAGACAGAAGCAATAAGATTAGTTCAAAATAGAAGGGGAAGGATAATAGGGGTAGAAGTTTTGCAAATCCCGCCAAATTCAAGAGCATCAAAAAAACATATGAAATGTTCAAAGCGTGCTCAAGCTTTTCAAATGTACGTAAGACCTATAGCTAATTACTATAGAAATAAGGCCCTTCAAATTGAAGAGAAGAACAGAGTTTCAAAATTTTACAAAGCAAAGAAAGGAGTAATTATTGCTGCAGGAGGCTTCATCTTCAATAGAGATATGGTAAAACAATATATTCCTAATTATGAGAAAGGACTACCTCTTGGAACAACAGGAGATGATGGAGCAGGAATAAGATTAGGTCAGTCAGTTGGTGGAGTAACTGCACATATGAATCGAGCAACAGCTTGGAGATTTTTAAATCCTCCTATCGCATGGGGGCAGGGTATCGTAGTTAATTCTGAAGGAGATAGATATTGTAATGAGATGGTTTATGGATCAGTTTTAGGGGAGGCAATGTGCGAAGACCATAAAGGGAAGGGGATTCTTGTTATAGATAGCCAATTAAGGAAGGAGACATTAACTCAATTAGGTCCAGGTAAGCTTATGCCTTTTCAAAGAAACCCAGTTATTTTAAACATGTTATTCAAAACAAAAAAATCGAGAACGATTGCCGGTTTAGCAAAAAAATGTGGCATGTCCCCTCTGAAACTTTATAGTTCTATAGAGAGATACAATACAGCAGCTGATGGAAATAAAGAAGACCCTTTCGGAAAACCTATTGAAGATTGTAGGGGGGTAAAAAAATCCCCTTTTTATGCTATAGATGTTTCCCTAGATAACAGACTTTTCCCTTGTTCAGTGATTACTTTAGGCGGATTAAAGGTAAATGAAGAATCAGGGAATGTTCTAAACAGAGATGGAGAATCTATTGAAGGTCTCTATGCTGCGGGAAGAACAGCAGTTGGGGTCTGCTCAAATATATATGTAAGTGGTTTATCTATAGGAGATTGTGTCTTCTCTGGGAGAAGAGCAGGTCTTCATGCTTCAAGTTGATAAATATCAATTTGAATACCTAACTAAACATGACTGACCTTTCAATAATCAACTCAAAAGTGGTAAATGAAGGTAAAGTTAAAGAACTTGATGTTTATATTAAAGACGGAAGAATTGAGAAAGTTTCTAATAGTTTAGAAAGTAAGGGTGAGGTAATTGATGCTTCAGGTATGTATTTATTTCCAGGAGTTATAGATGATCAGGTCCATTTCCGTGAACCAGGCTTAACAGAAAAAGGAAATATAGAAAGTGAATCAAGAGCTGCAGTTGCAGGAGGGACCACTTCATTTATGGATATGCCTAATGTGATTCCACCTACACTAAACTATGAACTTTGGAAAAAGAAGAATGAAATTGCAAGCAAAAGTTCATTAGCTAATTACTCTTTTTACATGGGTTCCAGCAACGAAAACATTGAAGAGATAAAAAAAGTTTATCCTAAAGAAGTATGTGGAGTTAAGGTGTTTATGGGTTCTTCTACTGGTAATTTACTTGTGGATGATGAAAATGCATTAGAGAATATTTTTAAATATAGCCCTGTATTAATTACGACTCATTGTGAACACACCCCCTCGATTACAGAAAATGAGAAGAAAGCTATAAAGAAATATGGACCTCAAATTCCAATAAGCCAACATGAGATTATAAGATCAAGAGAGGCATGTAAATTATCAACTGAGAAGGCAATAGATTTAGCTAAAAGGCATGGATCAGACTTACATGTCCTTCATATTTCTACTGAAGATGAAACTAAAATGTTTCAGTCCATTTATGGAGCTGAAGTAAAACCTAATGTCGAAGAGAAAAAGATTACCTGTGAAGTTTGTATTCCTCATTTGTTTTTTTGTTCTAAAGATTATAAAAATAAGGGGAACATTATTAAATGCAACCCATCCATAAAAGATGAAAAAGACAAGAAATATTTAAAAAAAGCTTTAAAGGAGGGTTCAATAGACTATGTTGCAACAGACCATGCGCCCCACCTTTTAAGTCAGAAGAAAAATGACTACCTAGACTGTCCTTCTGGAATGCCATCTGTACAACACTCATTATTGGTAGTTCTAGAAATGGTACATGAAGGCGATCTAGAGATAACTGATGTTCCTAGGGTTACTTCTCATAACATAGCAAAAAGATTCCAAATAGAAAAAAGAGGTTTTATTGAACCAGGATATTGGGCTGATTTAGTTTTAGTAGATATGAATAAAGAACAACAAGATAAAAAAGAAAAGCTTTTTTATAAATGTGGATGGTCTCCATTTGAAGGGTATACTTTTAAATCTAGTATTGTTGAAACCATAGTAAATGGAGAGAGAATATTTAGAAATGGTCAGATTGTTTCAAATAAGAATGGAAAAAAACTAAAATTTACAAGAGGTTAAGAATGGGATTTAAAGAATATGATGAATATGATGCATTAGGTTTAGCTGAACTAGTCAATAAAGGAGAAGTTTCGGCTGAAGAACTTCTTGATGAGGCTATAAATAGAAATGAGAAAGTAAATGATAAAACTAATGCTGTTGTGCTAAAACATTATGATGAAGCTAAAGCTTTGATCAAAGAAGGATTACCTAAAGGACTTTTTACTGGCGTTCCTTTCCTACTTAAAGACCTTCATGTTTTGCTTACTGGAACTAAAACAACATTTGGTAGTAAATTTTTTAAAGATTATGTAGCAGACCATAACAGTACATTGGTAGATAGATATCTAGAGGCAGGGTTAGTTATTTTTGGGAAAACAAATAGTCCTGAATTTGGATTAACTGTTACTACTGAACCAGAACTTTATGGTCCAACCAGAAACCCTTGGGGTTTAGATCATTCAGCAGGGGGCTCTTCTGGTGGTGCGGCTGCTGCTGTAGCTTCAGGAGTTTTACCTATGGCAAATGCTAGTGATGGAGGAGGCTCTATAAGAATCCCTGCTTCTTGTTGCGGATTAGTGGGTCTAAAACCTACAAGAGCGAGAACTCCTATGGGACCTGATAGAGGTGAAGGTTGGGCAGGTCAATCTATAAGTCATTGTGTATCTAATACTGTAAGAGATTCTGCAGCTCTTTTAGATGCCACTACAGGGTTAGCAGCTGGAGATCCTTATACTGCTCCTGAAGAAACAGAGGGATTTCTGTCCTTTACTAAAAAAGACCCAGGTAAATTAAAGATAGCTCTTAATTTACCAGATGAAGATATACAAATGGATGAAGACGTAGTTTCTTCAATTAATCAAACAGCTAATCTATGTGAAAGTCTAGGCCATTCTGTTGAAAGAACAGCTCCTAAAGTTGATAGCGGAGCCTTAGCTGAGGCTATAGGAGTAATAATCTCAGCAAATGTAACAGTAGCATTAGACCAAAGAGCAGAAGCAACTGGTTCTTCAGTAACACCTGATGTGGTTGAGAATATTACGTACAGAATGTATGAGAATGGAAAGCAATTCTCTTCTGATCAGTATGCTAGGGCTACATTAGTAAATCATCAAGCCGGAAGAGTATTAGGAAAGTTTATGGAAGAGTTTGATATTATTCTAAGTCCTGTTTTAACTACACCACCAGTAAAAATAGGAGAAATAGACATGTCTTCCCAAGATGTTGCCACTTACATTCAAAGATTATCCTCTTATTCTTGTTTTACAGGCATTTATAATCAAACCGGCCAGCCAAGCATTTCTCTTCCTCTTGGTTTTAGTTCTGATGGACTCCCTATTGGCTCAATGTTTACGGCAAAATTTGGAAATGATAGTTTACTAGTTTCTTTAGCATCCCAGATCGAGAAGACAGAACCTTGGGCAGCTAAGAAACCTCCAGTGTATTCAAATCAATAATTAATGGAATTAGAAAAACATCCATTTAACAAAGAATTTTGTTGGTCTGTTCCTAAGGGTCCTTATTCCTACTTAAGCACTAAACAAGTCAAAGATTTTAGTAGGTATGGTTTTATCATCCTTGATAATATCTTTGATGAAGACTTAATGAAAGAATTGATATCTATAATTGATCCTTTAGAAGCTCAAATCACAGAAGATTTAAAAAAATTTGATGAAGGGAAGTTTTTTATATCGCGAGCAGAAGAAATAACTTTTACAACTCATTTAGTAACTCAATCTGAGCAATTAAAAAAATTTAGTAAACACAAAATATTTTCTAGTCTTTGCCGCGATTTAATAGGAAGTGATGTTCGTCTATATTGGGATCAAGCCGTGTATAAAAAAGCTGGCACTAGAGATGAGTTTCCCTGGCATCAGGATAATGGTTACACCTTCCTTGAACCGCAGTCTTATTTAACTTGTTGGCTAGCTTTAACTGATACTGATGTGAAAAATGGTTGTCCATGGGTAATTCCATCAGTTCATAGACAAGGGACTCTAAGACATGAGTTAACAGATTTAGGTTATGAATTAACTTTAGATTCTTCAAAAGCTATACCTATTCATTTGAGTGCAGGAAGTATGGCAGTTTTTTCATCTTTAACTCCTCATCGCACTGGACCAAATATTACTTCAGATCCTAGGAAGGCGTATATACTGCAATATGCTCCCGATAGAGCAGTAAGAAAAATAGATGACAACCTAACTGAATCAGCTAACGAAGAGAGTAGACAGTTCTTAATTGTAGAGAAAGGTAAATTAATCAATTAATATTAAGTTAAGGAGTAGTATGACTATCAAAAGTAGAATATGCGAGGTCTTTGGAATTAAATATCCAATTTTTTTAGCTGGAATGGGCGGAGCAGCAAATCCAAAGCTTGCAGCAGCAGTCTCTAATGCTGGTGGATTAGGAGTCTTAGGAGCAGCAGCTTGCACTCCAAGCCAAATGAGAAGATGGATACAGGAAACAAAAGAGTTAACTGATAAACCATTTGGAATAGATACTTTACTTCCTATGTCAGTAAGGGGGGGTGGAAATTTAAAACAAAATGAAGGAAAGAATCCAGCAGAATTAGTTGAAGATTATCAAGAATTAGCAAAAGGATTTATGAATGAGCACGGATTAAAAATGATAGAAGGTGATAGGAAAGCAACAGAAATTGAGAGTGTTGGCTTGTTTACAAAGGAGTTTTTTGAAGAACAAATGGAGGTTGTTATAGAAGAAAAAGTACCAGTATATGCGGCAGGTTTAGGAAATCCAGCTCCTTGGATGGAAAGATTGAAAGCAAATAATACAAAGATTATGACAGTAGTAGGGGCTGTTAGACATACAGTGAAGGTCTCGTCTGCTGGTGTCGATGCTATTGTAGCCCAAGGACATGATGCAGGAGGACATAATTCACCAATAGGGACAATGGCATTAATTCCTCAGGTAGTTGATGCCGCTAATGGTATACCAGTACTAGGTGCAGGAGGAATAAGTGATGGAAGAGGTATTGCAGCAGCTCTTATGTTGGGAGCTGAAGGTGTCTGGGTAGGTTCTGCATTTTTAGCTTCTGAAGAAGCAGGTATATATAAACACCAAAAACAAGCCATAGTTGACGCAACAGAAGAAGGAACTGTAATTTCAAGGTCTATAACCGGAAAACCAGCTAGAATTATAAGGAGTGCATGGACTGATTTTTGGGAAAGGTCTAAACACGATCCTTTACCGATGCCTTTTCAATCAGCAGTTGCTGGATCAGTTTTAGCTTCTGCAGATGCTGATGAGCGTCAAGATATAAATCCAGGGTTTGCTGGCCAAGGAATAGGCATGATTAAATCTGTTAGACCGGCAGAAGAAATTATGTCAGCTCTTGTTGAAGGAATGGAGAAAACCTTAGTAGATTCAAAAAAACTGTTTTCATAAGACCAAGACTACTTTCATTAATATAATTTATCCTATGTCTAAAGAATTAGAGGCGCGTTTAAATAGATTAGAATCTAGAGAGGAGATCAAAGAATTAGCTTCAAAGTATGCCTTAGCTTTAGATACTAGAGATCTCGATTCTTTAGTTAACCTTTTTCCGGAAGATGTAAAGGTGGGAAGGAATGAGGTAGGAAGGCTTGCTCTTAAAAATTGGTTTAATGAAACTTTAAGAAATCAATTTACGGGCACTTCTCACCATATTGGGAACCAAATTATTGAATTTGAAGATGACAAAAACGCTATTGGTGTTGTTTATTCTAAGAACGAACATGAAACCGAGAATGAATGGATAATTATGCAGATGATGTATTGGGATCAATATGAAAAGATTAAAGGATCATGGTACTTTAAAAAAAGATTACCTTTATATTGGTATGCAACAGATCTAAATAAACCCCCATTAGGGGATTTAAAAATGAGATGGCCTGATGTTGATAACTATGAAGGACAATTCCATTCTTTATGGCCATCATGGAAAGAGTTTTGGTTAAACGATACAGTACAAGATGTATCAAAACCTGCCCCCTTAGGTAAATTTTTAGAGAAAATAAGAAAAGGGGCTCCAGACCCAGATATTAAAGTAAGATAAAATAAGACTAATTTTTTATAATGAAACAACTGTTTCTTACTTCTTTGTATATTTATATAGATAACTTATTGTCTTAACAAAATAAGAGAAAAGAATGAATAACACAATAAAAGAAAAGAAGTGTTGGGTTTGTGACCAGAATATCTCACCCTTTATGTCTTTCGGTAGGATGCCCTTAGCTAATAACTTTCTAAGGAAGGAAGACTTTAAAGATGAATATTTCTTTGAGATGGAGACAGCTTTTTGTAATAAATGTAAAAGTTTCCAATTAATTAATCAACCAGAACCAGAGAAGATGTTTCATGATAACTACGCTTTTTTTTCTGGCACTTCTGTTCTAATGGATCAGCATTTTAAGAAATTTTCTGAGTCAGTTTTTCAATATATAGATCAAGATTCTTTTGTAGTAGAGATAGGTAGTAATGACGGTATTATGCTTAAGAATTTTGCAGAAAAAGAAATAAAGCATTTAGGTATAGAGCCGTCTTCAAATGTTGCTGCAGTAGCTTCTTCAAGAGGAATAAATACTATGGTTAGTTTTTTTAATAAAGAACTTGCAGAACAAATTGTCAAAGAAAATGGTAAAGCAAATGCTTTTATTGCTGCTAATGTTATGTGTCACATTCCTTATATAAATTCTATTATAGAAGGTATTGCTACTTTATTAGATGAAGATGGGATAGTAATCTTTGAAGATCCTTATTTAGGTGATGTAATTGAGAAGACAACTTATGATCAGATCTATGATGAACATACCTTTCTTTTTTCAGCACATTCAGTAAAGAACTTGATTAGCAAATACGATATGGAACTAATTGATGTAGAACACCAGGAAACTCACGGAGGTTCTATGAGATATTTTCTTTCAAGAAAAAATACTCGACCTGCAACCAAACGCGTAGAAGAAATATTGGTTAACGAAAATAAACTTGGCTTAACAAATCACAATACCTTTATCCAATTTAAAGAGAATTGCGAAAGGTACAGAAATAATTTACTGGAAGTTCTAAAAAATATAAAAAAAGAAGGAAAAAGCATTGCAGGATATGCGGCTACTTCAAAAAGTACAACAATTACAAATTACTGTGATATCAATACAGATTTAATTGATTGTATTTATGACACCACCCCCTTAAAACAAGGGAAATTTAGCCCAGGAACTCATATTCCAATAGTGCCGCATGAAGAGTTCAGGGATAACTACCCTGATTACGCTTTACTATTTGGTTATAACCACTCAAAAGAAATCTTTGCTAAAGAGAAAGAATTTGAAGAAAAAGGTGGTAAGTGGATAATTTATGTTCCAGAGATAAGAGTTATAGGATGATTAGGTGTGCTAACCCCTTAGAACAATACAATTCTTATAAGTCAGAAATTGATACCGCTATCTCAAATGTATTGAATCAAGGGAATTATATTTTGGGAGATGAAGTAAAAAGCTTTGAACAAGAATTTTCTAATTATATTGGAGTTGATTATGGTATTGGTGTAGGAAATGGAACTGATGCTTTGCTTGTTGCTTTAAAAGCATGTGGAGTTGGTTCTGAGGATGAGGTTATTACTGTTTCACACACAGCTGTAGCAACAACCACATCAATAATTATGTCAGGAGCAAAACCAGTTTTAGTAGATATAGAGCCTAATTTTTTTTCGATAGATTTAAGTAAATTAGAAGCAGCAATAACAGAAAATACGAAAGCAATAATATTAGTTCATTTATATGGATGCCCTGCAGATATTGAGGGAATTAAGAAGATAGCTAAAAGAAATAGTATCTTTTTAATAGAAGACTGTGCCCAGGCACACGGAGCAGATTATCAAGGTAGACGAGTGGGAAGTTTTGGAGATTTAAGTTGTTTTAGTTTTTATCCTACAAAAAATTTAGGAGCAATAGGTGATGGAGGAATAGTATTAACACAAGATGATGTTCTAGCTGAAAAATGTTTAGAGCTTAGGGAGTATGGATGGAAAGAAAGATATAGCAGTTCCACTTTAGGATGGAATACAAGACTAGACGAGATTCAGGCAGCTATTCTTAGGGTTAAACTTAAATATCTTGATTTAGATAATAAGAAAAGAATTAGGATTGCTCGTATGTACCAGGATTTACTCTGTGATTCAAATATACAACTTCCAAAAGAAAGGGAAGAATCTACTCATGTTTATCATCTTTTTGTGATCCAATCTGATAATAGAGATAATTTGATGGAGCATCTCCATAAAAAAGAGATTTTTGTCAATATTCATTATCCTCTTCCTGTCCATTTACAACCCTTTTATACATCTATATTGAAACAAAGAGACTTGAAGATTACCGAATCAATATCAAAGAAAATTCTTTCTTTACCTATGTATCCTGAACTACTAGATAAGGAAGTAGAAGAAGTCTCTTCAGCAATTAATGGTTTTGATCAAAGCAAGGTTATATGAATAGTTTTAAGGGCAAGAGAATATTGATAACGGGAGGCATAGGGTTTATAGGAAGTAACCTGGCACACAGTCTAATAAATGAGGGAGCTGAAATAACAATACTTGATAATTCAGATCCTGAATCTGGAAGTAATTCTTTTAATATAAGAAATATAGAATCCGACATTGAGATTCTAAAAGAAGACATCATTAATTACGATACTATTCTCGATGCTGTTAAAGGGAAAGATGTTGTTTTTAATGCAGCAGCAAGCACTTCTCATTCGATTTCAATGAAAAAACCGTGGGAAAATTTAAGAACCAATACCCTCGGAGTTTTAAATATTCTTGAATCAATTAAGACTATAGAGCCTGATATTTCTTTTGTTCATATTGGTACAACTACGCAAATAGGACCAATGAGGTCCTCACCAAGTGATGAATTGCATCCTGAATTTCCAACTGACATGTATTCAGCAAATAAAGTAGTTGGAGAAAAATACACTCTTTTATACGCTAAGGCTTATGGGTTAAGGTGTTGTGTAGTTAGATTACCTAATGTTTATGGTCCAAGAGCAGCTATCCATAGCCCAAACTTTACTTTTAATAATTTTTTTATTGGTCTTGCTCTTCAAGGACAGAAAATAACTGTATTCAAACCGGGAGATCAATTAAGAAATGTTATCTTCGTTGAAGATGCTATTAATGCTCTTAAATTAGCTTGTTTATCAGAAGACTCTCAAGGAGAGACTTTTATTGCTTGTTCTGATAATCATTTTTCTGTCAAAGAAATAGCAGAAAAAACAGCGGAAGTAATTGGAGGAGGAGTGTCTATGTTGGACTGGCCCGAAGATAAAGAAAGTATCGAGGTAGGAGATGCAGTATTTACCAATAAAAAAATTAAATCTATTTTGGGATGGAAAACTTCAATAGAGTTAGAAGAAGGTCTTACAATAACAAAAGATTATTACTCAGAATGTTTAAAGCATTATCTAAATGGCTAAGAAAATTCTTATAACTGGTTCATTAGGACATATCGGATCAAAGTTAATACATAGCCTAAATGGAAATGATTTTAGTCTAGTAAAAATGATCGATAATTTATCAACACAAAGATTTTCTTCTCTTTTTAATTTACCTTCAGATGTTAATTTTCTTTTCCATCAAGAAGATATTCTTGATGCTAATCTTAATAAGCTATTTAGAGATATTGATGTAGTTATTCACTTAGCTGCATTAACAGATGCTGCAACTAGTTTTGAAAGAAAAGATGATGTAGAAGCGGTTAACTATCAAGGGACTCTTAAAGTAATTTCTGCTTGTGAAGCAAATAGTTGTAAACTACTTTTTCCTTCAACAACAAGTGTTTATGGAAGCCAAGAAGAAGAGGTAGACGAAAATTGTTCAAAGGAAGATCTATTGCCTCAGAGTCCTTACGCTGAAACAAAACTAAAGTCAGAAGAAAAAATAAAAGAAAAAGTTGCTAGTAATAAACTTAAGGCTTCTATACTTAGGTTAGGAACAATTTTTGGTTCTTCAAGGGGTATGCGTTTTCATACAGCTGTAAATAAATTTTGCTGGCAGGCTTCTTTAGGAGAATCATTATCAGTATGGAGCACAGCTCTAGATCAGAAAAGACCTTACCTTGGCTTAAATGATGCAGTAAATGCCTTTAAGTTTTTTATCGAAAAGGATATCTTTAATGGTGAGATATTTAATGTTGTTACTTCAAATAGTACGGTTAAGGAAGTAGTAGGTTGTATTCAAAAATATATCAAAGAAGTAAAAATAGATTTTGTAGACACTGAAATTATGAACCAGTTATCTTACGAAGTTTCATCTAAAAAAATTGAATCTATTGGTTTCAAGTTTAGTGATAATTTAGAAGAAGGTATAAAAGAAACTATTCACCTCTTAGGAGCAATAAAAAACTCAGAAACACAGTAAATTAACTAAGATATAAAGAAAGCACAATCAATGCTACAGTCACAACTCCTATCAAACTAAAGAAAGCACCCAAAGTAATTATAGTTTTTTTATCTTCTTGCATTATATATTCCTTAAAATTATTTAAATTATTCACACAAGATGAGGATAGGTCAAAAAGAAATTAATAAATCTGCTTTTAGTTGGGCTGTTTATGATTGGGCAAATTCAGCTTTTGCAACTAGTGTTATGGCAGGATTTTTCCCCTTATTTTTTAAATCTTATTGGGGTTCTAGTTTATCAGATGCTGAGAGCACTTTTGTTATTGGTTCAGCAAATTCAATTGTGGGGTTATTCATTGCCATCAGTGCACCTGTTTTAGGAGCTTTTGCTGACTCCGGAAACTCTAAAAAAAGATTTTTATTTGTTTTTGCTTTTCTAGGTATCATTTCAACAGGGTATTTATTTTTTATTTCTGAGAGCTCATGGAAGATTGCTGTAACCTTCTATGCTCTTGGTGTTATAGGATTTTCTGGGGGAAATATTTTTTATGATTCTCTTCTGATTTCAGTAGCTAAAGAAGGGGAACGAAATAATATTTCTTCTCTTGGATTCTCTTTAGGGTATTTAGGAGGAGGTCTATTGTTTCTTTTAAATGTACTAATGTTTTCATTCCCTAACTTTTTTGGTTTCAATTCTCAAATTGAAGCAGTTTTATGGTCTTTCTTGTCAGTGGCTCTATGGTGGAGTATTTTTTCAACCCCTATATTTATAAATGTAGATGAACCAAATCTAAGAGATAAGAGAAAACCTCTTTTAAAAATTATCTTTGATGGATTTCAAAGTTTATATGAAACAGGAAAATCAATTAGAAAATACAAGAGGGCAGTAATTTTTTTACTTGCTTATTTTCTTTACATGGATGGTGTAGATACTATTATTAGAATGGCTACTTCCTATGGTTCTGATATAGGTCTCTCTGCACAATCAATGATTAGTGCTTTACTTCTTACCCAATTTATCGGGTTCCCAGCTACTCTAATTTTCGGTTTATATGCTGATAGATTTGGTCACAGAGAATCTCTTTCTTTTGCAATATTGGTTTATATCTTTGTAGTAATATTTAGTGCTCAAATGGATACAGCAACTGAGTTTTTTATCTTAGCTTCAGTAATCGGTCTAGTTCAAGGTGGTGTTCAAGCTATAAGTAGATCTTTCTTTAGTAGTCTAATACCGACTGAGAAAGCAGCAGAATTTTTTGGATTTTATAACTTTATTGGAAAATCATCTGTCTTTATAGGACCATTTATGGTGTCTGGTATCGCATTACTAACTGATAGCCCAAGTTTAGGTATTTTAAGCTTATTAATACTTTTTATACCTGGATTAATTCTACTATGGAAAGTACCTAAGAATTAAATAAACCTTTTTCTTTCATGAACTTTTTTAAGACTGAGGGTTTGTCAGTCATTAACCCATCAACTCCTAAATTAAATAAACGATTCATTTCGTATTCGTCATCTACTGTCCAAACATGTACAAATTTATTTAGTTTATGATTATTCTCAATAAAGGATCTTGTAACGATCGGTATTCCCCATTGTGAAACAGGAACTTGGGCGCAATCCCCCTCAGGGATTACAATATTTAGACCTAGAGAGTTGATAATTAACTTCAAGATATCCATTTGACCGGAAGAAGTACATGTACCTTCTCCAGCTATTTTTCTAATCTTTTTAAGCCTTTTAGAAGAAAAAGAAGCTAGGCAGACTCGATTTATACTTCGATTAGATTTTATTATTCTTATCGTTTCTTCTACTGCATCTTCTGTTTTAATATCTATATTAAATCTTAGATTAGGAAATGAACTTAAGGCTTCAGATAAAAGAGGTATCCTGCCTCCACCTTTAAGCTCTATCTTTTTTATTTCTTGGAATGAGAGATTTCTAATTTGATTTCTAATTCCAGCCATTCTTTCAAGATTATCATCATGAAAAATAACTATTTGCCCATCTTTACTTGCCTGAACATCAGTTTCCATAAAAACAAAGCCTAAATCTGAAGAGTATTGAAAAGCTTCTAAAGTATTTTCTGTTTCTTTCTCATCGCCTCCTCTATGTACAAACCCAAAAAAAGAAAAACCTTCAAAATATGGATGAACTTTATGCATTTTTGTAATGTTTATTAGAATTTATAAATTGAATGTCTACCCATTTTACCTTAGGTACTTATATTACATATTTGTTTTTCTTTTTTTTATAGACATGTATGTTCTTTTAATTTCTTTTTCACCTGAGAATATTTTTCCTAAAATTTTACTATGATAAAATTACTTATAGGATAAAATTTTGGAACATCAACTATTAGCAGAAGCTTCAAATTTGTTGTTATATGGCTTAGTTACAGTCTTTATATTTCTTTGTCTTTTAATTTTCTTAACTTCGTTGATGTCAAAATTAGTCATACAATTATCTTTAACTGAATTAATAGAAAAGAAAGATTCTCATCTTGAACAAGCAATCAAGGAAGCTGCTATTAAATTTCATAACAAAAGAGGGTAATTATGAATTCTGATAGTCCATTAGGAATAACAGATGTAGTTCTTAGAGATGCATCACAATCCTTATTAGCTACAAGAGTAAGATTAGACGATATGCTACCAATAGCAGAAAAGTTAGATAGCGTTGGATTTTGGTCAGTAGAATCGTGGGGTGGGGCAACTTTTGATGCTTGCATAAGGTACTTAGGAGAAGACCCTTGGGAAAGAATTAGAGAATTAAAAAAAGCTATGCCAAATACTCCACAGCAAATGTTGTTAAGAGGTCAGAATATTCTAGGGTATAGGCATTATGCAGATGATGTAGTTAAAAAATTTGTTGAAACTAGCGTAAAGAATGGCGTAGATGTTTTCAGGGTTTTTGATGCTATGAATGATACTAGAAATTTGGAAACTGCTATCAAATCGGTAAAAGAAAATGGTAAGCATGCACAAGGAACGATCTCATATACAATTAGTCCGGTTCACACAATCGAAACCTGGATAGATTTATCCAAAAAAATTGAAGATTTAGGTGCTGACTCTCTTGCCATCAAAGATATGGCAGGTTTATTAAAACCCTATATAGCTTTTGATCTAGTAACAAGATTAAAGAAAGAGCTACAAATACCTATACATATGCAGTGTCATGCCACGACAGGAATGTCTACTGCTACTGCAATAAAGGCTGTGGAAGCAGGAATCGATAATATTGACACTTCTATTTCATCAATGAGCATGACTTATGGTCATTCGCCAACTGAATCTATTGTAGCTATCCTTCAGGATACACCTCGTGCTACAGGTTTAGATTTAGGAACACTTGAAGAGATAGCAGCTTACTTCAGACCTATAAGAGAAAAATATTCAAAATTTGAAGGTTCTCTCAAAGGAATAGACTCTAGGATTCTAGTAGCCCAGGTACCAGGAGGCATGTTTACTAACATGGAAAATCAATTAAAAGAACAAAAGGCAAGCGACAAATTAAATGAAGTTTTAGAAGAGATTCCAAAAGTAAGAGAGGATCTTGGTTTTATACCCCTAGTTACTCCTACATCACAGATAGTTGGAACCCAGGCAGTATTAAATGTTTTGTCTGGAGAAAGATATAAGAGCATATCAAAAGAAACTAGCGATCTACTTTCAGGGGAATATGGCAAAACCCCTTCTAATGTAAATGAACAACTTCAAAAAAGAGTTCTAGGAGAAAAAGAAGCCATCACATGTAGACCTGCAGATCTAATCAAACCGGAATTGGAAGAACTAAAAAGAAAGTTTAAAGAAAAGGCTAAGGATTTAAATTTTCATGCCGATCTTAAATCAGATGAAGATCTCTTAACTTTTTCAATTTTTCCACAAGTTGCTGAAAAATTTTTCGTTAACAGAAATGATCCAGACTTTTTTGAAGAAAATCCTGCTCAAGTAATAGAGCAATCAGAGGGGTATTACAAGGTAGCCGTAGAAGATGAAGAGTACATAGTAAAAGTTGATGGATACGATGCAACTTTGGTCTCTAGTAAAGCAGAAATACAAAACCAAACAAAAGTAGAGCAAAATCATGATCAAGAAAGCAATATCCCAATACCAAGTCCTCTTGCAGGAAATGTTCATAAGGTTCTAGTAAAAGAGGGTGATCAAGTTAATTCAGGCCAAGTAGTGCTTATTCTAGAAGCCATGAAAATGGAAACGGAAGTTCAATCTTTAGACTCAGGGATTGTAAAAACTATCCATGTTTCCGAAGGAGATGAGGTTGCTGTAGATCAAATTATGATCTCTCTTAGCTAAAGATGGAAATAACTGAAATTATTGGTCTTTTAAATATAAGCTTGGGGCAAATATGTATGATTTTTATTTGCTTACTTTTGTTATACCTTGCTATTGCAAAAAAATTTGAACCTTTACTTCTTTTACCAATAGGTTTTGGAGGCTTATTAGCAAACATACCAGAAGCAGGTCTAGCTGACCCCGGAGGCATCTTATATTTTTTCTACGAAAACGGCATTAAAACAACAGCTTTTCCCTTAATCATCTTTATGGGAGTAGGAGCTCTTACTGATTTTGGTCCTCTATTAGCAAATCCAAAGACTATGTTGCTTGGAGCGGCTGCTCAAGTAGGGATATTTGCCACTGTATTTGGTGCTGTGGGTTTATCTATAACTGGATTGGTAGACTTTTCTATTAAGGATGCAGCTGCTATTGGAATTATTGGAGGAGCAGATGGACCGACAGCGATTTATGTATCGAGCATTCTGGCACCAGATTTATTAGGAGCCATAGCGGTAGCAGCTTACTCATACATGGCTTTAGTTCCACTTATACAGCCTCCAATAATGAAATTTTTTACGACTAAATCTGAAAGGTCTATTCAAATGCATCAACTCAGAGAAGTTAACCAGAGAGAAAGAATACTCTTTCCAATACTTCTTGTCTTAGTGGTTGCTCTAGCTTTACCTGCTTCTGCCCCTTTATTGGGTATGTTTTGTCTTGGTAATTTGATGAGGGAAGCTGGAGTAGTCGATAGACTAAGTAATACTGTACAAAATTCCTTAATAAATATAGTAACAATTTTCCTAGGTTTAGCAGTAGGATCAAAATTAAAAGCAGAGGGTTTCTTAGAGACAGAAACTTTAGGAATACTCCTGTTGGGAGCAGTTGCATTTTCTATAGGAACAGCAAGTGGAGTCTTGATGGCAAAAGGCATAAATATCTTTTCTAAAACTAAGATTAATCCATTAATTGGTGCTGCTGGCGTATCTGCTGTTCCTATGGCAGCTAGAGTCGTAAATAAGGTAGGACTAGAAGAGAACCCTCAAAACTTCCTACTAATGCATGCTATGGGTCCCAATGTTGCTGGAGTGATAGGATCAACAGTAGCTGCTGGGATAATGATTACCCTTTTGTCATAGTAAAAAATAATTAGCTTGGCACAAGACTTTGATTCAATAAGACCTTTTATGGATGAGGAGGTTGAGGCGGAAGTAATTTCTCTTATCAAAGACCATATATTCCATTTAACTTTAGCAAAAATAAATTACCCGATCTTATCCAAACTCTTCGCTTCAACAATTTCAAGGATAGTAAGAAGGAAATTTCTTCAACATTTTAGAGATGTTAAAACAATAAAGGAATTCCAGTCGTCATTAGCACCTTTGGTCGAATCCATGATCAAAAAAACAACCTCTGGATTTAGCATCTCTGGAGAGGAGAATTTGATGCATATTCCAACATTGTACATAGGAAATCATAGAGATATCTCTTTAGATCCTTTATTTCTAAATTATTCTTTATTTTTACGAAATATGAATACTGTGAGAATAGCTATAGGAGATAATTTATTAGATAGAAGTTTTGCTGAAAAGATAATGAAACTAAATAAGAGTTTCGTGGTTCATAGAAATATCTCTGGAATGAAAGAAGCTTATTCTAGTCTGAAGAGGTTATCAGCCTATATTTATATGTCTTTAATTAAGGATCAAGAAAGTGTGTGGATAGCTCAAAAAGAAGGAAGAGCAAATGATGGTAATGATTTTACAGAAGAAGCTGTTTTAAAAATGCTCTATTTGGACTCAAGAAAAAGATTTTCTTTACAGGAATGGGTATCAAAAGTGAATCTAACCCCTATTGTTATATCCTATGAATTCGATCCTTTAGATAAAGTCAAAGCTATAGGATGGGAAGGGTGGAAAAAATTATCTCCAGAAGAAAATAATAGACGCGATATAAAAGAACTTGTTCAGGGAATAACAGGCATAAAAGGAAGAGTACATCTTCATATATGTAAATCATTAAAAAGTTTTAGTGGTGACATGGTTGATTTAGTTAAAACTATTGATGAAGAGATTATTAATAATTTTAAACTTTGGCCTATTAATCATGTAGCAGCATTTGAACTTTCCAGAGAAGATAATAAGTATGATATATATGACAAATCTCTTATTACTAAAAAGGAAGTTCAGCAACTAAATAAAAGATTATATGGATTGAATGATAGCTTAAGAAAAAAAATATTAACTACTTATGCGGCTCCTCTAAAAAACAAGTAAAAAAGCTAGAATATTTTCCAGCTTTTTTACCATGCTTCAATTAATGGAAGGTTAATTACATTGAGAAGGTTATAAAAAAACCATCTTCATCTAAAGATGAATCTCCATCTACGCTAAGGTCGCTGTAACCAAGAGAAACTGATAATCCTGCTAACTTAGTAGGGAGGTCATAAGTAAGAGAATAGTAATCACCTATATTGTCATACTGCCCAAAAGTAGCTGCTAAACCCGTATCTCCGATTGACAAAGATAATTCTAGATTATCTTCTGCATCATCTTGACCGGATGAATAAATGAGACCAACAAAGCTATACGATAAACCTAAATAAATCTCTTCAAAATCTAAGTCTAAACCAAGAGCAGAGTCATGTTGTGGGTATGTATATGCTATATATCCAAGGTCATATCCAAAGCCATCTTCAGTTTCATTTGAATACCCAAAATAATAATCTAGTTCAGTGCCTCCAGTCACACTTGCAGCCCATGTTCCGAAATACAAACCATTCTCTCCAGTAATATCGAAACCTCCAGAAATAGAAGGATCCTCATTGCTCTGTGTCCAACCTCTCCATATGTAATCTGAAGTAATAGCTACATTTGATTCAAATTCAGCAGCTGATACAGAAAAGAAGTTCATGGAAACTAAACTAACAAAAATAAACTTATATATTTTACTCATAAAAAATACTCCTAATTAAATGAAAACCTACATATTTACATGCAAGTTTTATGCCTAAGTAATATTAATCTCTATTACTGATTTGAATGAATAATCTGAGTTTTTATGCTTTTTAATGGTGCAAAAGGTCTTAATCTTTTGTTTTTTAGGTGCATACTAAGCTATATCCTTATAGTAGAGGTTTTTCTTGTTCTATTTATCGTGTAATATGCAGCACCTTTGTAAAACTTACTCGGGGAAAAGGTGGATATTTCAGAGAAGGTAGCACTTATAACAGGCGGGGCTTCTGGACTTGGCTTAGCAACAGCAAAAGAACTTAGTAATGCAGGAGCAAAAGTTATGCTTCTGGATGTAAATGAAGAAAATGCAGAGAAAGCATCACAGTCTATTAACGGAGAGTCATCATTTTGTATAGCTAATGTTGCTGATGAAGCTTCTATTGCGGACGCTATTAACAAAACAAAAAGTGAATTTAATGCAATACATATCCTAGTAAATTGTGCTGGTATAGGAAGTGCTAGCAAAACTGTAGGAAAGAATGGAGCGCATCCTCTCGATTATTACAAAATGGTTTTAGATATAAATCTTACTGGTACCTTTAATGTAACTAGATTAACTGCAGTGGAAATGGGTAATAATGAACCACAAGAAGATGGTGAATGTGGAGTAATCATAAATACAGCTTCTGTGGCAGCTTTTGATGGCCAAATTGGACAAGCTGCCTACAGTGCAAGTAAAGCGGGTGTTGTAGGAATGACACTTCCAATTTCTAGAGATCTAGCAAGAATGGGAATTAGAGTTAATACAATAGCTCCCGGAATATTCGATACACCAATGATGGCAATGGCTACAGACGAAGTTAGACTCCCTCTTATTGAAATGACGCAATTTCCAAAAAGGCTAGGTCTACCTGAAGAGTATGCCTCTTTAGTGAGACATATAGTTGAAAATAAATTTTTAAATGGTGAAACCATCAGATTAGATGGCGCAATCAGGATGCAGCCAAAATAGAAGAGAATGACAGAACTATTAATCGATTACGGTTTCTTTTTACTCAAGGTTATTACAGTAGTAGTAGCTCTTATTCTTCCATTATTAATAATTTCTAGCGCTAATCGACAAAAAAAATTCTCTGAAAAGGGACATCTCATAATAAAAAACCTTTCTGATCGATTAGATAAAATGGGTTCTGCTGTGTTGAGTTCACAAATGGATAAGAAAACCTACAAAAAATTTATTAAGGAAAAAAATAAAAAGAAAAAGAAAGAAAAATTACAGGATAAGCAATCAATTTATGTTTTGAATTTTTACGGTGATATTCAAGCTACTGGGGTTAATAAACTAAAAGAAGAGATAAACGCTATTTTAAGTTCAAAATCTAAATGCAAAGAGGTTGTCTTGAGAGTTGAAAGTGGAGGAGGATCAGCATATGGCTACGGATTATGTGCTGCTGAATTAAAGCGCCTTACTGATAATAAGATTTCTTTAACTGTTTGCATAGATAAAGTTGCCGCTAGCGGAGGGTATTTGATGTCATGTGTAGCGAACAGAATAGTAGCAGCTCCTTGGGCTGTTGTAGGCTCTATTGGAGTTATAGCACAATTACCTAACCTTCACAGACTTCTCAAAAAAAATGCCATAGATATTGAGATGCATACAGCAGGAAAATATAAACGTACATTGACAACCTTAGGAAAGAATACACCTCAAGGAAGAAGGAAGTTCGTAAAGGAACTTGAAGATCTTCACTCTGTTTTTAAAGATTTTGTAAAACAAAACAGGCCTGTAATAAATGTTAAAAAAGTGTCTACCGGAGAAGTTTGGCAAGGAGAACAAGCTAAAAAAATAGGTTTAATTGATGAAATAGCTACATCCGATGATTATTTACTTAAATTATCATCAAAGTTTAATCTACTTGAATTAGACTACTTTGAAAGAAAGCCTATTGGAGAAAAACTAGGCATAGCTGTTCAAGAATTAATGGAAAAGACAGTTCTAAAACTTTATGAAATAATTAATAAGAATAGATTCTTCTAAAGATGAGTAAAACTTTTAAAGCACTAGAAGTGAATGAAACAGATGGTAAATTTTCTCTTTCAGTCATAGAAAGATCTTTATCTAGCCTACCTGAAAATGATCTTTTAATTAGAGTAAGTTATTCTTCTTTAAATTATAAGGATGCCATGTCTGCCACAGGCATGCCTGGTGTTACTAAAAATTATCCTCATACTCCCGGGATAGATGCAGTAGGAGAGGTAGTTCAAACCTCAGTTAAGGATTTCAGAGAAGGAGATAAAGTTATAGTAACTGGATATGACTTAGGAATGAATACTTCAGGAGGTTTTGCAGAATATATAAGAGTTCCAACTAGTTGGGCTGTCCATTTACCAGAAGGCCTAAGCGCTAGAACAGCAATGTCTCTAGGCACAGCAGGATTGACAGCAGGCTTATCAGTGCATGCCTTAGATAGATTCAGAGAATATTCAGGTTTTAAAGACACTAAGTCTATTGTGACAGGATCATCTGGCGGCGTAGGATCTATAGCAGTTATGTTATTAAATAAACTAGGATCTCAAGTTACTGCAGTTTCTGGTAAAAAAGATCAGACTGACTTTTTTACTTCTTTAGGTGCAGCAGAAGTTCTAGACAGAAGTGAATTATCAGAAATTACCCGAAAACCTATAGGAAAAAGTCTATGGGATATTGGTGTAGATGTTGTTAGTGGAGACATTTTGAGTTTGTTATTAACTTCTCTGACTCCTAGAGGAGCTATAGCATGTAGCGGTCTTGTGGGGGGTCCTTCTTTCGAGAGCTCTATTTTCCCCTTTATTCTTAGGGGTAATGCTTTAATTGGTATAGATTCAGTTGAGATACCATTAAATGATAAATTGCATATTTGGGAGCATTTTTCTCAAGACTGGGGTTTAGATAGACTAGATGATATTACAAAAGAAGTTTCTCTAGAGAATCTAGATAATGAGATAAAAAGCATACTGTCAGGAAATCAAATGGGTAGGGTAGTCGTAAAAGTTTAAAAAAAATTATGGAAGATGAAAACATAACTTCGAATGAAGAAGATAGTACAGTTGATGCAATAGCCTGGTTAGCAATCATAGCCGTTATAGTTATTGCAATGGTTTATTGGGTATCAAACCAATAAATTTATGGACTTAGATAACATCCTTAAAGAAAAATTAAGAATTCCTGTAATAGGAGCCCCTCTGTTTATTATTTCCTATCCGAAACTAGTTATAGAACAATGTAAAGCTGGAATAATTGGCTCTTTTCCTGCACTTAATGCAAGGCCTGCTGAACAACTAGATGAGTGGTTAACTCAGATTAAAGATGAATTAACAACTTATAAAGAAACTAACCCAGAAGCCATTGTTGCACCTTTTGCAGTTAATCAGATATGTCATCATTCGAATGATCGACTTGAGCAAGACATGGACATTTGTGCTAAACACGAAGTTCCAATTGTCATAACCAGCTTAAGAGCTCCAAAATTTGTAGTTGATTCTGTTCATAGTTACGGAGGTAAAGTAATGCATGATGTAATCAACATAAGGCATGGAAAAAAAGCTATACAAGAAGGAGCCGATGGACTTATTTTAGTCTGTGCAGGAGCTGGAGGTCATGCAGGAACATTAAGTCCTTTTGCGTTGGTTCGTGAAACTAGAGAGTTTTTTGAAGGCCCTATAGCACTTTCTGGTAGTATTTCTCATGGTGCTTCAGTCTTATCAGCTTTAGCCATGGGAGCAGATTTTGCCTACATTGGAACAAGATTTATTGCCACAAAAGAAGCTAATGCATCAGAGGGATATAAAGATATGATAGTTAGAAGTTCTGCTAACGACATTATGTATTCATCTACATTCACAGGAGTGCATGGTAACTATCTGAAACCAAGCGTTGTGAATGCAGGACTAGATCCTGAAAACCTCCCTTATGCAGATAAAAATGATATGAATTTTGGTAGCAGTGGTCTTTCAGGAGATAATTCAAAAAAAGCCTGGAAGGATATTTGGGGTTCAGGACAAGGCATAGGTACAGTACACGAAGTTCCTACAGTTAAGGAATGTGTAGATTCTATGATAAAAGAATATGAAGAAGCCAAAAACTCATTAAAAACAAGGACTTCTTAATTTCCCTTGTACTCAGGGGTTCTCTTTTCAAAAAAAGATTTAACAGCCTCCTTCCTATCTTGAGTTTCATGAGTTAATAAAGTTTGATCATAGTCCATGTGCATTATTGCATCATCTCCTGCGTAAGTTAGTTCATTTACACTTCTTTTGATCATTTGAGCTGCCAAAGGAGGCTTAGAAGCAAATAATTTTGCCATTCTTTCAGCAGCACTAATCAGTTTATCTTTAGGGTGTATTGCATCATAGAATCCCCAACTTAAAAGAGTTTCAGCATTCTCATTTACTCCACCTATAACTATCTTCTTTGCCTTTGCAGGCCCTATTAGTCTCACAGCTAAAGGCAACCCAAGCCAATTAAGATTAATCCCTAAGTTTATTTCAGGATAGCCTAGCATTGCCTCTTCAGAAGCTATCCTAAAATCACATGCTGAAGCTATGCATGCTGCTCCTCCAAGACAGTATCCATTAATTGCAGCTATAGTTATTTGATCAACTTTTAAAAAGGACCAAATAGCAGGTTTACCAAAATTATTTCTCCAAGCCTCAAGTTTTGTTACTGCTTTTGTTTTTTCTTTTAGATCTGCTCCTGAAGAAAAATTTTCACCACTACCTGTATATATAATTACTCTAGACTCTAGATCTTCTTTCAGAGAAGCGTTGAATGTAGTTAATTCCTTGAGTATCTCTGTATTAAGAGCATTGAGTGATCTAGGTCTGTTTAGGTAGACCCAGCAAATATGTCCTTCTTTTCTTATTTTTAGATGTTTCATCCAACCTCAGACAAATATTTTTCAGCATCAAGGGCAGCCATGCACCCAGAGCCAGCAGAAGTAATGGCTTGTCTATATACATGATCTGCTACATCTCCAGCTGCAAATATTCCCGGTTTACTTGTACTAGTAGCTTGCCCCTCCAACCCAGAGTTTATAGTAATATATCCATTATTCATTTTTAGTTGTCCTTCAAACATAGAAGTATTAGGGGTGTGACCAATAGCTATAAAAACTCCATTTAAACTTATTTCCAGTTTATTTTTAGATGCTACTTCTTCAAGTTGTAAGCCCGTAACAATGCTCTCATCTCCCAAAACTTCAGTCATAATATGATTCCATAGGATTTTTATCTTTCCTTCTTTTTCTTTCTTGAACAATCTTTCTTGAAGAATTTTATCAGCCCTTAACTCCTCTCTTCTATGAATTAAAAAAACCTCAGAACAAAGATTAGAAAGATACAAAGCTTCCTCTGCAGCAGTATTTCCACCTCCAATTACTGCTACTTTCTTATCTTTGTAAAAGAAACCATCGCAAGTAGCACATGAACTAACACCTTTACCTAAATATTTTTCTTCTGAAGGCAGTCCGAGGTATCTAGCAGAAGCACCAGTGGCGATGATAAGAGACTCACAAATATAGGTCTTATCATAACTTTGTAATTTAAAGGGAGGCTTTTTTATATCTACTTTCTCTATGTGATCAACTAATACTTCAACTTTAAGATCTTTAACATGTTTAAGCATCCTTTCCATTAATTCTGGTCCTTGTAGACCTTCACTATCACCCGGCCAATTTTCTACATCAGTTGTTGTAGTTAATTGTCCACCTTGTTCCAAACCAGTAATAAGACAGGGGTCTAAACCTGATCTAGCTGCATAAACACCAGCTGTGTAGCCAGCTGGTCCTGAGCCTAAAATTACTAATTTCCTTTTTACTATGTCTACCATAGATATGAATTATAACTGGATTTTAAAATTACATATTATGTAAAGTTAGAAGAATAAATAATTTATCTATACAATAAGTAAAACAAACCTTCTTAAGTGGCAAAAAAGTCTCAAGCAACTAAAAGATCGAAAGATCAAGCTATTCCCATATCTAGGATAAGATTAAATAAATTATTATTTGAATCTTGGTTAATAGTACAGGGCTTTTTAGGCTTCTTTGCACTATTATCTTTAATTTCATACTTACCTCAAGATCCAAGTTGGACTACTCAGTCCTTTAGCAGTGGTGCTATAGAAAGTTCAGAAGAAATATCCAATTTTATGGGTTACTGGGGAGCTTATTTCAGTGATTTTTTATATACTTTTGCAGGATATGTAGCCTTTTTAGTTCCTTACTGGTTATTATGGCCTTTGCTTAAATATTTCTTAATTTCTAATAAGCCTATTCAACCTTTAGAAACATATACAGGTTTCTTAGGTCTAAAAATCTTTGGATGGTTTTTAGTAGTAATTTCGAGCACAACTCTAATTACTATTTTTATGTCTCCAGGAAGTACTTTTTTACCCCAAGAAGGAGGAGGGTTGATTGGTCAAACAATTTCTTCATACACACTGTTTCCCTTGAGCAAGATTGGAAGTAGTTTACTCTTTATAAGTTTACTTCTTCTTGGTATCACCCTTTCTTTAGAGGTTTCGTGGACAAATTTAATCTTTAGAACACAACAAATCCTAAGAAATTCTGGAGGTACTTTTGGAGAAAAACTTAGTGAACTTATTTCTAAGGTTAGAGAAAAGCAGAAGGTTAAAAAAGAAAAGATAGAGAGACAACAAAAGGTTTTAGAACATACTAATAAGAAAGAACAAGCTAAGCCAGCTGAAGTTCTCAAACCTAATAAAGATCTAGAGACTAGTAAAAGAGTCCAAAAAGAGAAACAAGAAGAGTTGTTCCAAAATAAAGAGACTATGAATCCTCCAAAAATTTCTTTACTGGATTCAAGAAATGAAGAATCTTCAGATGAAACATCTGAAACCTCTCTACATCAACTCGGCGAATTAGTAATAAGTAAACTATCAGAATATGGTATATCAGATGTTAGAGTAGAGTCTATCCAACCAGGTCCAGTAGTGATTAGGTTAGAACTAAGCCTTCCAAGTGGTTTGAAAGTAAATCAGATTTCTAACATTAATAAGGATTTAGCAAGGTCTTTATCTAAAACTAGTGTCAGAATAGTAGAAGTAATAGAGGGCAAGGATACTATAGGCATAGAAGTCCCTCGTGAAGATAGACAGCCAGTCTTACTTAGTGAAGTTCTTTCTAGTGTTGAATATGACAACTCTAAGAGCCCACTTACTATAGCTTTAGGAAAAGACATAAGCGGTTCTGCAATTGTAGCTGAACTCGGATCCATGCCCCATTTACTAATTGCTGGAACTACTGGTTCAGGGAAATCAGTTGCTTTAAATGCAATGTTAATGAGTATATTGTTTAAAGCAGCACCAGAAGAAGTGAGATTAATATTAATTGACCCTAAGATGTTAGAACTTTCAGTATACGAAGATATACCCCACTTACTTTGCCCTGTAATTACTGATATGAAGGAAGCTTCAAGCGGATTGAGATGGTGCGTAAATGAAATGGAAAGAAGGTATAAACTAATGGCTGAATTAGGAGTTCGAAACCTGAATGGTTATAACAAAAAGGTAAATGAATCTATTAAAACTAATAATCCGATACAGGATCCTACCTGGAAACCAGAAGATAGTGAGACTCCTTCAGAAGTACCATTCCTAGAGGAATTACCCTACATTGTTTTAGCAGTAGATGAGTTAGCTGACTTAATGATGATTGTAGGGAAAACTGCTGAACAGTTAATTGCCAGAATTGCCCAAAAGGCTAGAGCAGCAGGTATTCATATGTTGTTAGCAACTCAAAGACCTTCAGTGGATGTTATAACAGGATTAATTAAAGCAAATATTTCTGCAAGAACAGCTTTTCAGGTTGCTTCAAAAATGGACTCAAGAGTTATATTGGATCAAGGAGGCGCTGAACAACTTTTAGGGAAAGGAGATATGTTATATCTAGCAGCTGGTACATCTATTCCGCTCAGAGTTCATGGAGCATTTGTCGGTGATGATGAAGTTAAAAGGGTAGCTGAGGATTGGAGAAATAAAGGTAAAGCTAATTATGTTGATGAAGTAACTCAAGAAGAGGGCGAGGTTACAGGAATGCCCGGTATACCTTCAGAAATGGATAATCAAGAAGATGGAGAAGCTGATGAATTGTATGACGAAGCTGTGGCTTTTGTTACTCAGTCCAGAAGAGCTTCTATTTCTGCTGTGCAAAGAAGACTAAGAATTGGCTATAACAGAGCAGCTAGACTTATTGAAACCATGGAATCGGCAGGAATAGTAAGTCCGATGGCAGCAAATGGAAATAGAGAAGTTTTAGCACCAGCACCTCCTCAGGAATAAGTTGTTTTATCACTTTATATTATTTTTATCTCTTTTTTTCTCTTTCTTTTTATCATCAGAGATAAAGACAATAGAATCATTACTAGGAAACAGTGATTATTTCTCGGGCTCTTTCTTACAAAGAACTTTGCACTTAGATAAGGTAATGACAGCTAAGGGAAGAATATTTGCTAACAGAAAGGGCAAGTTTAAATTAGTTTACGAAGAGCCTTTAAATGAACTCATAATTTCTGATGGTATAAATCTTCATAGGTATGACAGGGATCTCGAGCAAGTACAAATTCAATCTCTAGAAGAATTACCTAAAGGGATACCTATTAATTTTTTAAGCTTTACCCCAGAAAAATTAAATCAGTATTTTTCTATTAGTTCCTGTAAGACCGTTAGAGATAAGACTAACTGTAAGCTTTATTCTAAAGAAGAAGAAAGTTATATTAAGGAGATAGAGATGAGTACAACTGGTAATTTATTGCAATTTCTTAGATATGAAGATGTTCTTGGGCAAACTGTCACGTTTCAGTTCACAAATACTTCTAATAAACAAATAGATGATAATCTTTTTTCTTTTTCTTATCCTGCAGGGGTAGATATCATTCATTATCAAAGTTACCAACAATAATATTTATGATAGATATAAAAGAAATACGTAAATCTCTAGATGAAGTTATAAAATCGTTATCAAAGAGAGGCTACTTTTTTGATAAACAACAATGGCAGAAACTTGAATCTTTAAGAAGTAAGAGCCAAAAAGAGGTCGAGGATATGCAGGCCTCTTTAAACATCTTGTCGAAAGAGATAGGCAATCTAAAACAAAAGAAAGAAGAAACAACTGAGAAAGAACGCCAAGCCACTAAATTAAGCTCTTCAATTAAGAAAGCAAATAAGATATTAGAAGAGGTTCTTAATGATCTAAATAATTTTTTGTTAGAGATACCAAATTTGCCAGATCACGATGTCCCAGAAGGGCATAATGAGGGAGACAACAAAGAAATAAGAAAATGGGGAAAAATTCCTGTATTCGATTTTATCCCCAAAGATCATTTAGAGCTTTGTGAACCATTTTCTCAAATTGATCTAGAATCTTCTTCAAAGATTTCTGGGTCTAGGTTTATGGTGCTAAATAGGGAAATTGCAAAACTTCATAGAGCACTTATCCAATTTATGTTAGATCTCCATACAGACAGTCATGGATACCAGGAAGTTTATGTTCCTTATGTAGTGACAGGTCAATCTTTAATGGGTACAGGACAATTACCAAAATTCGGTGATGATTTATTTAAGATAGAAGGAGACAGAGACTTGTATCTTATACCTACAGCAGAAGTTCCAGTAACAAATTTGTTGAAAGACAGAATAATAGAATCAAAAGAACTTCCACTGAAATGGGTAAGTCATACTCCATGTTTTAGAAGTGAATCAGGAAGTTATGGAAAAGATACCAGAGGTATTATGAGACTTCATCAATTTGAAAAAGTTGAGTTAGTACAAGCAGTAGAGCCTTCTGATTCAGAATTAGCTCTCGAAGAAATTACATCAAATGCAGAAGAGGTTTTAAAACAACTCAATATTCCATATCGAGTTGTTACCTTATCTACTGGAGACTTGGGCTTTGCAGCATCTAAAACTTATGATATAGAAGCTTGGATTCCTTCAGAGAAAAAGTATAGAGAAATTTCTTCTTGTTCAAACTTTAGAGCATTCCAAGCAAGACGAATGAAAGCAAGATGGAGAGAATCTTCTTCAAAAAAAACTGAGTTACTCCATACTCTGAATGGTAGCGGTTTAGCAATAGGTCGTACCCTTATAGCCCTTTTAGAGAATAACCAAAATGATGAAGGAAATATAAGAATTCCTAAGATTTTACAAGATTATTTCCAAAATGATTATATAAAACTAAATAATAAATAATTTTTTTTGATCGTTAAACAAAAGATCATTTAACTGAATAAGTCTGTTGTTGTAACTTTTTTAAAAATTTTTATTTTTTCACTATTTTCAATTGGCTAAGAAGTGTATTATTAACCAAATTTTTTACTAAAAATAATGGGTAAAAATTAAACTAAATTTAATCATGGGGACAACTATGCAAATTACTTACCTCAAACGCATTTCTTTAATCTTTTTATTATCTTTTTTAGCTTATCCTGCTTTTACAGATGTTGATACAACTGCTAACTTAAAAGGAAAAGTGAACGTGGGTGGAGCCTCTGTGGTTGTTACACACAATCCTACTGGACTGAGTAAAACCACGACTTCAAGCCCTTCAGGTAAGTTTTCTATTTCTTTTTTGCCTGCAGGAGGGCCTTATACCGTGAAGGTTTCTGCTGCTGGTTATGATTCTGAAAGTTTAGAAGGGTTATATCTCCAATTTGCTAAAACTGGTTCAGTAGAGGTAACTTTAAACAGAACAGAAGCTGAAGAAATTGTTGTTACAGCTCAAGCCGGAGATTCAGCATTTAGAGTTGGTACAGGAACTGTCCTGTCTAGAGCAGAAATGGATGCAGTTCCAACTATAAACAGATCAGTTGCAGATTTTGCAAAACTTGACCCTAGAGTATCTATTAATAGTGCTTCAAGCAGAGACACACAGATATCAGTTATGGGTGCTAATAATAGATTTAATGATTTTTCTATTGATGGTGTCAGTTTTAACGATCCTTTTGGATTAAATGCAAATGGCTTTGGAACAATGAGAAATCCTATTTCTTTAGATTTTGTAGATCAAATCTCTGTTGATATTACTCCTTATGATGTTTCTAGAGGTAACACAACAGGAGGTTCTATAGCTGTAGTGACTAAATCAGGATCTAATGAATTTCATGGAAGCGTTTATTATTCAGAAAGAAATGAAGATAATGTTGGTGAAGACCAAAATGGTAATGACTTCCCAGAGTTTGAAGAAGAGACAACAAATTTAACTTTTTCAGGGCCTATAATTAAGGACAGACTATTTTTCTTCATAGGGTACGAAGATTTTGAAAAAGCTTTACCAGCTTTATATGGAACAGCAGATAGCAATGCTCAAAATAAATTAGATTATGTAACTGCTGCAATAGCTGACGAAATTAAGTCAATCGCTTTAAACACTTACGGTTATGATGCAGGAAAATTAAATGGAATAACTTTTCCTGAGACCCATGAAGAATATACTGTGAAAATAAATGCAATTATTAATGATTCCCATAGAGGTGTTCTTAATGTATCTAGTAGTGAAAGTGATTTACCTCAAGACTATGGAGTAGGACATTTTAGTAATAATTGGTATAGAAAACCCGTTGAAATAGATAGGTCAACAGTCACTCTTTATAGTGACTGGACTGATAGATTCTCGACTAAGATTAAATACACAAATTATGAGATGGAAGAAGATGATGGCTCAATGGGAGACGATCTTTTTCCTGAAGTTAATGTAGAAGTTTGTGATCCTAGTAATAGTAGAAACTGTGACAATATTTACCTAGGTGGAGACAGGTATAGAGGAGCAAATTTTATAAATGTTGAGTCAGATTTCTTTACCTTCAAAGGTACTTATGATGCAGGTGAAAGTGAATATACTTTTGGATATGAGAGAGAAGAAACAGATGTTTATAATTTATTTATAGCTCGATACAACGGTGAAATTCGCTTTGATGGAGTTTCTGATTTTCAAGCCGGAAGGTGGGGTTACCTTCGATTCCAAACTCCTTTAGCAGGAAATGCAGCAGTTAATTCTGTAGCTGCCCAATTTAGCATAGAGAAAGATACTTTTTATGCTCAAAACAAGTGGTACGCTCGTGATGATCTTACCGTTACTTTTGGGTTTAGATACGACAGTATAAAAACTCCTGATACACCTTTACTAAATCCAAATTTCTTAGCTAGAAATGGCGTTCCAAATAATGCAGCTTTTGATTTTGATTTAATTCAACCCAGAATGTCTTTTAATTATGATGCCACTAGCTTATTTAGTAGTGACAAAATTGTTAGTGCTACTATAAGAGGTGGTAGAGGTCTTTTCCTAGGAAGAATCCCAAATGTTTGGTATTCAAATGCTTACACTAGATCAGGTGGTTTAACAGACTACAACAGATTTAGGTCTTATAGTTCTACTATAGGAAATATGCCTGCTGCAAGTGTTGCAGATCCTAAGTTTTTCTGGCTTGGACCAACAAGCAATTATCAAGTTAGATCAGCCTGGTTTGGTGATGCTCAAGGAACAGATCCAGATTTCCAAGCACCAAGCTCTTGGAGATCTAATATAGCCTTGGATGTAATGCTTTCAAGCGGTTGGGATTTATCACTAGAATATAACGTAGATGAAATAGATGAAGGAGTGTTCTATAGGGATTTAGGTCTAAGAAAAGATGCAACTCTTCTTGATGGTAGAGGTGTCTATAATACTGCTAGGTCAGATTATTGGTTAACAAATGATGACCAAGGAGATACCGAAGCTATAACTATTTCTGCTTCCACAGAATTTGAGAACGGCATCAAGTTTATGACTGCATATACTCGCATGGACGCATCAGACGTTTATGGACTGACATCTTCACAAGCAGAATCAAGTTATAACTATATGCCTAGATGGGACGGTGAAAATATGGATGCTGCTAGAACAAGTTTTATGAGCGAACATAAATTCTTAGCAACTTTAGATTATACTGCTCAATTAATTGGATCCAATGAAACTAGATTTTCTTTAGTATACATAGCTAAAAGTGGAGAGCCATATAGTGTTTTATTCGATGACCCTAATTATTGGGTAGCAGATGGAATTAATGGAACGGCATTTTATTCTGATAATGCTTTAGCTTATATACCTTCTGGACAATCTGACCCTAAGGTTAACTTTTCTAGTCCAGCTGTTGCAGATGAAGTTATGGCATTAGTTAATTCAACAGCCTTGGCAGCCTACAAGGGAACTTATGCTCCTAGAAATGCTTTTGACAGTCCTTGGTTAAGAAGACTAGATCTTAGAATCACACAAGATATTAATCTTTTTAATGATCATAAGGTTGTCATTTATTTAGATGTTCTTAATTTATTAAATATGATTGATGACGAACAAGGTATTGTTAAAGAGTATAGCTATAATGCTAGTAAACAAATACTAGTTAATGGTTCTACTGATGGTAAGTTTAATATTTCAGGAACAGATCCTGATGATAATTTCTTTGTAAGAAATATGGATGGTCAATCTGCTTGGTCAATTAACTTAGGATTTGCATATAAATTCTAAGGTAATTCCTAAAAAAAACGCCACCTATCAAGTGGCGTTTTTCATATTCTAGGACCTCCAACTTCACATACTTTAGTTGCATAGTCTACGGCCTTTCTGAGAGCTTTTTCAGTCTTAACTTTATATATATTTGATAAGAAGACTCCTAAAAGAGCATCACCAGCACCATTAGTATTTAAGATTTTAGATCTTGAGTTAATTTCAATCATTAAAGAATTAAATCTACATCCTTTAGAACCTAAAGAGCAAAGAACATCGATATTTTCAGGAATAGAATCTTCAATAAGGCTTATTTCGTTTTCATTACCAACAATCAAATCTATAGATTGAGATAGAACCCACAGGATTTCACTTTTATTAGATAACACTAAATTGATATCTGCTAAACCAAATCCTATTTTTAATCTATTTTTCTTAGCTATTTTTAGAGCATATTTAGCAGTTTTAAATCCATTTTTTGTACACACGGAGAAAGCATCAAAAATTAACCAATCACTTTTTGAAAGAATGCTTTCATCTATACAGTTAGGAGAAAGATCTTCATTTGCTGATAAGTGAGATGCCATTGTTCTTTCACCATCTGGTGTAACAAATATAAAACATATTCCTGTAGGTTTATCTGAATAGTTATATATTGTTTGTGTAAGTTTATGATTGAACCCTTTATCAAATAATTCTTTTTCTGCATCGAGCCCTATTGAGCTACTAAAAGAACATCTAGTGTTCTGGCTAGCAGCAGAATAGATGGTATTGGCTATAGAGCCTCCAGGATTTTTGCTTTGAATGTTTTTTTTAAACCTTTTTAACCAAATATCTCTTTGCTTGGTATTTATATGAATCATGCTTCCTTTTTTAATGTTTAAAGAAGCTAAATCCTGTTCTGTTAAAACTACTTCAATATCTATCAAAGCATTTCCAAAACCATAAATTTTATTCATATATCAGGTTTTTATTTTCTATCTCGTATAGAATTTTAACTCTATTTGTTTAAGGTTGTTATATTGACTGAATCAATACCTGTAATTTCTTTTAAGCTCTTAAAGGAGAATCCCCTTCTTTTTGCTTCACATTTAGGTAAAGCATTTGAAGAATTAGGATTTTGTGGAATAAAAGACCACACTATAGAAGAAGAATTAATTAAAGATGTCTTAGAAATATTTCAGTTATTCTTTAGTCTTTCAAAAGAAAAGAAGATGGAATATTTTCAGCCTAACTTAGGAGGGGCTAGGGGTTATACCCCTTTCAAGATAGAAACCCCTAAAGGAGGACTTGAACCTGACCTCAAAGAGTTTTGGCAAACTGGGAGAAACTTAGATAAAGGACATAAATTTAGTAAATGGATGCCACCTAATCAATGGGTAGAAGACATACCTCTCTTCAAAGAAAAAATAAGTGAACTTTACGACCAATTCGATTTATTGGGCGTATTATTATTGAGAAGCATAGCGACTTACCTTGAAATAGAAGAAGATTATTTTAATTACTCTGCCAATGAAGGAAATAGCGTAATGAGATCTATTCATTATCCACCAGTAAGTGTTAATGAAAGGGGAGAAAGATCAGGAGCACATGAAGATATAAACCTGATCACTCTATTAATAGGTGGGCACCAACCAGGACTCGAAGTATTTACTAAAAAAGAAAAATGGTTATCTGTAGATGTAGATAGTAGTATTTTAATCTGTAATATAGGGGATATGCTTCAAAGATTTACTAATCATAAACTTATTTCGACTACTCATAGAGTAAAGGTAATTCATGAAAAAATGAACCTTTCAAGATACTCAATTCCTTTTTTTGTTCACCCTAATCCAGATTGGTTTATAGAAACCCTTCCTTCTTGTGTAACAGACCAAAACCCAAATAAATATGCTGAGGGCATCCTTGCTGAAGAATTTTTACAACAAAGGTTGAAAGAAATTAAGCTTCTTTAAACTATGGAATATCTTCATTCTTTTATTGGATTTATAGCTCTTTTAGCTTTAGGAGCCATATTCAGTGAAAATATAAGATTAATAAAGATTAAGTATTTAATTAATGCCGTAGTTTTACAATTAATCTTAGTAATCTTATTAGTTAAAGTACCTTTAATTACAAATCTATTTAGTTCTTTGTCTTCAGGAGTGGAAGCACTAAAACTAGCAACAGATAAAGGAATAACTTTTGTTTTTGGTTACTTAGCTCCGGGTTCGCCTGGAGCCCCATTTGAAATTTCCAACCCTGATGCTATTCCAATTTTTGCTTTTGGAGTTTTACCCCTTGTTATTGTTATTTCTGCTTTATCAGCTGTTTTATGGCATTGGAAAATAATTCCTACAATAGTCAAATTCATTTCAATTATATTTAAGAAGCCTTTAAATGTAGGCGGTCCAGTAGGTTTAAGTGCTACAGCTAATATTTTCCTTGGTCAGGTAGAAGCACCTTTATTAGTTAGACCATACCTATCTTCAATGACAAGACATGAATTGCTTATATTAATGACTGTTGGTATGTCAACTATAGCAGGATCATTAATGGTTGCGCTGACTGCTATGTTATCTCCTCTTTATGGTGATGGGTTAATAGGTCATTTCCTAATTGCTTCTATTATTTCTGTACCTGCTGGAATTATGTATGCCAATATGATTATACCTAGCAATAAAAAAACTGAATTTCCTGATTCTAATGATGAGAGGCTTTATAAAGGAACCATGGATGCTTTAACTGAAGGTACTAGGTCAGGATTGGAGATATTTCTTAATATAATCGCAATATTAATTGTTGTTATAGCTTTAGTTGAGCTTGTAAATATTCTTTTGTACACACTTCCATTCATTAATGGAGAAGCACTAACTTTAGAAAGAATAGCTGGATGGATTTTTTCTCCTTTAGCTTGGTGTATGGGTATTACTTGGGCAGAATCTCAGTTAGCAGGAGAGCTGCTTGGACTTAAAACTATTCTAAACGAAGTCTTCGCTTACATTAGTCTATCCCAGATAGATCCCAGTCTACTATCCGAGAAAAGTAGAATAATTATGCTCTACGCACTCTGTGGTTTTGGTAATTTTAGTAGTGTAGGTATTCTCCTAGGAGGCTTAGGAGCAATGATCCCAGAAAAAAAAGAGGAATTAATTTCAATTGGAGGAAAGGCTCTATATGCGTCTCTGTTAGCTTCTTGTATGACTGGTTACGTCGTAGGCATTGTCTATTAGTTCAGATCTTCAGAGTTAAAATGGGATCTGCATAAAGGTATATACTTATCATTACCTCCAATCTCTATTTGCTTTCCTTTCTTTAAGATATTTCCTTTTTTATCTACTCTTACTACCATTGTTGCTTTTCTTCCGCACCAACACACTGTTTTAATCTCTTTTATATTATCAGCCCAAGCAAGCAGATATTTACTTCCCTCAAATAGCTCTCCTTGAAAATCTGTTCTTATACCAAAAGCTAGTACTGGAATATTAATGTTATCTACTATATAGCCAAGTTGCTTTACTTGGTTTTTTGATAAGAATTGAGCTTCATCTATGAGAACACAATTTATCTTTTCTATTTCATTTCTTTTTTTTATTTGATTATATAAATTTGTTCTTCTAGAAAAGGGAGTTGCTGTTTTTTTTAAACCTATCCTAGAAACAATCATATTTTTTTCATATCTATAATCTTCTTTATAAGTGAAAAGAGCTGTTTTCATTCCTCTTTCTCTATAGTTATGATCAGCTTGTAGAAGAGCAGTAGACTTACCTGCATTCATAGATGAATAATTAAAATAGAGTTTAGCCATAATTATTTTAGTTTAGAGAGAAGTAGGCTAATGGTCTACTAGTATATATGCTAGTATGCAGCAAAATTTTATGGGACAAGATATATCAGAATCAGAACAAGCAGGTAAGCAACATTCGGAAGTTTCTCATCCAGAATCTTTAAGTGTTTGGGGGTTAGCATGGCCTTCTATTTTAAATAACTTATTATTTGCTAGTGTTGGACTTGTAGCGATAAAAGCTGTAGGGAATCTAGGCGCTGGACCTGTAGCAGCGGTTGGAACAGGACAGAGGATATTCTGGGTATTTCAAGCTCTACTTATGGCTGTCATGGCTGGTACCACCGCACTTGTAGCAAGAGCAGTTGGTTCTGGGAATAACTTAGAAGCATCCCAAGTAACCAGGGCCTCTATTGGAATATGCCTTCTTATTTCTGTCGTAACTGTTTTCTTTCTTTGGTTATCAACAAATGAAGTAATAGGTATTTTTGGTTTAGATACGGCTACCAAAGAATTAGCTGTTACCTACCTCCAAATACTTATTTCTTTTACACCATTATTTTCTATATCTATGGTTATTTCCACAGCACTTAGAGCAGCAGGTGATGTAAAAACCCCACTTTATATTGGTGT
>CAZMZZ010000006.1:0-49935 GCA_964571215.1 uncultured Gammaproteobacteria bacterium
TTAAAAAGTTGACTAGTTATTTCTTAAGATTATCATCCCAAATCTTTTCAATAATTTATTTAAACGAATGTCAGTAAAAGAACCTGAACATCTTGCGATAGGAGTAGGAACAAAAAATCTACAAGGACAATGGTTAGAAGTTTTTTTTCCTAAAACTCTAATTAATCCAAGTAAAGAATTGGTAGAAAAAGCTATCAAACATACAGAATATAAAGGTGGAAATTTTTCTTGCCCTGTACCACAAGAAGTTATGAAAGACTTAGAGAAAGTCTTTAATAATGCAGCATATTTAAGAGGGGTATCATCACCAATGATTATGGTAATGGTAGATTCGGCAGTTCCTCCAGATGATGTACCTCAGGCTTACCTCAAATTACACCTTCTCTCTCATAGATTTAAAAAACCTAACGAACAAAATTTAGATGGTATTTTCTCTATCTTGCCCACTGTGGCTTGGACTTCAATAGGACCTAAAGATCCAAATGAACTAGACCAAATATTATTCAATAGCCGTCTTGTACAAGACTATATAAGTATTTCTTCTATAGATAAATTTCCTAAACTTACAGATTATGTCATCCCTGAGGGTGTAAGAATTGCAGACAGCCATAGGATTAGGCTAGGGGCTTATATTGGAGAAGGAACTACCGTAATGCATGAAGGATTTATAAATTTTAATGCTGGTACTCTAGGAGCAAGCATGATTGAAGGGAGAATTTCACAAGGTGTTATTGTAGATGAAGGAAGTGACTTAGGAGGAAGTGCAAGTACTATGGGAACTCTTTCGGGAGGAAATGATACTCTGATATCTGTTGGAAAGAACTGCCTATTGGGAGCTAATTCAGGCCTAGGTATACCTTTAGGGGATAGGTGTATTATTGAAGCAGGCTTGTACATAACTGCTGGAACTAAAGTTCAAATGATTAAAACTAATGATGAGATAAAAGAAATTAAGGCTTCTGAGCTTTCGTATAAGAATGATCTTCTTTTCTTAAGAAATTCTTTAACAGGAACAGTTCAATGTAAACCTAACCCAAAGAAAGTCAGTTTGAATGAAGATCTACATTCTAATAATTAATCATGTCGAAGGTATTAGAGCTAACTAAAGAACTTATTAGAAAACAATCTGTAACACCTTTGGATGAAGGCTGCCAAGAATTAGTAGCTTCTCGTCTTGAGAAGATAGGATTTGAAATAAACCACCTACCTTATGGAGAGGTATCAAATCTTTGGGCAACTTTTGGAGAAGGAGAGAAAAACCTCACATTACTTGGACACACTGATGTGGTGCCTACAGGTCCTACTCAAGAATGGACCAATAATCCTTTTGAACCTACAGAGAGAAATGGATTGCTGTACGGAAGAGGGACAGCTGATATGAAAGGAAGTGTAGCTGCTTTCGTGATAGCTGCAGAAATGTTTTGTAAGGAAAATCCTAATCCTAAAGGAAAACTTAGCCTCATGCTAACCAGTGATGAAGAAGGACCAGCGAAAGATGGAGTAAAGAAAGTAATTAAATATTTAACAGATAATGGTGAAAAGATAGATTGGTGTTTAGTTGGTGAACCAACAGCTGAAAAAAAGCTAGGCGATGTAATTAAAGTGGGAAGGAGAGGATCGATTAATGGAGATATAAAAATAAAAGGGATTCAGGGACATTCTGCTTATCCGCATAACGCGAAAAACCCCATTCATATAAGTTCAGATGCTCTACAAAAAATAGTAAATCTAAAGTGGCCGGATGAAACAGGTAAATTCCCAGACAGTATTCTTCAAGTATCCAATATTAATGCTGGAACTGGAGCCCATAATGTTATTCCTGGTGAAATGCAGTTAAAACTAAATGTAAGATATTCTCCATCTATATCGTCCCAAACAGTTATAGATGCTGTTGAAGGAATACTAACAAGCTATAACTTAGACTTTACTAGCGATTGGGAAGATAGTGGCTCTCCCTTTCTTACAACATCTAATACTTTGATCGATTCAGTCATAGAGTCTATATCAGCCGTCACAGGAATTAATGATGTGGAACAATCAACAGCCGGGGGAACTTCAGACGGTAGGTTTATTGCTCCAACAGGAAGTGAGGTTGTAGAAGTGGGCCCTTTAAATGCTTCAATTCATAAGATAGATGAAGCTGTGAGTATACAAGAACTAGAAATGCTCCCAGATATTTATCTAAAAGTGATAACAAAACTCCTAACTTAATTTTTGCTGTCTTGAATTTTGAATTTTATTACTTGTCTTTGCTTATATTTACCAAATAACTTAGAGAAAAAATCAAAGACTTTAATGGTAAGGCCATACTTCTTGTGGAGTTGTCTGTAAGCTTTCATCTTGGACTCTTCTTCATCTATTAATTCAGCTTGAGCTGAAATCCACTCTCCCTGCAAATTACCCCTAACATCACATATTGCAACCTTTACCGAAGAAAAATTTCTTATTCTTTTTACTTTTCCAGCTTGACCTGCAGAAAATATAAAATAATCATCACATTGTTCATCTTTGGTAAACCAAACAGGAGTGTTTACAAAAGTACCATCCTTCTTTTGCGTTGCTAAATTTATGTATTTCTCTTCATCTGAAATCATTGTTAATCCTTTTTTTCTTCAGAGACTCCTTTAATAAAGAAAGATAAACCTATTAAAATTCCAGCAATCACTAAACAATAATAGACCAGATTAGTAAATACTGGTGTCATAGATTGGAGTCCAGATTGGGTAGCTTCTCCTCCTAATAGCCCTGCTAATACTCCTCCTAAAGAAGAAGCTAAGAACCATATCCCCATCATTTGGCCAAGATATTTCTTTGGAGAGTATTTAGAAAATGCTGATAAACCCACTGGTGAAAGGGTCAGCTCACCAAACGTATGAAGTAGATAAGTGATGAGCAGCCATTGAACCCCTACTGGAGAAGATACTAATGCAAACTTAACGGCAAAAATCATAACTATAAAGCCAATAGCCATAAGGATAAGGCCTATAGAAAATTTAACTGGCATATTGGGATCTAAGTTCCTTTTACCAAGAAAAACCCAAAGATAAGCAAAAAATGGTGCAAACATCACTACAAATAAAGGATTTAAAAACTGCGTCCAACTAACAGGAGCAGTAAAAGAACCAAAAGTTAGACTCACATGATCTCTGGTGAAAATAGTCAAGGAGCCGGCAGACTGATCAAATCCTGACCAAAATGCTGCTGCTCCTATAAACAGAAGCAATAACATCAAAACATTTCTTTTTTCATCTGTACTTAGACCAGCAAAGAAAAGTAAATAAATAAAATAAATTACTGAGATTATGACTAGAAAATCTCTAAACCTTTCAGCAAAGTAAACTGGATCAATTGACCACAAACCAGCCATACCTGAAATGACAATAGAAGCGATAATAAGAATAACGAACCCCAGACCTCTTATATAGTTCTTTCTGGTTTTTTCATTGATCTTATTTGGGTACTTGCCTGCATCCCCTAATTGGTGTCGAAAAAGAATAAATTGAGTTAAGCCAATAAGCATGCCTATACCAGCAGCACCAAATCCTAAGTGCCAACCAACTTTCTCACCAAGCCAACCGCATACAGCAAACCCCAACATGGATCCAATGTTTATTGACATATAAAAAATTGTAAATCCCGAGTCTCTCCTGGAATCATTTTGTCTGTATAGTTGACCTACAATTGAAGAAATATTTGGCTTTAAAAGACCTGTACCTAAAGCTACAAAAACTAAACCTAGAATAAAAGTCTGCTCTAAAGGTATAGCAAGTGTGAAATGTCCTAAAGTTATTATTATCGCACCTATAAGAACTGACCTTTGATACCCAAGTATATTATCTGCTATCCAACCGCCCGGAACAGCTAAGAAGTAAACCATTCCTGCATAAATACCATATATTGCATTCGCTTGAATATTTGACCAATCCATACCGGGATTTCCTGCTACTCCTATGGTCATATAAAGAACTAGTAGTCCCCTCATTCCGTAATATGACATTCTTTCCCACATTTCTGTAAAAAAGAGAGTCATTAGACCTTTGGGATGACCAAAGAAATATGTTTCCTCAGATTTTTCTCTAACTATAGACATAAAAATAGACTTCTTAATTTATTTGAATAAAGGATTATATATTAAGTAGTATGTAGATAATGAAAGAAGCCAATTTTTTAAAGAGAATACTTTCGCTCTTTTACGATAGCATTATCGTAATAGGTTTAATTTTTACTTTTTCATTACTTCTAGTAGTAATAAATGGAGGAGCAAAAGAAACAAGCTCTACAATAAATTTCCTTCAAAGGCTTATTATGATCCTTACAGGACCTATATTTTACTGTTACTTCTGGACAAAAAATGATGGACAAACTCTTGGCATGCAAGCATGGAAAATCAAAGTTCTTAAAAATGATAATACAAACTTATCTATAAATGATTCTTTAAAAAGATGCTTGTTATCTTTCTTTCTTTTTCCTGGATACCTTTGGATAATATTTGATAAGAAAAAGCGTTCTTGGGCAGATATAGTTTCTGATACAAAAATTATAAAAGTTGGAGAGAATTAAACAGATCTTTTAAAAACAAAACTTGCAAAAACAAGTATAAGAAATACAGGTAATAGTACCGATAAAACAATTGGAAAGTTAGACACCACTGCTATACTCCCAATTAACTTCTGAAATAAATCAATTCCAAAAGCTGCTCCTATACCTACCACTACCCTTTGCCCTGATCTATGATCTCTCATCGGTCCAAAGAGAAAACTCAAAGCTAGAACAAGAAGACTTAGAGTTACCAGTGGTTGAAGAGATTTTCTCCAAAATTCGAGGGATAATTGACTTCTTCGATAATCAGAAACTGAATTGCTTATCTGAAAAAAAAGATCTGACAAAGACAAATATTGTGGAGACAATAACGATGCTAATTCCTTTTGAGAATAATTGAGATCATAGGCACTTTCATCCTTAATATGATAATTTTCGTTTAGCTTAATCACCTTAGGTTTACTGAGAACCCACTTCCCTTCTTGTAGATAAGCATTGCTTGAAGTAATAATTGCTTCAGGGTCGTTATTAGAATTAAATTCATAAATAGTTAAACCTACTAAAGTTTCTCTATCAGGTGCAAATAGAAAATTGTTAATCTTATTTTCTGAAGGGATCCAATAACCCCTATCTTCATTCAGACTTTTTTTCTGTAATAATCTATTTTCTTCAGCTCTTTGAGACAACTCTGGTATATAAAATTCTGAAGCTAAGAGGCCAAATATCATAATCACAAATATTGGTCTAAAGGCAGCGATAGCTATTCTAGTATTGGATTTACCCAAAACTCTAGTTCCTATGATCTCTCCTTGATCAAATAAAGTTCCCAAGCCCAGAATTACACCCACCAAACAAAAGTAAGATGAAAGATCATATAAACGATAAGGCATAGAGAGAATGGAATATTTCAAAACATCAAAAAAAGAATAAGTAGATGAAAGATCTGATAACTCATTAAGTATCAGAAAAATAAAATCTATAAATCCAATTGCTACTACAACCAAAGATAAGCTAGTCAATACCCGCTTACTGATATTCCTTTCTATTAAATCACCTAAAATAATATTCATTAATTTAGCTTAACTCCCCTTAGTCTGAGTATTAAAAAAAGAGATAAAATGAAGAAAAGGAAGTGAATAGTAAAGAGTCCAGGGTAAACATTAATATAAGATTGTTCCATCCACCCTCTGAAAAGTATTAACAAGCCCATATAACTAGCAAATATAATGATTGCGGGAAGTACCTTTAAATACCTTCCTTGCCTTGGTTCTAATCGACTGATTGGAGTAGCTAGTAAAACTGAAATTATGCAAAGAAGAGGAATTGAAATACCCCATTGAAGTTTACTCATTGAATTAGCTTCTTTGTTTAAACTAATATCAGTATCTGATTTTGATTCTCCTAGATTAAAAATGAGTTTATTAAAGAAAGTTTTTGTTAAATTTTCTCCAGTTTTTTCGAATATAAAACCCTGATGAAGAACTAAAGAATCAGAGCTATTATCTTGCATATTCAATGATTTGGTTGAAATAAAATTATTTTCTTCTTTATTTACATCTAAAGGTTTTATAAAAACTTCTTGGAGAGATTGACCGTTTTTTTCCTTTGCGTAAATAATTGCTTTATTTTCAAACCTATGGAATTTGCCTGGTTGAATTGATTTAAAGTTATCCTCTAGGGTTTTTTGAGACAATAATTTATCTACCTCTTGGCTCAATATAGGCGTCAGCCACAAAGAAAATATACTGGTAATTATTGCAAAAAATATTCCAATAGATAGTAACAAAGAAAGTATACGAGGGAATGATAAACCTATTTGTTCCATCACTATCATTTCGTTATGGGAATAAAGTCTTCCCATAACAAGGATAATACTAAGGAAGAGACTAAAAGGAATTAAGAGCTCTATAAATCCAGGGGCTCTAAACATCATAATCCAAAAGACCATTTCTGGATTTATTTCTCCTCTAGCTGCTTGTTCCAAGTATTGAATTGATCTAGATGAAATTATAATAAACAGAAAAACTAAACTAACTGAAGCTGTATGTGAGAAAATATCTCTTATTAAGTATCTAGTAAGGATCATAAATGAAAAACTATTTAAGTATACATTTTCCTATTGTGGGATGAATTCGACAAGAAAAGGTTTAAAGAGTTTCAAATAAAACTCGAGTAAAGTAAAAAGAAAATTGTTATCAAATAGATTTATAAGGAGAAAATAATGAAAAAATATCTAACTCTCAACTTTGAATATTTTTCGCCTAAAAGTATTAAAAGCTTAAAAGCTAAAACTCTTATATTGGGAACTTACGAAGGAAGAAAACTTAACAAATCTATGCAAGAGTTAAATTCAGCAAGTAATGGGATATTAAAAAAAATAGTAAATCGTAAAGATATAACAGGCAAACCTGGAGATGGTCTTTATATACCTTCACTAGCCAATATCGGATCCGAAAGACTGTATCTCGTGGGCTGTGGAAAAGAAGGGAAAGATTTATCAAAAGATAATGTTAATAAAATATTTAATAGGTTTATAGCCTATGCTATTTCTAGTAAAGAAAAGTCCTGTACTTTCATCATCCCCGCTCTAAAAGTAGACAAAGAAAGTGATGACTGGTTGTTGCAACAGCTAGGAATGTTAGCTGAAAGTAACATGTACATATATAACCCCAAGCTAGGGAAAAAGAATGTATCTCCTAATGATTTAAAAAGAATCACTGTTTCCTATGAATCAAGAAAAAAGATAACAACCTTGAAAAGAAGTCTAAAAACTGGACAAATTATTGGCAAGGGTTCAAATGCAGCAAAAGATCTAGCCAATTTACCTGGTAATATTTGTACTCCTTCTTTTATTGCTAAAGCTTCTAGACAAGTTGCCAAAAAATATTCTTCTTTATCTTGTAAGGTTCTCGGAGAAAAAGAAATGAAAAAACTTGGAATGGACTGTTTGTTATCTGTAGGAGCTGGTAGCGTACAGGAATCTAAACTTATATGCCTCTCATACAAAGGCAACAAAACAAAAGAGAAACCTCACGTTTTGGTGGGTAAAGGTATCACTTTTGATACTGGTGGAATCAGTTTAAAGCCGGGTGGAGCTATGGATGAAATGAAGTTTGACATGTGCGGTGCTGCTAGTGTTTTTGGAACCCTACAAGTAGTAGCAGAACTAAAATTACCCATTAATGTAGTAGGAATAATTGCTAGTGCTGAAAATATGCCTGGAAGTAAAGCAACAAAACCAGGTGATGTAGTTAAAACCATGTCAGGCTTAACAGTTGAAGTGCTTAACACAGATGCTGAGGGCAGGCTTGTTCTTGCAGATGCACTTACTTATTCAAAAAGATTTAATCCAAAGAGTGTGATAGACATAGCAACTTTAACGGGTGCATGTATTGTAGCTCTAGGCAAAAGCACTACAGGGCTAATGAGTAATAATGATAAATTAGCTAATGAAATACTTGAAGCTGGTGAAACTGCTTCAGACTTAGCGTGGCAATTACCAATTTGGGATGTTTACAAAAAGGATCTAGATAGTAATTTTGCTGATATAGCTAACATAGGAGGAAGAGCTGGAACAATTACTGCTGCCTGCTTTCTTTCAAGATTTACTGAAGATCTATCTTGGGCTCATCTAGATATTGCAGGAACAGCTTGGTATCAAGGTAAAGCAAAAGGAGCTTCGGGTAGACCTGTGCCATTATTATCACAATATCTGATAAGTAAGTCTTAGCTAAAAAGAATGTCTATTGTAGAATTTGTAGTTGCAGGTTCTGGTATGAATCAAGGAATGATCTTTACCTCAAGGTTAACTGCAAATCTCTTCTTAAATGAAGATAACTTATTTAATTTTGATTATATAGATATTAGATGTCTTTCAGCTAAAGATGCTGAGTTACTAGATGAAATTATGTGGTCAATACCTAAAAACATTTTATTACCCCATAACTTGATCCATATTGAAGATGATAAATCAATTATTAATATAGGATATCCAGGTGGGAAATTTATTAACAAAGATAATAAAGTGCTTATAAATTTAAATCCTAGTTTACCAAGACAGATTCAAATCTATAAAAAAATCTATCAGCTGGTTATAGAAGATGATGCCGAATTAAGAAGTTCTGCTGCAGAAAGCTGGAAAAGGTGTAAAAAATTAGGGATCAAGACAGCTTTCAATGATCAATATGAAAAAGAATTTCGAACCTAGCAAAATAGAAGAATCTTTATACAAGGAATGGGAAAAGTCTGGATACTTTTCAGCAAATCCTTCAAGTAAAGCTAAGCCATTTACAATCATGATACCCCCTCCGAATGTAACTGGATCTTTGCATATGGGTCATGGTTTTCAAAATACACTTATGGATGTATTGATTAGACATAAAAGGATGTCTGGTTACGACACTTTATGGCAAGTTGGAACTGATCATGCTGGTATTGCTACTCAAATGGTCGTTGAAAGAGAACTAGAAAAAGAAGGAAAGAATAGGGAAAGCTTAGGAAGAGAAAAGTTTATACAAAGAGTTTGGCAATGGAAAAAGAAATCTGGAAATAGAATAACTGATCAATTAAGAAGATTGGGAGCTTCTGTTGATTGGTCAAGAGAAGCTTTTACCATGAGTCCTGAGATGAATAAGACTGTAAACAAAGTTTTTATAAAATTATATGATCAAGGTTTGATTTATAGAGGAGAAAGATTGGTAAATTGGGATGTTGATCTTCAAACGGCATTATCTGACCTTGAGGTTTCCAATGAAGAAGTGACAACGAATCTTTACTACCTTAAATACCCTCTAATAGATGGTTCTTTTTTGACTATAGCAACTACCAGACCAGAAACTATGTTTGGAGACATGGCTGTAGCCATAAACCCCAAAGATAAAAAATTAAAACACCTCATTGGTAAGAAAATCATACTTCCTATTTCAAATAGAGAAATACCTGTCATTGGAGATGCGCATGTTGATGCAGATTTTGGATCTGGTTGTGTCAAAGTAACACCTGCTCATGATTTCAATGACTTTGAAATAGGTAATAGACATAAACTCGCTCTTCTTAATATTCTTAATCTTGATGGAACACTTAATGAAAATGTTCCTGAAGCCTACAGAGGACTAAGTACTCAGGAAGCTAGGAAGAAAGTTATATCTGAAATGAAGCGGTTAGAGTTCTTAGAAAAATTTGAAGATTACAGAACTACAGTACCTAAAGGAGATAGAAGCAGTGCTGTTCTAGAACCTCTTCTTACCAACCAGTGGTTTCTAAATGTTGAAAAGATGGCAAAGGTTGCAGTTAAAGTTGTTAAAAAAGGAGAAACAAAATTTGTTCCTAGAAATTGGGAAAATTCTTATTTTTATTGGATGAATAATATTCAAGACTGGTGTATAAGCAGACAGCTATGGTGGGGTCATAGAATACCTGCATGGTTTGATAAGGAAGGAAATATCTTCATAGGAGAAAACCAACAGAATGTTAGAAAAAAATATAAACTTGGTTCAAAGGTCAAAATTTACCAAGATCAAGATGTGCTGGATACGTGGTTCTCTTCTGCCTTATGGACGTTTTCAACTTTAGGTTGGCCAAAAAAAACAAATCTACTTAAGAAGTATCACCCTACAGATGTTCTTGTTACTGGATTTGATATTATCTTCTTTTGGGTAGCTAGGATGATAATGATGACAACTCATTTTCTTTCAGAAGTTCCTTTTAAAAAAATCTTTATTCATGGCCTTGTAAGAGATTCTGAAGGAAAAAAAATGTCTAAATCACAGGGAAACACCCTGGACCCTTTGGACATAATTGATGGAGTTAGCTTACAAAATCTTTTAAAAAAAAGGACTGAAGGTCTTATGCAACCAAAATTGAAGAAAAGAATTGAAGTTCAAACCAAAAAGGATTTTCCAAGAGGTATTCAACCCTATGGAACAGATGCTCTAAGACTTACCTTTTGCTCTCTAGCTTCTGGGTCTAGAGATGTTAATTTTGATATGAAAAGAGTTGAGGGATATAGAAACTTTTGTAATAAGCTCTGGAATGCTGCAAGGTTTATTGATATTCAGTTGCAAGATTTTAGCGATATAGGAAAACAAACGGCTAAAGAAAGTGCTGATTTATGGATAGAAGATAAATTAAATGATGTCTCAAGGAAAATTAATGAAGCTTTTGAAGCTTATAGATTTGATTTAGCAACACAAACATTATATGAGTTCATTTGGAGTGAATTCTGTGATTGGTATATTGAAATTTGCAAAATAAGACTATCAAGCAATCAGTATCAAATGACTGAAAAAAAGAAAATTCTTAATTCTTTAGTGATAATGCTTGAGCGATCCTTAAGAATTGCTCACCCCATTATGCCTTTCATCACTGAAGAAATTTGGCAACAATTTAAACCTTTTTATAAGAATGAAAAGCCTAGCATTATGATTGCTGAATACCCTTGCGATTATAAGTTTAATAACTTGGACTCTACAAAAAAAATTGAATGGCTTAAAGATATTGTTAATAGTATAAGAAATATTAGAGGTGAAATGAGCATAAAACCCTCTACAAAACTCCCGGTTTTATTAGATCTTGGTGAAAAATTAGATAAAGAAAGAGTAAAAGAATTTGAAGAACTTATAAAGAAACTAGCAGGTGTCGATTCCATCTCATGGGTAGTTAAATCACAGGATCCCCCTCCTTGTGCAATTAACTTTAGGAAAAAATTAAAAGTTATGATTCCTCTAAAAGGCCTCATCAAACCTAAGGAAGAAGAACTTCGACTTAGAAAGAATAAGTCAAAACTTGAGAGTGAAGACCTTTCCATCTCTAGACAATTGAAAAACAAAAAATTTGTAGAAAATGCACCTCCAAAATTAATTAAAGAACGCAGAGATAGGCATAAAAAGATAAGCCAAGAACTTTCTTTAACTTCACTTCAAATAAAAGAAATTTTAAAACTCCTTTGATACCTCAGAATTAATTTCCTAGATAATTTATAATCAAATTTTATGGTATTAAAGTGTTTTTAAGAGCATTCATAACAAGTTTAATAATTGCAGTAGTTTACTTATTTCTATTTTTTAAACAAAGCTCTCTAATTGAATTCTTAAAGCTTTGGGGTTTAAGTTTTTTATCAATCTTAGGATTTGTTTACGGAAGAAAGTTAACAAGAAACTTCACAACTGAAGCTGGAACAATCAAGTGGTTTGACCCCGGTAAAGGATATGGTTTCTTGGTTAGAGATAAGGGGGGAGATCTTTTTGTTCCTTTAAGGTCTATCGATAAAGAAGACAGAAGAAAGATAAAAGAAAATACAAGAGTAAGATTCTCTGTAGAAAACTCTGAAAAGGGTCCTCAAGCAGTTAAGATAAAGATTATTTAAATCTACTAAAATACCCTTGAAATGAACCAATATAATCCCAGAGATATTAGGCTTGAAGCTATCAATGGTTCTATTAAAGATCTATTTTTATACCAAAAATAACTTAAAAATCTGATTATAAAGTAGAAAAGGACAACTAAAAAAATCTGTCCTAGTTCTACGCCAATATTAAAACCAAATAAAGCAGGTAAAAGACGATCTTCTGGCAAACCAATTTCTGAAAGGTACCCTCCAAAGCCGAATCCATGTACCAATCCAAACAAACAAGTGAGAATAATAGATAAATTCTTTACATTACCCATTCCTAAGAGACAAAAGTAGCTCACAGTAAAAAGACCTAACCCTATTAAACCCACTAAAGATGCGCTTAAGCCACTTAAAGAAATAATTAAAATAAAAAAAGCCCAGAAGAAAAGAAGAGCTTTTGAATAAAGAAAATAGTTTTCTGTTCTTTTAGCAAGAAACTCAAGGGATACAAGAGCAATAGAATAGCCTATTAGTGCTTCGACAAAACCAGAAGAAGGTGTTATGAATCCTAACACTCCTAAAAATAAGGTGAGACTATGTCCTATAGTAAAACCTGTTATCGCAATCAAAAGACCTTTTATTTGTTGATTTAGTAAAAGAAGCCCCAAAAGAAAAGCAATATGATCAAATCCAGTTATTATGTGTTCCAGACCCAGAAATACATAATCCTTAAGTGTGGTTCCTTCTAAAGTCGCTTCTTCATTCGGGGAGAAATTAGGTTCATCCCAAATTCTTGAATCATTAGTAAATAATTTCTCGGGTAATGCTTTTTTGTTAACTTCAAATCTTGCAATATGTGAATGAAATGGGTCTTTTTCAAAGAAAGCTCCATTTTCTATTCTTAAACCACCTATATCACACTCTTGCCCCCAGATTATCTTCATTGCACTGCCATTAATAGCTGAAAAGGCTGTTGGTTCTTTTGTAATTAAGCAGTTGGGGTATATGCTTATTGACTCAACTACATGTTTTACGACTTGATTCTTCCAATCCTTCATTTCCCAGTCCATTCTAGAAAGCACAGAAAGTTTTATAGTTAAGACAGTGCTTATTTCAGTTTTGTTTTCTAGATTTTTAATGGTCCAAGAAGAATGAGACTCACTTCTTTGATGTCCTAAAAGAAAACCTGCGTATAGAATTAAAGAAACAGAAAAGACTTTCCAAAAAAGATTCATTCTTAACTTCTTGTTATTTCATACCAATTTTTGAGATCATTTAGATAATTCCTTAAAGTTAAATCATCTCTTCTTTTCATAAACTCAGATCTGACTTGGTTTTTTATAGAAGAAAACTCAGGAATAGGTGCATCTACTCTATCTATCAAAAATAGAATTTTATAACCGTCTAAAACTCTTTTTGGCTCAGTAAATTCTCCAGGTTGCATGTTTTGAGCTACTTTTGTTAGAGAAGGTCCCAAATATTCCCTCAACTTTGAAAGCGTAATGAGACTATCGGGAAGCTTCATGGCAGTAGAATCAGACATTTTATAAGCTGAAGTAAAATCTCCTCCTTCCAAAAGATATCTAAAAACTTCTTCGGCTTTATCTGAACCCTCCTCTCCATTTAAATCAGAAAAGTAAAGTTGCCTTACCCTTAATCTGTCTGCTCTAGTAAAAAAGCTTTTGTTGTTATTATAAAAGTCTTTTAGTTCTTCCTCTTTTATTTCAAGAATACTATTTCCTGAGATAATTGAGTCTATCATTTGCTGCACTATAGTCCCCCTTACCATTGTGTTAGTAGAAAGAAGTCCTAAGTCTCTTGCTCTTTGAATTAGTAATTCCTCTTCGATCATTCTTTCAAGAACAAAATCTTTTTCTTCCTGGGTTAAAGGAGATCTCTTATCTGAGGCATATGCTTTGATTTGTAAATTAAATCTAGCTTTACTAATTTTAGAATCTTCTACTTTTGCTATCCAATCTTCTTCTAGTTCAAAATCTATTTCCTTAATCAATGAAATAGAAGCTAAACCTATACCTACAACCACCCCCAATATAAGGAAGATATTTATCAATCTTTCATTATTCATTCTTTTAAAACTTTAAGACCTCTTTTTAAGGGCAAGGGTTTTGGCATTCTAAATGTATAGAATTAATTTTTTGAACCAAATCTTCTGGAAGCTTAACAGAATAACTGTTTACAGCTATTTCTAGCTGTTCCATAGTGGTAGCACCTATGATATTTGAAGTAACAAATTCTTGTTGGTTAACAAAAGCTAAAGACATTACCGCAGGGTCTAACTCAAAATCTTGAGCTAATCTTATATATTTCTTAATTATTTCTTCGGCGTGTTTAGTTTCATATCTTTGTCCTCTCTCAAATAAAGTGGTTCTTGCCCCTTTCGGTCTTGCCCCATCTAAATACTTACCGGTTAAGTAACCCTGGGCTAAAGGAGAGTAAGCTAACAGTCCTATCTTCTCTCTAAAATAATATTCTGATAGACCTATTTCATAAACTCTACTTAAAAGATTATAAACATTTTGAACTGATACTATTTTAGGAAGATTAAACTCTTCTGATGCTTTTAAAAAAGAAGATAGCCCCCAAGGAGTCTCATTGCTTAATCCTATATATCTAATCTTTTCTTGTTCAACCAATTCAGCAAGAGCTTCTAAGGTTTTCTTAGGTGGAATAGCATCTTTAAATTCATAATGTTTATAACCAGGACCTCCTGATCCAAATAGACTAATAGGTCTATCAGGCCAGTGTAGTTGATAAAGATCAATATAATCAGTTTGTAATCTAGCAAGACTGTCTTCAAGGGCTGAGTTTATAGATTCTTTATTAAGTTTATGCTTACCTTTTCTGAACCATTCCATATTAGTCCTTCCTGCAACTTTAGAAGCAAGGAAGATTTCTTCTCTATTTGAATTCTTTTTAAACCAAGTACCAATATACTCTTCTGTTTTCCCCTGAGTCTCAGCCATGGGAGGAATTGGATAAAGTTCAGCAGTATCAAAGAAATTAATACCACTCTCAAAAGCATAATCCATTTGTTCATGGGCCTCTTCCTCTGAATTCTGTTGACCCCAAGTCATAGTGCCCAAACAAATAAGACTTAACTCTATATCAGTATCTGCTAGTTTTCTATATTCCATAAGAATCTCCTTAGATAAATAAAAAGAAAGAAACTATAATGGTGAAAAGGATTAATGAGAAGACATGAGTACTGAAAAAAATTTATATTCTTTTACTTGTAAACTTAATAATGGACAAGAAAAAAAACTCTCTGACTATAAAGGAAAAGTCTTGTTAATTGTTAATACAGCTAGTAAATGTGGATTTACACCTCAATATTCGGAACTAGAAAAACTATATCAAAACCTTAACCAATCTGGATTAGAAATTTTAGCTTTTCCTTGTAATCAATTTGGTTCCCAAGAACCTGGTTCCGATGAAGAAATAGCGGAATTTTGTTCATTAAATTTTCAGACTTCTTTTCCTCTTTTTTCTAAAATTGACGTCAATGGCTCTAATGCTGACCCTTTATTTAATTTTTTAACTAGTAATAAGCCAGGTATCTTAGGTCTTAAGTCTATCAAATGGAACTTTACAAAATTCTTAATTAACACAGAGGGTGAAGTAGTAGAAAGATTTTCTCCTAAGACTAAACCAAAAGAAATAGTTAATAAAATAAAAAATCTATTAATTTAATTAACTAAACCAAAAGTCCTCGGGGTTAATGGTGCTGGTCCATTTCCAATAATCTTTCAACAACCAAGGAGAAGTTGTAACGACCTTTCCTTTAGAATTCTTATACCAGCTATCTGTAGATTGATGGGAAAACACTGTCTGAGATAGTGCCTCTTGAAGTTTTTTATTATACTTCCTATTAACATTTTCTTTACAGTCAATCTCCTTTAAATCTGAATCAATGAGAAATTTAATACACTGCATAATATATTTCATCTGACATTCTGAGTTAAAGATTATTGTTCCTGCATGAGCAAGGTTAGTTGCTGGCCCATATAAACAAAAGAGATTAGGGAAATTAGGAATAGTAATACCTAGATAAGCTTCTGGATTATCACCCCAGATGGCTTTAAGAGAAACTCCTTCTTTCCCTTTAATATCTAAAGAGGAAAGAAATTCTGATCCATAAAAACCTGTAGCAAATATGATTGTATCCAAGTCATGAGCCTCTCCATCATCGGTAAGTATTCCATCTTGTTGAATTTCCTTTATATTATCTGATATCAGTTCTACATTATTTCTCTTGAGAGCTTCCAACCAATTTCCATTATCTTGCAGTATTCTCTTAACGAAAGGAGGGTATGAAGGTATAACCTTTCTTAATAGTTCAGTGTCTTCACCAATTGTCTCTTTAATGTGGTTAGTAAAGGTCTTTCTCTGCTCATCATTTAGAGAATTAACTGATCTATCTTTATGAGGCCAAGCAGGATCAACTTTCAGAGAAGGCATTAATCCATCAGATCCAGGCCAAAATAAAAGAAATCTATACCAACGAGCATAATAAGGGATATGCTTAAGCAGCCATTTCTTTGATGAAGAAACCTTTTCATGATAACTATTATTTGGATACATCCACGGGGCGGACCTTTGGAATATCTTTAATTGTTTAACTTCCTTAGCTATCTCAGGAACTAGTTGAAAAGAGCTTGCTCCTGTTCCTATTACCCCTACTCTTTTTCCTTTAAGCTCATAACTATGATCCCATCTAGAAGAATGAAACATCTTCCCAGAGAATTTTTCTTTTCCATAAAAATTAGGTATTTTTGGCCTGTTTAGCTGTCCTACAGCACTTATTAATATATTTCCTTTTAATGTTTTGGTCTTTCCTGATTGCTCAATGATCAATTTCCATTTTTTTTCTTCTTCACTATATGAAGCGTTAGTTACTAAAGAATTAAAATCTATAGAATTCTTAAGATTAAATCTATCTGCAAACTTACTAAAATAATTTAAAATTTCTGGTTGCTGAGAAAAGTGTTCAGACCAGTTAAGATTTGGAAAAAAAGAATAACAAAAGAAGTGATTGGCTATATCTACTCTACTTCCAGGATATGAGTTTTCAAACCAAGTACCCCCAATATTATTATTCTTTTCTATGATCCTAAAATTAATCCCTGCTTGACTTAACCTCATACCGGCAAGAATTCCTGACATCCCTGCTCCAATTATTAAAACAATATAGTCTTTTGGAATTCTTTCTAAAGTAGATTTACTGAAATCTATTCTTCTTGGATCCTTTCCCTCTAAATCTATCTCTTCAAACATTAAATCTACATAGTCTTTAGGTATCTTGTTCGAAACCATAAACTCCATCATGGCAAGAAGTGTCTGCTTGTCAGGAATGGATGGAAAATCTTTTTTACTATCTCTGTAATCTTTTATGACTTCTAGAGCAAATTTCCTTACCTTTTCCTTCTCAATCTGATTCATGAAACCTTGGATTTCTCCCATAACAGGAGGTTTAGGTTTTGGTAATTTTGTTAGCAAACCTTTGTCTCCAGTAATATGTATTAATGACATTATTAAAGTAGGGATGCTAGCTTCTTGTAAGGCTAGCTCTATAAAGGAATCATCTTCCTCAATAGGTTCCAAAAAAGAACTATATTCAGTCAAGTAATCCTCCTATAAAGGAATCATCCCCACTCTTTCTTATTTTTTTTGTCATTATCAAGGCATCTTCTCTTTCCTCTCCTAGTTGATAATAATTCCTCCTTATATCAACCTTCTTAAAGCCTTCTTTTTGATAAAGACTAATGGCTTTATTATTAGAAACCCTTACTTCTAAGAAAACTTTCCTACATCCTATGGATCCAGAGAAAATAATTACTTTATTTAGAATGTCTTCTCCAAGTCCCTTTCCCCTAAATTCTTCTTTTATTCCAATATTAAGAAGATGTGCTTCTTCTAAAGAAATTGATTGAATAGCAAATCCAGAAGTTTCCTGATTAAGCTCTTGAATAAGACAGTAATAATTTCTTTGTAAACAATCTAAAAAATTCTGTTTACTCCATGGATGGGGGTTAGAAGAGGTTTCTATTTTTAGAATCTCATCTATATCCTTGTCAACCATATATCTGTAACGAATTCTATCCATAGCTACTTGATTATGAATCTATTATTAGAGGAAAATTCCCTAATTAGATTCCAAAATTTTATTTTACTTTCTTTGCTTGAATTTATTTCTTCTAAACTATCGAAGTCAAGATAAGGTATATCTTTCATCCTTGAGCATTTTCCTAAACCTTTTTTTGTACCACCAAAAGAAAGAATTAATTTAATCTTTTCTTCTTTTAAGTTATTGATTTCACTAAAAAATCCTTTTTCTATATCTAATGCTTTTGATAAGGACAGAAAAAAATCTCTATAATCTGCAAACCTTTTGAAGCAATTGTTAGCTAAATAAACAACAACTAAGATGTTCCCGTTTATTAATATTTTATTTTCTGTCTCTTCAGTCTTTTTAAGCTTATTTGGCATAGGTTTCCAAAAAATAAATCCTAATTTTTTTAGCTTGTTTATATTTGTATTTCTCATGTTTTTATAAAACTTCAATCCTTAATTCTAACATTCATAGCTTGACCTGAAGAAACCGGGTATATAAGCTTCAAGCATGAATGAAGTGAAAGATACATCAAAACTTCTACGACTAACTTACCCGGTCTCTGTAAACAGAGATAGCCGGGTTTAACTCTAAATATCAAAACTAAACTAAGACTTTATTTTTTTAAGGAGTTAAATCCCTTTTAATAAAATATAAAAATGAAAGAAATTATCAATAAAGGTATATCTAAGTATAAGACTTTCAAGCAAATTGACCTGACTGATAGAGCTTGGCCTAACTCATTAATATCTGAGGCGCCTATTTGGTGTAGTGTGGATTTGAGAGATGGGAATCAAGCACTAATAGAGCCAATGGGAGAAGAAAAAAAACTTAGAATGTTTAAACTTCTTTTAGATATAGGGTTTAAAGAAATTGAAGTAGGTTTTCCTGCTGCTTCTCAAACTGATTTTGATTTTGTAAGGAAAATAATCAAAGAAAATCTTGTTCCAGATGACGTATTCATTCAAGTACTCACTCAATCAAGAAAAGAATTAATAGATAGGACCTTTGAGTCATTGGAAGGAGCAAAGAATGTGATACTTCATCTATATAATTCAACTTCTACTGTTCAAAGAAGGGTGGTCTTTAAAAGTGATAAAAAAGGAATAAAGAAGATTGCAGAAGATGGAGCAAAATGGGTTTTAGAGAATTCCATTAAACAACCTAACACCAACTGGCGTTTCGAATATAGCCCAGAAAGTTTTACTGGCACGGAACTTCCTTACGCAGCAGAAGTCTGTAATGCTGTTAATAAAATTTGGCAACCTACAACTGATAGAAAATCAATCATTAACCTTCCTGCAACAGTAGAATTGGCAACACCAAATATATATGCAGATCAAATAGAATGGATGTGCAAAAATTTGGAAGGAAGAGAGAATTTGTTAATTAGTCTCCACCCTCATAATGACAGAGGTTCAGCTGTCGCAGCTACTGAAATGGGATTGCTGGCTGGTGCAGATAGGATTGAGGGTACTTTATTTGGTAATGGTGAAAGAACTGGAAATGTAGATTTAGTTTCTTTAGCTTTAAATATGTTTACTCAGGGTATAGATCCACACTTAGACTTTTCTGACATTAACCCAATAATGAGAGAAGTCGAATACTGCAATCAACTTCCTGTACACCCAAGGCACCCCTATGCAGGAGACCTTGTTTTCACTGCTTTTTCAGGTTCTCATCAAGATGCAATAAAGAAGGGGTTTGATGCCATGCGAGATACAAACAATCCTTTATGGGAAGTTCCTTATTTGCCTATAGATCCTTCAGACGTGGGAAGAACCTACGAAGAGGTAGTCAGGGTAAATAGTCAGTCTGGTAAAGGTGGCGTAGCCTATCTTATAGAAAGAGATCATGGATTGAGCATGCCTAGAAGATTACAAATTGAATTTAGCCAAATTATCCAACAAATAACAGAGGAAACAGGAAAAGAAATAGTTGCTTCTGAAATTTGGGAAACTTTTCAGAAAACGTATTTTAACAACGGCAAGAGTCTAGAATTCATTGAACACCAAATTCAATCATCCTCAACAAATAAATCTCAACAAGATCTAATAAAGGTAAGGATTCTAAAAGACAATAAAGAGCATTCTATAAATGGAATAGGTAATGGTCCAATTGATGCATTTATTAATGCTCTTGAAAAAGATCTAAATATGTCTATTAAAGTTTTGGATTTTCATCAACATGCCGTTAGTACTGGTTCGGATGCTAAAGCAGTTGCCTATATAGAGATACAAAAAGAAGGAAAGTCCTCTTGGGGAGTAGGAATGCATGTAAATACAGTGATTGCAAGTTTACTTTCCGTAATTAGTGGATTAAATAAAATATCTTCTAGCTAAAAACGCTCTTTCAATATAGTCTTATTAACTTTCTAAAGGGGGAAGGATGGCTTCTTTATTGTCAGTTACTAGGGGAAAGATTATGGCTTACGGTGGCTTGGGAACACCTTTAGCGATGATTGGATACCCTATAGCAATTTGGCTAATTCCCTTTTATTCTGAAGTCACTAATTTTGATCTAGTTTTATTAGCAAATCTTTTACTCATAGCTAGACTAACTGATGTGATAACTGACCCAATACTGGGTCAATTAGGCGATTCAACAAGGACACCAATTGGAAGAAGAAAACCTTGGATAATAGTTGGTGTACCTTTAATGATGCTAGCAATATATTATGTTTTTACTCCTGGAGAAAAGCTGATATCTCTCGAGCCCTTAGCCTCTCAAGACCTAATAAATTATCCTTCTTCTGTTGTTAACTTATTGCTCTTCCTATTTTCGGAAGATTTAGTACTCCTCATTCTTGACCCAAAGGTACTATACTTTTTAAGCTGGATGATGTTAATGTATTTAGGATCCACTACCATAGGGATTCCATATGGTGCCTGGGGCGCTGAAATATCTCCTGATTATCACCAAAGATCGAGAATTGTTAGCGGTAGAGAAGGATGGACTCTCATAGGTCTGTTGATATCAGCTTTAATACCTCTTGCCATAGAGGTTTCTGGTAAAGGCATAAGTCTTGGTGAATCCTTCTCTAGAATGCTTGCAGCAATATTTTTATTTCAAGATTTTTCTACTTCTGGAAAAATGAGAGATATATTAGCCTTTATGGGTATGGGAATTATCTTTTTATTACCTATATTTGCTGCTTGGGCTATTTGGAAAGTTCCAGACCCAATGCCTGAAATTCAGAAGAAAATTCCACTCAGAGAAGGTCTAAAATATGTAGTAGAGAACCCTCTTTTATTAAGAATATTAGTAATAATATTTTTAGTAATTGCAGGAGAATCTTTTAGAAATACACTTTCTTTATGGTTTGTAAGAGATGTTATAGGTATTGAAACTGTAGGAGCGTCTTATGCTAGGTACTTCATAGCGGGCTTGATAGGAATACCTTTTTGGCTCTGGTTGGGGAAATCTATAAACAAACATAAAGCCTTTTGTATTACATTAATTGGTACCGGTTTGGTTAGCTTCTTGTGTTTCTTTCTTGAAAACGGAGATTACAAACAATTTCACGCCCTGTTCTTATTAAAAGGATTCTGCTTTGGTGGTCTACAGTTTCTTCCTGCATCAATGTTAGCTGATGTAGTTGACCTGGATTCACTAAAGACAGGGGGTAAAAGAGCAGGAACTTTCTTTGCTTTAAATGGGATGATAGCAAAGATATCAGCTATGGTAGCTGTTTGGGCAGCAGCTGTTCTAGTAGCTAATTTTGGTTTTGTACCTGGGGAAGTCAATAATGAAGGAGCTATGCTTGCTTTAAGAGTCTTGTATTGTATGGGTTGTGCTGCCTTTTTCCTACCTGCTTTAATATTGTGTTGGTTTTATCCTCTCACTAAAGAAAAACATTTAGAAATAAGAAAAAAGCTTGAATTGCAAAATACTTAGAAATCAACCTCTAAACTTAGGAGCCCTTTTCTCTAAGAAAGCTTTTATCCCTTCTTGATTATCTGGGGATCCAAAAAGTTCATTTTGATGCTTGGCTTCCGAAGAATAAGTTTCTATGTATGTAGAATTAAGAGATTCTCTCATTAACTTCTTGGTATATCTCATTGATTGAGGGGCTCTATTAGTTAGTTGTTTTGCCCAGTTAATAGACTCTTCCATAAGAATAGAGTCTGGTACTACTTTGTTCGTAAGTCCTAACTCTAAACATCTCGAAGCTGGTATTTTTTCTCCTTCTATTGCTATCTGGTAGGCAAGTTTATAACCAACGGTATTCACTAGAAGCCAATTTGCGCCTCCATCTGGTACAAGCCCTATATTACTAAAAGCCTGCAATAAGTAAGACCCTTCTGCCATTACTGTTAAATCACAAGCCATAGCATAAGCACTTCCTATTCCGGCTGCTGCTCCATTGACTGCTGAGATTACTGGTTTTGGCATACTTATTATATTGAGTAAACTTGGCATATACCCTTTGATTAATGATTCTTCAGTGTCCTTCCAATTACTATTCTTCTCTGTTAGGTCAGCTCCAGCAGAAAAGCCCAACCCCCTCCCAGTTAAAATTACGCAAAGCAAAGAATCGTCCTTTGCTACTGTTTCAGTAGCAACAGTTATTTCATTAACCATCTTTGTATTAAAGGCATTTCTCTTATCAGGACGGTTAAAACTTAATATTGCTAGAGGCCCATCCCTTTCAAAGATTATTGTTTCAAAATCCATTATTATTCTCCTTTAATAGATTAAAATTATTTAAATGGTCTTTCCATTCAAAAGTCATTCCATACTGTTCTTTTGAGGCTAAAAAGTTATCACAAGTCCAAATATTAGCAACAGCTGCTAATTCTCCTTCAATGTATATTAATGGTAGCCTATTTCTTAGCCAAGGAGGAACAGAATACTCTTGAAACAATTTCTTTAAAGTTTGTGATTTATTGCGTCCAGCGGGCCTACACCTCTCTCCTCCAGATCTAAACTGGATATTAACCTTGTTATTAATAGCATCTTCTTGAATCCCCTTCCCTAAACTCTTAAATGCAGATAGCTTACCTGTAGATAATTCTAGAGAATCCTTCATGTCCCATTCTAATGAAACCTCTTCACTGACCGATGAAGGAGTTAAGTTTGGTAAAAGAAAAAGTTTTTCTTCATATTTACGAATTACAACGGAACCTTCACTATCTTTCCTTCCCAAAGATATTTCATTGGTGTTCTTATTATTAGAAAAAATAAAAGCCTTGATCACTTCATCAACTATTCTTGAGGTAATAGTCTTTGGATAAAAAATAGATAACCATCTATATACTAAATTCCTTCTCCTTCCCTTACTTAATTTTTTAAGTTTTGAGACTGATAATTGATTTGGTTTTCCTAGAAGTATTTCATTAATGTCATTTTCTGCAATTTCATCAATAACTTCCTGATTTAAAACTGAATGAGAAGCCAATCTTTCAAAAGAATCCAAATAATCAGGCCACTCAGTCTTTATAAGAGGAAAAATATCATTCCTCAGAAAGTTTCTTGAAAACTTTTTTTCTTTATTAGAAGGATCTTCTATCCAGATTAGATTATTTTCTTTCGCAAAAGTAATAATTTCTTCCTTAGAAAAGTTAAGTAAAGGCCTTATAAGAAAAGATTTTTGTACCTTTCTTTTATAGGGTATTCCTTTTAAGCCATTAACTGAAGTTCCTCTTAAAATTCGAAAGAGAATTGTTTCAGCATTATCGTCTTTATGGTGAGCAGTGCATAATACATCTCCAGTTTGAGTCCAAGAAAATAACTTAGAGTAACGAGCTTTGCGAAGATCATCTTCACTGCTTAATACTCTCTCTTTCGGATTTAATTTAAAAGAAATAAAATCTACTCCTAACTCTTTACAAACCTTTTTGCAGTGTTCTTCCCATGCATCGCTCTTAACATCTAATGAGTGATTAACATGAAGCGCATATAAGTTTCTTTTTTTTCTTAGTATTTTAGCTAGAGAATAAAGCAAAACATGAGAATCGACTCCTCCAGAGAAAGCAACTCCAACTCTTTTACAAGTAGATAAATCTTCTAGTAGTAATTTCTCTGGATTAAACATTTACTTAAATTGCACCAAAGTTTGAAAGGCGTTTAAATCTTCTTTCTAGAAGTTTTTCAATGGAATAAGATTTAAGACTCTCTAAGTTATTTAAAATGGATTTTTTTAGAATTAGAGCTGCCTGGTCAGGACTTCTATGAGCTCCTCCTAAAGGTTCTTCTACAATCTCATCTATTAATTTTAGCTTAAGAATATTATTTGAATTAAGCTGCATAGCTTCAGCTGCTAGTTCTGCTTTACTAGCATCTCTCCAAACTATAGAAGCACATGCTTCTGGAGAAGCTACAGAATAAGTAGCAAATTCCATCATGCTGATGTGATCTCCTACTGCTATAGCTAAGGCTCCTCCTGAACCTCCTTCTCCAACTATATTAACTAAAATTGGTACTTCTAAAGATGACATTAAGCTTAAATTTTTAGCTATGGCTTCACTTTGCCCTCTTTCTTCACTATCAATGCCTGGATAAGCACCCGGGGTATCTACCAACGATACAATAGGAAGATTAAATTTTTCTGCTAATTTCATTAGTCTTCCTGCTTTCCTATAACCTTCGGGCTGAGACATACCAAAATTATGATTAATTTTTTCTTCGGTCGTCCTCCCTTTCTCATGCCCAATAAGAACACAATTAATTCCTTCAATTGAAGCTATTCCACCCAACAAGGCTCTGTCATCACCGAAATGCCTATCTCCATGCAATTCATCAAAATCATCACAAATCTTTTCTACATAGTCTAAAAAGTGTGGTCTCTTAGGGTGTCGAGCTACTAGAACACATTCCCAAGGTGATAGATTAGAATAAATTTTTTCTGTTAGTCTTATAATAGATTCATTTAACTTGTCTATTTCAGAAGAGATTTTATTTTCTGATGAATTTTCAGAAGATTGAAGATCAATGATCTTTCTTTCTAAAGCAGCTATAGGTTTCTCAAATTCTAGATAATTATAATCTTCCATTTCTTGTTGTTTGCTTAATGAAGATATGGCTGAGCATGATACACCAAATCAACATTCTCATATCCACATAGCTTTCTTAGGCTCTCGATAGTCTCATCTGTAACTACTAGATTAAAATCTTTAGGAAGTTGTATATCTGTCTCTGCTTTCTTTCCTGAATAAGAGATTAGTACAGAACACCCATTGCTGTCCTTAGGTAAGTTTTTGATAGTGTCTGTTATATCTCTAATTTTCTCATTACTTTTATCTATAGAAACTTTAATGTGTTTCAAATATTCTTGTCTAGCCTGATCAAAAGAAAGAATCCTTTCTGCACTCATTTTATATTTAGTCGTTTCGGGAGAACTTAAGTAATCATCTCTTTCAATAACGCCTTCGACTACAATTAGCTGCCCCTTTTTCATGGCATTTCTATACCTATCAAAGACTTCATTCCAAATAGATATATCCAACTTACCTGAAGAATCATCTATTGTTGCAAATGCAAACCTGCCTCTCTTTCCTTGTCTAACATTTAAATGCATTAAAACACCGGCAATTCTTTGACTCCCTGTTTCTAATTCAAGGTCAGAAATTGTTTTACCACACATTCTTTCTATATCTTTTTTATAATTTTCAATAGGATGAGATTCAAGATAAAATCCCAAAGCACTCCATTCAGCAGATATGTGATCATAAGAACTGTTTGGAGTAGAATCTTTTTTAACCTCGAGGTGACTTGTTGTTCCAAAAAAGTCTTGGATTCTACTTTGGTCTCTTTCTGCAACCTGTTCAACACTTTTTAAGACTGAATCTATTTGATCATATATTTCATGACGCTTACCCAAACAATCCATAGCTCCGGAGCCTATTAATGCGGTCAATATTCGTTTATTTACATTATTACTACCAACCCTAAAACAAAAATCATATAGATCTTTGAAGCTTTCTTTTCCTCTTGATTCAATTATTTTTTGCACTAAAGAACTTCCAATTCCTTTAATGGCTCCTAATCCGTACAAAATAGTTTCATGGTTTAAGTCTTTAAAAAGATACTCACTTGTATTTATATCAGGTCTTCTAACAACCAGTCCTATGGACCTGCAATCTTCTACAAACATTTGTATCCTGTCTGTTGAATCTAATTCACAAGATAACGTTGAAGCCATAAATTCTGAGGGATAGTGAGCTTTTAGCCAGGCTGTTTGATATGCAATTAAGGCATAACCAACTGAATGTGATTTATTAAATCCATAACCTGCAAATTCGTTAATAAGTTCAAAAAGATTTGTAGCTACGTTCTTTTTTACATCCCTATTTACTGCCCCTTCAATAAATGCGGAACGTTGTTCTTCCATTTCCTTTTTTTTCTTCTTACCCATCGCTCTTCTAAGAATATCCGCCTGTCCCAGTGTAAAACCTGCGAGTTCCTGAGCTATTTGCATAACTTGCTCCTGATAAACGATAATGCCATAAGTATCACTTAGAATTTTTTCTAATCTCTCATTGCCGTAAGTTACTTCTTCTTTTCCAAGTTTTTTCTTTATATAAGAATCTACAAATTTCATTGATCCTGGTCTATATAGGGCATTCATATTCACAATGTCTTCAAATTTATTCGGAACAAGTTGCTTTAAGTAAGCTCTCATGCCTCTAGATTCGAGCTGGAAAACCCCACTAGTTTCTGCCCTTTGTAGAAGTTGAAAAGTTTCTTTATCGTCTAATGGAATATCATCTATATTAATATAATCTTCTTTATTATCTTTTTTCTTGTTTATGTTTTTTACTGTCTCATTAATAACGGTTAACGTCTTTAACCCTAAAAAATCAAATTTTACTAATCCTGCAGATTCTACATCCCCCATATCAAACTGTGTTGCTACAGTGCCCTTCTCATAATCAAGAATTAATGGAGTAAAATCTGTCAGAGCTGTTGGGGCAATCACAACTCCTGCAGCATGTGTACCTACACTTCTAGATAAACCTTCCAGTTTAAGAGCCATATCAAAAACTTCTCTCGATTCGTTGCCTGAATCAATTAAATCTTTAAATTCTTTTTCTTCTTTATATGCTTCTTCTAATGTAATCCCAAGCCTGTCTGGTAAAGATTTAGCTAACTTATCACCAAATCCATAAGGTTTTCCTAAGACTCTTACCACGTCTCTTAGTACTGCTCTTGCGGCCATAGTACCTCTAGTGCTTATTTGAGCTACACAGTTCTTTCCATATTTCTTTGTCACATACCCTAGTACTTTGTCCCTTCCTTGCATACAAAAGTCTATATCAAAATCTGGATTGCTTACTCTTTCGGGGTTCAAGAATCTTTCGAAAAGAAGATCGTATTTTATTGGATCAATAGTTGTAATACCTAGAGCATATGCTGTTATGGAACCTGCTCCTGAACCACGCCCAGGACCAACAGGAATATCATTCTTCTTTGCCCAATTAACAAAATCTGCAACGATTAGAAAGTATCCTGCAAAACCTAGCTTACAAATCATATCTAATTCATAATCAAGTCTTTTAGAATAGTTCTCCTGGTCAACTGGATAAGAGTTCTGAGATTTTTTAATTCTATTTATTTTTTCTTTTAACCCTACTTTTGAGAGATCTTTCAAATAATTCTCAGCTGAATGACCTTCGGGAAGATGGAAATCTGGAAGGAAAAACTTATCCAAATCCAACTCCAGGTTGCATCTCTTAGCTATTTCAATGGTATTCGTTAAGGCTTCAGGAAGGTCCTTAAACTTTTCTTTTATTGCTTCATGTGAAAGGAAGTATTGATTCTCGGTATATTTTCTTTTTCTACTTGTATCACCGATAATCTCCCCTCTTTGGATACAGACCCTAGCTTCATGGGCTTCGAAATCTGAAGGGCTTTGGTCAGGATCTATCGGAGAAAGAAATCTGACATCATTTGTAGCAACTATAGGAATATCTTCTTTTTTAGATAAATTTAAAGTGAGGTTATTGTACTCTTCTTCTTCTTCCTTCCCTATTCTCATAATTTCTAGAAAAAAATCATTCTTAAAAATTTTCTTAAAGTAACTTAATCTTTGTTCAGCTAAATCAATATTCCCTGATAATAAAGCTTGTCCTATATGTCCTTCAGATCCACCTGAAAGAGCAATTAGTCCTTCTGAATGTTGATCAAGCCAATCTAATTTAACAAAAGGCTCTCCTTTTACTTGGCCCTCTATATAAGCTTTTGACACAAGTTTTGTAAGATTTGTATAACCTTCTTTATTTTTTACAAGTAGTACCAAAGAAGCAGGGAGAGAATCGGCATCTTTAATTAGTCTTACTTCAGAACCAATAATAGGCTTTACGCCTTTTTCTCTAGCCAGGCGGTAAAATTTTATTAGTCCAAATAAATTGGTCAGATCTGTAATCGCTACAGCTGGGAATCCTAAATCAGAAGCTTTATTTACCAGTTCCTCTATCCTAATGATACCGTCTGATAAAGAGTATTCAGAATGTAGATGAAGATGAATAAAGTTTGATAATGCCATAATAATTTGAAAAATACTTTACTATCTTAAACTCTGTTTGACAGGCTTAAAAGACCTTCTATGTAGTTTACAAGGTCCATGCAATTTTAAGGCTTCTTTGTGAGACTTAGTTGGATAACCCTTATGCTTGTCAAAAGAATAAAAAGGAAAATCCTTATTAAGCTTTGTCATTATCCTGTCCCTTTCGACCTTTGCTAATACTGAAGCTGACATTATGCTTTGAATTTTTTTATCCCCTCCAATTATTGCCTCTCCTTTCATAGATAGCTCTGGTAGATAAGGACCATCGCAAAAAACTTTTGTGGGTATTGCTTCAAGACCTTCAATCGCCCTCTTCATTGCTAATAAGGAAGCTTGCAGGATGTTTAAATCGTCTATTTCTTGTACGCTGGCGTAAGCTATATTCCAACAAATAGAAAGACTCTTAATCTTTTCTTCTAAAACTAATCTTTGGTTCGTAGAAAGGTCTTTGGAGTCTTTAATGCCCTCAATCTTTAATGCATCATCCAGAACGACTGCAGCTGCGACAACAGGTCCTGCTAAAGAGCCTCTACCGGCTTCATCAACACCAGCAAACATCATCTGAACATTTCAGCAATGGCTTTTGAAGCTTTCTCAGATCCCCCTGCTTTCAATTGAGAATGAATTTTCTCGAATTCTTCTAAACAGAATTTAATTCTATCTTGATTAAACTTTTGATATGAATTGAATATATTTTTTGGAGTTACCTCGGTCTGAAGAAGTTCAGGTAACAAACCTTGATCAGAAATAAGATTTGGCAAAGAAAAATGTTTAGTATTCAACAAAGGTTTAATTATTGCGTAGTTTAACCAATTGGTTTTGTAAACAACTACAACTGGCGTCCTTACTAAAAGAGCCTCTAGTGTAACTGTTCCTGAAGTAACTATTCCTATATCAGATAAAGATAGGATCTCTTGTGAATCACCATAAGAAAAGTTGATGTGTTGAGTATCTAAATTATCAGGAATAAAACTTCTGTGGTTTTTTTCTACCAAAGGCATAAAAAATTTTGTGGAAGCATCTTTTGCTTTGATCATCTTCGATGCTTCTATAATTGGTCCTACCATCATGGAGACTTCTGATCTCCTACTTCCAGGAAGTAAAGCAATGGCTTTTTGATCATCTTCTATACCCCTATCCAACCTTGCATTTCTCTTGTCTCTATGTGGGCCCAGCTTATATGCCAAAGGATGACCAACATAACTTACTTTTACTGAAGAGTTTTTATAAGATTCTTCTTCAAAAGGGAAAAGAGTAAGAACACTATCAACTGACTTTTCAATTACTTTAAGTCTTCTCTTTCTCCATGCCCAAATGGAAGGGCTAACGTACTGGACTGTGCGAGTATTTAAATTATTTTTTATAAACCTTGATATAGGTAAGTTGAAATCTGGTGAATCTATGCCTATAAAAAGATCTGGTTTCTGTTCAAGAAGAAACCTCTTTAGCTGCGAACGTAATTTAATTAATTCAGGTAATTTTAATAAAGGCTCAATGATTCCCATCAAAGATATCTTTTCAATTGGAAAAAAAGAATCAAGACCTTCTCGAATCATTAATGGTCCTCCAACTCCTATAAATGTTGTTTTTGGAAATTGACTCTTTAATGACTTCATCAAAGGTCCTCCAAGCTGGTCTCCTGATTCCTCACCAGCTACCAAAGCTATCTTGAAATTCTTAGATAATTTTTCGCTAATGTTCGAGGACATTAGCGAGATATACCTCTTGTAGACTTTTTAATAGTAGAGTAATAGAGATCAACCTCTTTATGTTTTTTTGCAAGTGGTTTAATTTCTTCTAAAGCTTCTTGAACAGTAAGTCTCTTTCTATAGGTTGACCTATATGCAGATTTTAAAGCTTCAATCACTGTGCTTGAATATCCAAGTCTCTTTAAACCTACAGTGTTTATTCCATGGGGCTTAGCCGGATTCCCTCTTACTTTCACATAGGCTGGAATATCCTTGTTTACAGCACTGCCCATAGCGCAGAAACTATAGGCTCCTATACAACAAAATTGATGGACTATAGCGTACCCACCTAATATAGCTCCCTTTCCTACTTTCACTGCTCCAGCAAGAGCTGCCTGGTTAGTCAGAACTACATCATCCGCAATCTCGCAGTCATGAGCTACATGAGTATAGGCCAACAACAAGTTTCTATCCCCTATTTTTGTAATACCTTTTTCTTGAACAGTTCCCCTGTGAATTGTTACCCCCTCTCTAATAACATTATCATTACCAATTAAGAGTTTTGTTGGCTCTCCTTTATATTTTTTATCAGGGCTTCCATCTCCAACCGTAGAGAATTGAAAAACATGATTATTTTTACCTAACTTAGTTGATCCTCTCAAGATAACATGGGATTCAATAACTGAACCTGAACCAATAGATACTTGAGGCCCTATAATTGAATAAGGACCAATACTTACTCCTTCATCAAGTTTTGCTTTAGGGTCAATTAATGCAGATGGATGATGCATATCATTTAGGGCGATCAGCGCAAAGTATCGTTGCTTCAGCAATCATCTTATCTTCTATAGAAGCTAAACAATTAAATTTCCAAATACCTTTCTTCTTAGTGATCACATGTGACTCTAGATAAACAGTATCTCCTGGTACAGCTGGATGTTTAAACCTAACATTGTCAGCACCCACAAAATAATACATAGAACCTTCTTCAGGTTTTTTATCCATAGTTTTAAAGCCTAAAATTCCTGAAGCTTGGGCCATAGCTTCTAAAATTAACACTCCAGGCATAACTTGTCTACCAGCAAAATGGCCCTCAAAAAAGGGTTCGTTAGTGGTAACATTTTTAAAAGCTTTTATATATTCACCTAGTTTCAACTCTACCACCCTATCCACAAGAAGCATTGGATACCTATGCGGCAAAAATTCTTGAATTTCTTCTATATCAATCATTTTCTTTTTTTAGTTTAGTATTGGAATCTTTTAATCTTTTAAATGCCACAGCGCTCTTTTTCCATTCTTTGTTATGCATTAGAGGAGTTCCAGAAGAATAAGTTCCAGGTTCTCTAATAGACTTGGTCACTAAAGTCATTGCAGTTATATGAACAGAATCTGCAATCTTAATGTTATCTACAACCCCACAACAGCCAGCTATAGTGCAATTTTTACCAACTTTAGTACTTCCTGCTATTGCACTATTTGCTGCAATAACAGTCCCTGAGCCAATAGAAACATTATGAGCAATATGAACTAAATTATCTATTTTTACATCGTTTCCTATTTTAGTAGAACCTACTGAGCCTCTATCTATTGAAGAATTCGAACCTATTTCAACTCTATCACCAATTATGACCTCTCCTAAATGCTCAATCTTTACCCAATTGTTTTGATCTTTAGCAAAACCTAGACCATCAGACCCTAGAACAACTCCTGAATGAATAATACAATTTTGACCTATCGAAACATCTTCATAAATACTGCAATTTGGATAGATTCTTGTTTTCTTCCCGATTTTAGTTGATTTACCTATATCTACATTACTGCCTATTGAAACACCCTCTTCTATAATAACTCCTTCACCAATCCTGCAGAAAGGTCCAATGTTAGCCGACTCATGGACTCTTGCTGTTGAAGATATATCTAAAAAATCTGAGTTTTTAATAGTATTATTTTTATTATTTAGTTCCTTAAAGACTTGGGTTGCTTTTGCATACAACAAGTGAGGATCTTTACCTTCAATAGTTGAGCAAGATGCAAGTTCTTTATTTTCAGGAGAAATAATTACTGCTGCTGCTTTTGTGTTTTGGAGGTCTTTTACAAAAGAATTTCTAGTGAGAAAAGTAATATCTTTATTTCCAGCATTTTGAAGAGTATTTATACCTAATACCTCTTTATCTTCATCCCCTTCAAACTTTGCTCCTATTTTTTTGGCAAGTAGTCCAAGTTTTATACTTTTCTTAGAAGACACCAATAAACTAGGATTCCGAGTCTTGATTAAGTAGTTCTATGATGTCAGGTGTTATATTTAAACTATCATCTCCATCGTCTAAACCTAATACAGCATTACTGTGAAGAACTATTTTTATACCTTTTGCTCTCATCAACTCAGTCACAACTTTTTGAAATTTTGGACCCTGTTCCCTTTGTATAACGTCTACAATCTCAGCCCTCATTTGATTTAATTTCTCATTTAAGAAATTTGCGTCTTGACTAAGAGATCTTAATCTTTTCTGAGCATCTACTTTATCCTCATCAGACATAGTAGGACCTTCCTTTTGAACGTTTTCTTGAATCTCATTAGCTTCGTTTAGTTTTAATTGAAGTTCTTCAGCTACCTCCTTCCAATCTTTACTGTTAGATAATTCTTCAAAAGCTTTTTTTGAAGCTTCTGTACCTATTAATGCAGCCTGAACATCAAGAACAGCAATTTTTCCAGATTCAGAAAATACAGCAAATGGAAGAAAAAACAGAGTTAATAAAAGAAGTAAATGTTTGCTATTTTTATACATATTGTGTCTCCAAATATTTGATCTAAGTTTGTAAATAGCAAGTTTAACGTTTTAGGGGTACTTCTCGCTAGTTTAATCTTTAGAATTGTGTGCCTATTTCAAATTGAAAACCTTCAGTTTCATCAAGAGGACCCTTATTTCCAGGTGAAGCTATTGCCAGAGACATTGGACCTAACTGGGTTATCCAGGTCACACCTACACCAAAAGAGTATCTTAATTCTTTCAGATCTAATTCACTACAATTTATATTAATTAGAACATCTCCACAATCTTGGGCAAAAACATTTCCAACATCTATAAACATAGAGGTTCTAACAGATCTTTGATCTTGAAGGAAAGGCAATTTAAATATCAAATCGAATCCTCCTTCTACCAAGTATGCTCCACCTATTGATCTATCGTCTCTGTAGTAATAAGGATTTAGCATTGGATTACCAAATTCATCTAAAACTTGATTTCCCTCGCCGTCTATAAAAAATGGAGAAGGGGTTGATCTAGGTCCTAAAGTATTCTGTTTAAAGCCTCTAACTGAGTTTATCCCTCCTGAATAAAAATGTTCAAAGAATGGAGGTATTTTTGTGTCTCCATAGGCCTCAAGCGCTCCTAATTCTCCTCTTAAACCTAAAATTAAATTGCCTCCAAATATAGGCTTGTAATATCTGTGTCTATAGGTAGCTCTAGCATAAGTCAATGAACTTCCTGGAACAGTAACTTGGAAGCCAAAAGATTGTGATTGACCAGCAGTAGGAAAAAGCCCTCTGTTAAGAGTTACACGAGACCACACAAATTGGGTTTTCAACACTTCAAATTCACTCCCTTCAGAAGCGGTAAATTCTAGTATCTGTGAAGCAGGCATGCTTCCAGCATCTATTGTGGTGTTATCGTAATTAAAATTTACACCTATTCTTTCAATCTCACTAATTGGAATGCCAAACTGTATTCCTGCTCCAAAAGAATCTGATGTATAACTTGCAATATTATATTCTCCATAATCTGATTCTCTGAAGTAAAGACTATATCCCCTGCTTACTCCATCAATAGTAAAATAAGGTTCTCCATAGTCGAAGAAATAACTTGTCCTCCAAGAGCTGTTATTAATCCCCACCCCAATACGTTTACCTGTTCCGAAAGCATTATTTTCAGAATAGTTTAAACCTAAAACTAAACCGTATGCCCCATAGCCTAAACTACCACCTATACTTCCTGAATATTCTTCTTCTACTGAAAACTCTACATCGACTTGATCACTAACAGTGGGTACAGGTAAAGTTTCAGACTCTACTTCTTTAAAGAACCCTAACCTCTCTAACCTTAATTTTGAATTCTCTATTAAAGCGTTTGAAGCCCAAGCACCTTCCATTTGCCTCATTTCCCTTCGCAATACAACATCATGTGTTCTCTTATTCCCTTTAAAAGTAATCCTTCTCACATAGGTTCTTTGCTTGGGATCTACATAAAAAGTAAGATCTACTTCGCCATTATCTTTATTAATATCAGTTACACCATTTACTTCAGCGAAACTATATCCTTCATTACCTAAGATATTTTTAAATATTTCTTCAGTTTCAGTTACAAGAAATTGTGAATAAACATCCTTTTCATTCACTAAGACCATAGACATCAAAAGGTCTTCATCTATAGGTAAATCTCCTGAAATCTTGATGTCGTTTATTGTGTAAGTATTACCCTCATCTATATTAAGAGTAATAAAAACTGATTTCTTGTCTTCAGTTATTGTGACTTGAGAACTGTTTAAACTAAATTCTACGTACCCTCTATCCTTGTAAAAGGATGTTAAAGTCTCTATATCCCCTTTTAGACTTTCCCTTGAGTATTTATCATCATTAGTAAAGAAAGAAAACCAACCTCCAGAACTTAATTCAAAACCATTCAATATTTCATCATCGGGAAAGGTATTATTTCCAACAATATTTATACTTTCTATCTTGGCTACCTCACCTTCATCAATTTCAATGTTAAGCTCTACTCTATTTCGTGGTTTTGACACTGCATCTACCTCAACTAGTGCCCCGTATCTTCCTTGAGATATGTACTGCCTCTGAATCTCTAAAGCTAACCCATTAAGTATAGATCTCTTAAACACTTGACCTTGAGAAAGGCCTGCCTGCTTAAGTCCTTTTAGAAGGTCTTCACTCTTGATGGCTTTATTTCCTTCAAGTTCTATCGCGGCTATTGAAGGTCTTTCAACAAGGCTGATAATAAGAGTGTCTTCTTCTCTTCCTATCTGTATATCATCAAACTGCCCCGTTTTAAAAAGGGTCTTAGCAACATTCTGAAGATCGTACTGAGATACTTTGTCACCTACTGCTACAGGCATAATAGAGAAAATACTTCCTGGAGAAATTCTCTGCAAACCCCCTATTCTTATATCTCCTACAACCCAGCTATCTTCTGAGAATACTTCTTGAAGCATCAAACTGCCTGTAAAGCAAAAAATAATCATCAACTTACTGATTGTTCTAAAAGAAAACATTAGATTAATCTCCCTATATCGTTGAAAATTGCTAAAGACATTATAAGCAGTAAAGCTAAAAGGCCTAATCTATAGAAATATTCCGTAAAAGATTCTGATATCTCTGAACCCTTAATCTTCTCAGCTGCAATTAAAAGCAATTGACCCCCATCCAGAATTGGTATTGGTAACAAATTAATAAGACCTAAGTTAATACTAATAAAAGCTATTGTTGAGATAAAGGGTATAAATCCAGCCATGGCAGACAACCCTGCTATTTTTCCTATTTGGATTGGACCACCTATGTTATCTGATGAAACTGCTCCTGTTATCATCTTTCCTATTGAGTCTATTATTAAAAGAATAATTCCGTAAGTTTTTTCTAGGGCAAGATAAGTAGCCTTAAAGGGTCCTTCTTGAGTGGTTATTAATAAATCATTCATAACTTCATAATCTACTGAAATCCTTACTCCAATGAAGCCTTTTTTTTGACCTGTTTCATCTTCAGCTGATTGTATGTCTAAGGGAACAATAAATATCTTATTGTTCCTCTCTATTTCAATAAAAGTATTTGTATCTGGTAAAGGAGAAATCATTTCTTGAAAAGCTTTAAGGCTCTTAACAGGCACTCCTCCTATACCCAGCACTTTATCTTGCTCTAATAACCCCGATTTATAGGCTGGCCCAGAAGGTAATACCTCTAGAATCTCTATTGGAGAATATGGCTCTATACCAAAAATAGTAAGAATATTTCTTTCCAAGTCTTCAAAACCCAACCAATTTTCTATATTTACTTCGCCTGAAGATTTAACGTCTCTATTACCTTTAGTAAATTTAACCTTAATGGACCCTGTTTCCCCAATTCTAGTTGCAAGAGCTTGACTAAAGTCATTAAGACTTACAATATTAGATCCATCTACTTCTACAATCTTATCCCCTACCTGTAAACCAATTTCTTCAGCTAGACTACCTTCGTGGACAAATCCTATTATTGGAGGCAATTCTTTTGCTCCAATCATAAAAATTAGAAAATAAACTAAAACTGCTAACAAAAAGTTAGCAATTGGTCCTGCTAAAGTTATTATAGCCCTAGCTCCAAGACTTATTTTGTTATAGGAAATTAATTTAGTTTCCTTGACTGTATCAGCTTCTGCCTCTTGAATAGGGTTGTCTTCACCCAGCATCTGAACATAGCCACCCAAAGGTAGTATTCCTAAAGAAAATTCAGTGCCTCTTTTATCAAATCGTCTTATAAGATCTTTACCAAATCCTATCTTAAATCTTATAACATGAACGCCAAATTTTCTTGCTGCCAAAAAATGTCCCAATTCATGCACACCTACAATAACCACTATCAAAATTATTGAAGCAAGAATCATAAAGATAATATCAATCATAGGTTCCATTGTTTCTTTCTATTCTTTCTCTTGTTGCAGTTCTGGCAACACCATCAGCTTCTAAAATGCTGTCTATGTCTTCGACAGCTTTAACAGGTGTCTTGTTCAATACAAATTCAATTAATTCAGGAATTTGATCTAACCTTATTTTTCTTTCTAAGAAAGCATTAACTGCTTCTTCGTTAGCTGCATTTAACAAACAAGGTGCTGTACCTCCTACTTTTAGAGCTTCTTTGGCCAAGGTTAAGCAAGGGAATTTATCAAAATTAGGTTTTAAAAAGGTTAAAGAACCAATATCAGTAAGAGAAAGTTTTTTTGCTCCAGAAATTACTCTATTTGGAAATCCAAGTCCATAAGAAATAGGTATTTTCATATCAGGAACAGACATTTGAGCAACTATAGACTTATCTGAAAACTCAACTAATGAATGTACTATACCTTCAGGGTGAATAACTAAATTTAAACGATCATCCTCTATATTAAACAACCATCGAGCCTCTATAAGCTCTAAACCTTTATTCATGAGGGTAGCTGAGTCTACCGAAATCTTTTTACCCATTTTCCATATTGGGTGATTAGTAGCTACTTCTGGGGTTATAGCTCTAAACTCACTTTTTTTAATGTTCAATAAAGGTCCCCCTGAACCAGTTAGAATTATTTCTGAAACATCTCCGTTAATATTTGAAGCAGATGAGATACACTGATGAATTGCACAGTGTTCACTGTCAATGGGTATGACAATTGATTTCTTTTCTAAGGACAAAATATTTAAATATTCTCCTGCTGCAACATAAGATTCTTTATTGGCCAAAAGAACTTTCTTGCCATTTTTAATTGAATGATAGACTGAATTCAATCCTGCTAGACCAACAATACCTGCAACCACAATATCAGTCTCAGAGCTGGAGATTAACTCCAAATAATTTCTTTCTTCTAGAATTATCTCAGTTTTGATGTTCTCACAAACTAAAGATTCTTTTAATTTATATGCTGAAGATTTATCCTCTAAAAAAACATATTTTGGATTAAATAATCTACATTGATCTAATAATTTAATGTAATTAGATTTAGCTGACATAAGATTTATTGAGAATAAATCTCTATTTGACTGGATGACTTTAAGAGTTGAATCTCCTATTGACCCTGTTGAACCCAATAAAGCGATATTTAACATTAAAAAAATTCGTAAAGGTACAAGGAAGTTAAGAAAACAGGAAAAGTTGCTAAATGACTATCTATTCTATCTAGAATACCTCCATGACCAGGAATAAGATTAGAAGAATCCTTAACTCCTGCTATCCTTTTATACAAACTAGCAGTGGCATCACCTATTATTGAAAAGAAACAAGCTATAAAGATGATGACTATTAAAGGAAACCAGTTGGGTGAAAAAAATAATCCAAGAAAAGATAAAACAATAATAGGGGTTAACAATATTGATATAAAAGCACCTTCCAAAGTCTTATTTGGACTTATATTAGGAAGAAACTTTCTTCTCCCAAATTTTTTACCTGAAAAATAAGCTATTGAATCCATTAAAGCTCCTATGGTTATCAAAATCACCAAAGAAAAACTAGGATAAGTATCTATTCCAAGATTTGTAAATGGGTAAGAATTAGTTGAAGATAAAATTAATACTAAGGCAGCCCAAAAAGATAAATGCATTATTAGGCTTGCCGGTGCCCAAAACATTCTTTGTTGAATGAATCCCTTATTATGAGGAAATATTAAGACCATTATGCCCATTATCATCCAATAGATTAAACCAATAAAAATAAGAGTCTGTAAGGGTAAGAAGTTTTGTGGACTTAGAAGTAAGAAGAGAACAAAAAACAGACTTATACAAGAAGAAATTAAAATATGAAACCTCAATCGCAGATGTTCCCATAAAGATATCCCAACGATGCAACTTGCAAAGAAAATAATAATATTACTAGGTAAATATAAGATTGCTAAAAGCAATGAAAAGGCTATTATCAATCCAGTTATTATTCTTGTTTGATTCATAAGTCAATTTTTTTTAAAAGTTAGAAGTATCTCCGTATCTTCTATTTCTTTTTGTGAATTCTTCCAAAGCAATATCTAGTTCATGACTATCAAAGTCTGGCCACAATACTTTTGAGAAATATAACTCTGAATAGGCAAGCTGCCATAGTAAGAAATTACTTAACCTATGCTCTCCACCAGTCCTGATACAAATATCAGGATCTGGTAAGTCAGAAGCAGACAAGAGTTGTTTAAAGCTCTTCTCTGATATTTCACTGCCACTACCCTTATTAGCTATTACTTTTTTTACTGCTTCCAAGATGTCCCATCTTCCACCATAACTAGCAGCTATGATTAAGTCTAATCTTTTTGATTTTTTAGGTAATTTAGTCTTTTTTTCTGCAAACTCCATTTTTTGTTGGAGGCCTTTATCAAAACGTTTAAGATCGCCTATAAACTTAAGTTGTACTGAATTCTTGACTAAGTTGGGAACTTCATCTTCAAGAGCCACTGCTAAAAGTTCCATTAATAAATTAACTTCTTCATCTGACCTTCCCCAGTTCTCACTACTAAAAGCAAAAAGAGTAAGTGCATTTAGATTCCTTTTAACGGCATGTTCTACAGCCTCTCTAGCCCTTAATACTCCTTCTTTATGACCTGAGACTCCAGGTAACCCCTTTTCTCTTGCCCATCTATTATTCCCATCCATAATTATAGCCACATGCTTAGGCACTCTTATATTGTCCTTAGACTCTGTCATGGAGTTAAAAATCTAAAAGGTCTTTTTCTTTTAAAGATAATGCATTATCAACTTTGATGATAAACTCATCAGTTAGTCTTTGTATTTCCTCTTCCCCTTGCCTTTCTTCATCTTGTGAAATTTCCTTTTCTTTTAAAAATTCTTTTAACTGAGTATTGCCCTCTCTTCTGACATTTCGAATTGATACCTTTGTATTCTCTGCTTCGGCTTTAGCTTTTTTTGTTAATTCCTTTCTAGTTTCTTCCGTAAGTTCTGGAATAATTATTCTTATAGTAGTTCCAGAAGTTGTTGGGTTAATACCTAAATCGGAGTCCATAATTGATCTTTCAATTTCTTTGACTAAATCTGATTCATAAGGAGATATAGTCAAAGTCTTAGCATCCTCAACTGAAATGTTAGCAACCTGTGACAGAGGAGTAGAATTTCCATAATAATCTACTTTTATGGCTTCTAAGAGAGCGGGATTAGCTCTTCCTGTCCTTATTTTCTTAAAGTTAGTATCTAAAGCATTTAAACTTTTTTGCATTCCAACTTTAGTATCTTCTAGAATTTCGTTTAGCATATCATTACCTGTTCTCAATCTGGGATTTAACTTCTGAAGCAAAATCTGATTTTTCTACTTCTATACCCTCTCCAACTTCTAATCTCTCAAATGATTTAATTACGGCATTAGAATTATTTAAATAAACTTCAACAGACTGATCAGGGTCTTTTACATAAGATTGTTTCAGCAAGCTTACTTCACCTACTCTTTTTGATAATTTGCCAGAAATCATCTTTTCTATTATTTCTTGAGGTTTTTCTTCTTTTTCGACCTGAGATTTGATTATTTCTTTTTCTTTTGTAATGAAGTCCTCAGGTAAATCTTCAGGATTTATCACTAGAGGATTTGAAGCTACTACATGCATTGCTATATCTTTAGCAATTTGTTCAGTACCTTGCTCTAAAGTAACAGCTGCAGCAACTTTTTTGTTGGTATGAATATAGAAGTTCATAACATCCCCTTCTAAAGTTCTTATGTTTCTAATTACTACATTTTCTCCTATCTTTTGTACAAGTTCTTTTCTGTTTTCTTCTAATTCAGAAGCAACTTCTTTAAGTAAATTCTTTTTATCTATATGGACTATAGATGTTTCCATAACCTTTGCAGAAAAATTAAGAAAGTTTTCATCTTTGGAGACAAAATCAGTCTCGCAATTGATTTCAACTAAGATTACTTTTTTTGATGTAGAATCTATCCTAGCGACTATTATTCCTTCTACAGCAGTTCTTGAAGCCTTCTTTTCAGCATCAAGAATACTATTCTTTCTGAGATTTTCTATTGCTAGGTCGATGCTTCCAGAAGATTGTTCTAAAGCTTGCTTGCAATCCATCATACCCAAACCAGTCTTTTCTCTCAGTTCCTTTACCATGGAAGCAGTAATTTGAGTCATATCTTTTCCCTTTTTAAAAACCCTTAACTTAGACTAGTCTTCTTTCTTCTTTTTAGTAGTTTTCTTTGTAGTTGTCTTCTCTTTTTTAGATTTAGTTGTTGTACTAGTCTCTTTTTTAGTGCTTGCAGGTTTCTTTTTGCTTGTTTTAGATTTAGAAGAATCTTTCTTTTCTTTCAGTTTGGATTCTTCTTCTTTTTTCTTAGTATTAACCTCGTCCTCTCCTTGACCTAAATCCTCTACATCTTCTTTAGATTCAGGAGAATCCTCCTGAGATGAAACTTCTTGTTTTCTTTTAATTACAGGTCCTGTTGTATCTTCATTTTCAGGCTTTAATCCTGTAGCAAGTTCTGACCCTTCTAAACAAGTATCCGAAACTGCTCTTGTGAATAAAAATATGGATCTGGTTGCATCATCATTCCCTGGAATTAAATAATCGATTCCATCTGGATTACAATTAGTATCTACAATGCCTACTATAGGAATACCCATCTTGCTTGCTTCAGACACAGCAATCATTTCTCTTTTGACATCAACTACAAATAAAGCATCAGGTAAGCCACCCATGTCTGTAATACCTCCTATGGATTTGGTTAACTTATCAATTTCTCTTTGAATTTTTAAACCTTCCTTCTTTGTGAGTTTTTGAAAAGTACCGTCTTCTCTTTGCCTGGATAAGTCTTCTAAACGTTTTATTGAAGACCTAATAGTCTTATAGTTAGTGAGCATACCCCCTAACCACCTTTCATTAACATAGGGCATATCACATCTTTCAGCCTCTTCTTTAATGATCTTTGAGGCAGTTCTCTTAGTTCCAACAAATAATACCTTGTTATTCTTTTGAGCTACAGACTTTAAAAATTCTAAAGCTGGTTTGATCATCTGTTCTGTATGCTCAAGATTGATGATATGAACCTTGTTTCTAGAACCAAAGATAAATTTTTCCATCTTTGGATTCCAATATTTAGTTTGGTGTCCGAAATGAGCCCCTGCTTGAAAGAGGTCTTCTATAGAAATGCTTTTCACATGCTCTCCTAATCTGTAAGTGAATAAATCACTTGGGTTATTCTTCCGTGTTTTATTTCTCTCAACCTAAAACGAGCTAATTCTAAGCACCCAAGAAAAATATTAAAAACACGTGTATTTTTCTCTAGAAAAAGTTCAACTTTTTCTAAAAAGGTGTGCGTTTATAACACAATTTAGTCTTCTTCTAAAGAAAGATAAATATTTGGCATTTTATAGAGTCCAGTCAGTCTCCTGTTTTTGTCTAGCCAAATTGCTGCTAATAAAGCCCCTCTAGAATAAATAGATCGATCATGAGCCTTATGAGAAATCTTTATTGTTTCGTCTTCATTAATAAAAGAAACAGTATGCTCACCAGGTATATTATCTTGTCTTATACTTTTTATTTCTATATTTAAGTCTTCAGATATCTGTTGTTTGATATAACTAGAGAGATCCTTTGAAGTTCCTGAAGGAGAATCTTTTTTGTCTTTATGGTGTTTCTCAACAATCTCAACTTTTGTATAAGCATCATTAAAAGCAAATTTATTTAAGGAAGAAAGCATATCTTTCAAAGTAGCTATACCTATACTTGTATTAGGTTCTAAGACTATGGGGATTTTATTAGAACAATCTCTGATAACTGCATATTGTTCTTCATTAAAACCTGTTGTTCCTATAACCATAGGAATATTGTGTTCTGTTGCTTTATTTAATACTTCAACAGTGTGAGATGTCTCAGAAAAATCTATTATTACAGATGAATCTTTATTTCTTGTATCAGAAAGCTCCTCAAAAGGAATTATTTCTAGATTAGAAAATATTTCTTTAAATCTGACATCTTTCAAAGTGTTTTCTAAGGATTTACCCATTTTTCCCGTTAATCCTGAAATAATTATTTTAATATCTTTTCTTTCCATACTTAATTACCATCAAAAAAAGATTTAACCTTACCAAACCAAGCTGAACTAATTGGTGTATTTTTGTTTTCTTTTAAAGAAGAACCTAGTTCCTTTAATAAAGCCTTTTGCTTAGCATCAAGTTTCTGGGGGGTCTCTATGACCACTCTACATAAAAGATCACCTATGGAACCACCTCGAACCTGGCCTACACCTTTTCCTTTTAATCTAAACAACTTTCCAGTCTGAGTTCCTTCTGGTATTTTAATTTTTACTTTACCGTCTAAAGTAGGTATTTCAATCTCCCCTCCTAAAGAAGCCTCTACAAAGCTTATGGGTGCCTCACAATACAAATGTTTTCCATCCCTTTCAAAAACATCATGTGGAAGAACTTTTATCTGAACAAAAAGGTCTCCTGATGGACCTCCACTAAACCCTGATTCACCCTCCCCAGACAGCCTTATCCTATCACCTGTATCTACTCCTGAAGGAATTTTTACAGAAAGAGTCTTTTGCTTCTGTATTCTTCCCTCTCCTCTACAATTCGTGCAAGGACTAGTAATTATCTCTCCACTACCCCCGCATTGCCTACAAGTTTGCGAAACGGAAAAAAATCCTTGTTGCATGCGTACTTGACCCTCACCATTACAAGATGGACACCTAGAAGGGTTTGTCCCCGGTTCAGCTCCGGATCCGGAGCAAGAAATACAAGTCTCTAGAGTTGGTATTCTTATCTTTTCAGTTACCCCCCTGACTGCATTCTCAAGAGAAATAGTTAAGGAGTATTGAAGATCAGATCCTCTATTGGATCTCTGTCTTCTTCCAAAAGGATCATTGCCACCGAAAATATCACCGAAAATATCACCGAAAATATCATTAAAAGCATCGGTAGCTGATCTTCCAGAACTAAAACCGGAAGCATCAACTCCCTGATGACCAAATTGGTCGTAAGCAGTTCTTTTTGAGGAGTCAGATAGTATTTCGTAAGCTTCCGTAGCTTCTTTAAACTTCTCTGCAGCTGAAGCATCATCAGGATTTCTATCCGGATGATATTTCATCGCGAGCTTCCTATAGGCTTTCTTTAATTGTGCATCATCAGAGGTACGCTCTACTCCAAGTATCTCGTAATAATCTCTTTTTGTCATCTTCCTGCATCAGGATGATACGGTAAAGAAACCTATGAATTGAATAAGTTATTTAAGACTTACCTTCCTCTTTAGCTTCCTCTTGTTTATCTTCCTCTTTTACTTCTTCAAAATCTGCATCAACTGCTTCACTGTCAGAACTTGCTTCCTGATTCGCCTCAGCATCTGACCCTTCTGCTTTTTTAGCTTCTTCTTCGTAAAGTCTCTGAGCTAAAGGAGCAGAAGCCTCACTCAAGGCTCTAATTTTCTCATCAATCTTTTCTTTATCTTCAGACTTTAAAGCTTCTTCAAGCTCTTCAATTCCTTTTTCTATAGATTCCTTTTCCTGGTCCTGAACTTTCTCTTTGGCATCCTCGAGTGTTTTCTTACAGCTATGTACAAGATTTTCACCCATATTTTTTACTGTAACTAACTCTTCAAACTTTTTATCATCTTCAGAGTGAGCTTCAGCATCCTTCACCATTTTTTCTATTTCTTCTTCTGATAATCCACTAGAAGCTTTTATCTCTATAGACTGCTCTTTGCCAGTAGCTTTATCTTTAGCGGAAACATTTAAAATCCCATTTGCATCTATATCAAAAGTTACTTCTATTTGAGGCATGCCTCTTGGAGCAGCAGGGATGTCAGTTAGATTAAATTGTCCTAAGGTCTTATTACCTGATGCCTGCTTTCTTTCTCCTTGAAGAACATGCACAGTAACGGCAGTCTGATTATCTTCTGCTGTAGAGAATATCTGAGATTTATTAGTTGGAATAGTTGTATTCTTATCTATTAAAGGTGTCATAACACCTCCCATAGTTTCAATCCCCAAAGTAAGAGGAGTAACATCTAATAAAAGAACATCCGTTTTGTCTCCAGATAAAACTGCGCCTTGAATAGCTGCTCCTACAGCTACAGCTTCGTCAGGATTTATATCTTTTCTGGCTTCTTTTCCAAAAAATTCTTTTACTTTATCTTGTACTAGGGGCATTCTAGTTTGACCGCCAACTAGGATAACCTCTGAAACATCAGAAGGTTGCAATTTAGCGTCCTTAAGCGCAACTTTTAGAGGTTCTAAAGTTTTTTCTACAAGACCTCCAACAAGTGACTCTAGCTTTGCTCTAGTTAACTTATGAACGAAATGCTTTGGTCCAGAGGAATCAGCTGTTATATAAGGAAGGTTTATTTCAGTCTGTTGATTACTAGATAATTCAATTTTCCCTTTTTCCGCAGCTTCTTTTAATCTTTGTAAGGCTAAGGGGTCGCTGTGCAGATCTACTCCAGACTCATTCTTGAATTCTTCTGCTAAGTATTCGATTATAGCTAAATCAAAATCTTCTCCTCCTAGAAATGTATCTCCATTTGTAGAAAGAACTTCAAATTGGTGTTCTCCATCTACTTCTGCAATTTCAATAATAGAAATATCAAATGTACCTCCTCCAAGATCATAAACTGCTATTTTTTGATCTCCTCTAGCCTTATCTAATCCATAAGCCAATGCAGCTGCTGTAGGTTCATTAATGATTCTTTTTACTTCCAATCCAGCTATCTTTCCAGCATCTTTTGTAGCTTGCCTCTGAGAGTCATTAAAATAAGCTGGAACTGTTATGACAGCTTCTTTTACTTCCTGACCAAGGTAATCTTCTGCTGTTTTTTTCATCTTCTTCAATATTTCAGCTGAAACCTGTTGAGGAGCAATCTCTTTTCCATTAGCCTCAACCCAAGCATCTCCATTCTTTGCAGGAATGATTTTATAAGGCACCATCTTAATATCTTTCTTTACCACCTCATCTTTATGCTTCCTGCCAATTAATCTCTTTATTGCATACAGGGTGCTTTCAGGGTTAGTCACTGCCTGCCTCTTAGCTGGCGCTCCAACAGTTAGTTCATCACCATAAGCTACTACTGAAGGCGTTGTTCTTGCACCCTCTGAATTCTCTATAACCTTAGGCTTATCAGCCTCCATGACTGAAACACACGAATTAGTAGTTCCTAAATCTATACCTATGACTTTAGCCATTTCTTATTCTCCAAATACTAGATTATTAAACATAATCTAAGAGATGGGGTTATCTCTTTATTTTTTCAAGAGTTATTTTCTTTTTTTGAAATATCTGGTCTTTTTGAAACAACTACTTTAGCAGGCCTAAGTATCCTGTTGTGTATGGTAAAGCCTTTCTGTATTACTTCTATTACAGTATTTTCTTCTTTCTCTTTATCTTCAATAATAGAGATGGCTTCATGATGATCAGGATTAAACGACTCTCCTTCAGGATTTACTGGTTCTATCCCTGCGCTCTGAAGAGAAGATTCGAAGCTTTTTAATGTAAGCTGTAAACCTTCAATTATGATATCTGAAACTTTCTCTTTGCTGCAAGAATCTAATGCTCTCTCTAGATTATCACCTACTGTGAGGAATTCTCTAGCTAAAGATTCAACTCCGAAAAGTCTTGCTTTAGTGATCTCTTGGCTCGCCGATCTTCTAACATTCTGGAGTTCTGCTTGAGATCTCAAGAGTTGATCAGAAAGCTCTTCTACTTTAGTTAAGAGAGATTCTCCTTCAACTTCTTCACTTTCCTGATTCTTAAATAAAGCTGAATCTTGTGATTCTTGTTTTTGAACCTTGTCTTCCTTCAAATCTTTATCTTTTTTCTTCTTAGACAATTTGTTCCTCCTTTGTAAAGTCCTTATATGGGGTCGGAGGAGAGGGTTTCAAGAAGCTTTACTTCTTTTTCTTCAAAGGTTTTACGTACAACACCATGTTATGATCAACTATCTCATAACCTCTGCTTTCAGCCACTTTAACTTGGAATTTCTCTATATCGTCGCAACTAAACTCAATAATCTCACCTGACTCAACACAAATCATGTGATCATGATGAGTTGATGGAGTTAACTCATAAACAGCTCTTCCTTCTTCAAAATTATGCCTAATACAAATTCCAGCTTGCTCAAACTGGGTAAGAACTCTATAAACTGTTGCCAGACTAACCTCTTCTCCGGCCTTTGTTAATTCTCTATAAATATCTTCAGCAGATTTGTGAGATTTTTCAGAATACTCTAATAACTCTAGAATACGTAACCTAGGAAAGGTAACCTTCAGTCCTGCCTTCTTTAATTCTTCATCTTCTGTCACAATTGCACTCTTTTCATTTAAGAAATGTTATTTTATCATTGAAAGACCTAACCTTCTTGAAGAAAACTATGAAGTCCAGAAAAAAATATCTATCCTTTCTTATTGTTGTTCTCTTTTTTGGTTGCAGCATGCCTAAGATTTTTCAAGTTGTCGTTAATCAAGGCAATCTTGTTGATAAGGAAATGCTGGAAAAGCTTGAAGTAGGAATGACAGAATCTCAAGTTAAATATGTATTAGGAACTCCTTTAATAACAGATACTTTTAATGCAAACAGGTGGGATTACTATACTTCTGTTTCCCAAGGTAAGACGGTTTATACTGAAAGTAAGGTAACTCTTTATTTTGAAGAGGGGAAGCTACTTAAATGGAATGTGAAGCTTCCAGAGGAACCTTTTGAATAATTTAAGTTACTACACCTAGAAATACAGCTGAACAGAAAACAATTGATACCATCAGTGGAGAAATAAATCTCAATAAGAAAAACCAGACCCTTAGAATAAAAGTATTCTTTAACTCTAACTCCTCTAAAACATTATTCTTTTTCATAACCCAACCAACAAAGATTGCTATGAAAATTCCCCCTAGGGGTAAAAGAACTTGGTTAGACAAAAAATCCATAGAATCAAAAAAGTTTCTATTACCTAGTGGCGTGAAATCAGAAAGAATATTAAATGATAAAGCACTAAAAATTCCGAGAGTCCAAGCTATTAATCCAAGAATTCCTGAAGCTATATATCGGTTAGTCTTTAATGACTCTACTAACCATGCAACTCCAGGCTCTAGAAGAGAAATTGCTGAACTCAAAGCAGCTATACTTAATAGTACAAAAAACAATTTGCCAAATACTAAGCCTAAAGGCATGTTCGCAAAAGCCCAAGGTAAAGTTACAAAAACTAATCCAGGTCCTGATGCAGGCTCTAAAGCATTAGCAAAAACTATAGGAAAGATAGCTAATCCAGCTAGAATAGCTACAGTAGTGTCCAGGAAAGCAACAGAAAGTGCTGTGGAACCTATGTTCTGCTTTGCTGGCATATAAGCTCCGTAGGCCATTATTGCTCCCATACCTAAACTTAGTGTGAAGAAGGCTTGACCAAGAGCTGCCAATACTACCGTCGCATTGATTTTAGAGAAGTCGGGTCTAAACAAGTATGTAATCCCCTCAAAGAAAGCTCCCGTTTGAGTAGCATAAATACATAAAAGAATAACAATAAGAAATAATAGAGGCATTAACCTATTTATCCATGCTTCTAAACCCTTTATTACTCCTCTAGCAACTATGAAAGCTGTAATAAAAATAAAAATACTATGGAAAATTATTAGTTGACTTCCATCTTGCAAGAATAAATTAAATTTTTCACCATAATACTTAGCTGATTCTCCACCAAAATCTTCAAAGACATAAGAAATAGCCCACCCTGCCGCTACACTATAAAAAGACAAAATTAGAAGTCCTGCTATGGCTCCCATTACTCCTAGAGCTTTCCATTGAGGAAATGTATTAGCTTCTTTTGCTAGATATTCCATAGAATTTGCCGGGCTGCTGCGTCCTCTCCTACCTATTAGGATCTCAGCAATCATTATTGGAACACCTATGAGTAATATGCAAATTAAATAAACTAAGACAAATGCTCCTCCGCCATACTCACCAACCATATATGGAAATTTCCATATATTTCCTAATCCAACAGCTGACCCAGCTGCAGCAAGAATAAAAGTCCACCTGCCTGTCCAAGTGCCATGAATTGAAGTTCTATTAGTAGGTGCCATCTTTTAAATAATTTGTTAATGGTTCTGAATAAGGATTTAACCAGAAGGTAAGCATGATGATTATACAGATACAAGCAATAACATTAATCTTATAGGTAAATTCTTCGAACCAGATAGGAAAGAACCTTTTAATCTTTTCTGGTATCTTCAAAAAGATTATAACCCAAAGACCTATTAAGCTCGTGGTTAAACCGAGGGGTGGATTATAAAAGTACGTAAGTAAAATGCCTAAACAGGTTAAAACGAAAATATAAATACAAAGATTTCTAAGGATAGAAGCATCAAAGTGAACTGATTGAGAATATAGAAAACCGAATAGATAACAAAAGATTGCATAAAGATAAATGTGGAAAGTACTAGCCAGTATTATTGCCACACTATCAGAAGTAAACCAAACGCTAGCACTAAATAAAATAAGAGGAGTTAAAGCCATATAAAGCCTTCTTTTTAGATATGTTTCACTTAAATTATTGTTATCCATAGGCAAAATCAAATATTCTACATCTTTATTAATAGCTTAATCATGAATAAGAAGAAAAAGAAGTCCCAAAATGTGATAGCTGAAAACAGAAGGGCCAGATTCAATTTTGAGTTAACTAATCGATTTGAAGCAGGATTATCCCTGGAAGGCTGGGAAGTTAGAAGTATGAGACTAGGAAAAGCTCAGATCGCTGAAGCGTATGTATTGCTAAAAGATAGTGAAGCCTGGTTAATCGGCTCCTACATAAATCCTTTAAACGCTAATCAAATTCAAGACCCCACTAGATCAAAAAAATTACTTTTAAATAAAAAAGAATTAGCTGAAATTTTTAAATCTACCCAGCAGAAAGGTTTAACGTGTGTACCCATTAAACTCTTCTGGAAAAATAATTTAGTAAAGTGCGAAATTGCACTAGCTAAGGGAAAACAAAAGAAAGATAAACGTGAAACCATTAAAGCAAGAGATTGGGATCGTCAAAAAGCGAGAGAATTAAGAGCCAG
>CAZMZZ010000007.1:0-44942 GCA_964571215.1 uncultured Gammaproteobacteria bacterium
TAGCAAAAAATGGAACTCTTCTTTTCAATTCAATCTCTTTAAAACTGTAATAAGGGATATTTATAACCATCAAAATGGCTAATACACCTGTTAAAAGAGCTGATACTAGGGTTAATAGAAACCCTAAATTTTCTCCTTGTATCCCAACTGAGCTAAGTGCCCAAACATAATAGGCTATTGTTGCTCCTGCTACTGGACTTGGTAAACCTTTGAAGAAGGTATCTTCGGAACCCAAATTTGTATTAAACCTTGCTAAACGTAAAGCTGCAGCTGCTACATATAGGAAAGAGAATATCCAACCAACTTGTCCTAAAGAGTCAAGTCCCCATAAAAAAATTGAAATTGCAGGAGCAAGTCCGAAAGAAACTACATCACATAAACTGTCATATTGGGCACCAAACTTACTTTGGGAATTAGTCAATCGTGCTACTCTTCCATCAAGGCCATCAAAAATTTGGGCAGCAAATATAGCCATTCCAGCAGAAATAAAATCTCCTTGAATGGCAGAAATAATAGAATAAAACCCTGAAAATAAAGATGCTGTAGTGAGTAAATTAGGAAGTAAAAAAATACCTCTACGTTTTACCCTTTTACCCCTGACAGACACGATTTCTTCATGTTCATCATAAAGGTCGAGTTTGTCTGATTCTTTAGGCACTTAAAATAAAGCTAGTTCTTTGTCTTATCTACTAATTTATTCTGCGCAATCCAGGGCATCATAGATCTTAATTCCTCTCCTACTTTTTCAATAGAGTGTGAAGAATTCTTTTCTCTAAAATCTTTCATAAGAGGACCACCTCTCCCGTCATTACTTTTTCTACAATCAGTCATAAATTCTTCGGCGAATTCTCCAGATTGTATTCTTTTCAGAATAGCACGCATTTCTTCTTTGGTGTCTTCAGTTATTATTTTGGGTCCGCTCACATAGTCTCCAAATTCTGCTGTATTGGAAATGCTATAACGCATATTTTGTAACCCACCCTCATAAATTAGATCTACTATAAGTTTTACTTCATGCAAGCACTCAAAGTAGGCCATTTCGGGGGGATAACCTGCTTCTGTTAATACCTCGTATCCCGATTGAATTAAAGAGGTAAGACCTCCGCAAAGTACAGCCTGTTCACCGAATAGATCGGTTTCAGTTTCATCTTTGAAATTAGTCTCAATAATACCTGCCCTGCCAGCTCCTATGGCAGAAGCATAAGAAAGGGTTATGTCTTTTGCTTGACCTGATACATCTTTATAAATTGCTAAAAGCGAAGGAACTCCAGCTTCAGCAACATACTGAGAACGCACCGTATGTCCTGGACCCTTCGGAGCTACCATAACTACATCTAAATCTTCTCGAGGAATTATCTTCTTAAAATGGATATTAAATCCATGAGCAAAAGCTAATATAGATCCTTTTTTTATGTGCTTATGAATTTTTGAAGTATAAGTCTCAGCTTGCAATTCATCAGGCATTAATATCATTACCATATCTGCATCTTTGACAGATTCTTCAACTTCCTGCACAACTAATCCTGCTTGCTCTGCTTTGGTCCAAGAAGAAGAATCTTTTCGTAAGGCTACGGTGACATTGACTCCACTATCTTTCAGATTATTAGCATGTGCATTTCCTTGAGAACCATAACCTACAATAGTAACTTTCTTGCTTTTAATAAGCTCTAAATCTGTATCTTTGTCGTAATAAATTTTCATTTCAAATCTACTCTACTATATTGTAAGGGTCTTGGCATTTGAAGAAAGACCTAAAACACCTGTTCTTACGACCTCCAAAAGATCCTTATCATCCCAAGAAGATAAGACCTTATCCATAGCACTTGAAGTTCCTATAAATTCTGCATTGAGAATTGTTTCATCCTGGTAAATGATTGAGCCCCCTAACTCTTCAATCTTTTTTATCGTATCTTTAAGGTTAGAAAGTTTTATTATCATTAATTCACTCTCAGAGTAATCTGAAGCTGATAAATCTATAACTTTTACTACGTCTATAAGTTTATTGAGTTGTTTTGTTATTTGTTGAATAACCTTTTCATCACCTAAGGTGGTCATAGTTAATCTCGATAAAGTTGGATCCTCAGTGGGAGCAACTATTAAAGATTCTATGTTATAACCTCTTTGAGAGAATAGCCCAACGACTCTTGAGAGAGCACCCGCTTGGTTTTCCATTAAAACAGCTAAAACTCTTTTCATTCCCAAGTTTTTTTATCTTTATCAAGCCACATGTCTTGCATTGACTTACCGGCTTCTAACATAGGATAAACATGTTCATCAGGATCTACATATATATCCATAAAAACTAATTTATCTGTCATCTTGAAACATTCTTCCATAGATTTTTGTAAATCTTCATACTTTTCAACTTTCATTCCTACATGACCAAAAGACTCAGTTAAAGCAATAAAGTCAGGCAATGAACCTTGATAAGTACTCTCAGATAACCTGCCTCCATACTGCATGTCTTGCCATTGTTTTACCATTCCCAAAGATTGATTATTTATATTAATAATCTTCAAAGGAAGTCCATATTGAAGGCAAGTGGATAATTCTTGAATACACATTTGTATACTGCCCTCTCCTGTAATGCAAGCAACAACTGAATCAGGATGAGCTAACTGAACACCTATTGCTGCTGGTAAACCAAATCCCATAGTCCCGAGACCACCTGAATTGATCCATCTCCTAGGTTTATCAAAATGATAATACTGAGCAGCAAACATTTGGTGTTGACCTACATCTGAAGTAATAAAAGCATCTCCTTTAGTTTCTCTATATAAGCTTTGCACTACTTGTTGAGGCAATATTTTTCCTTTTGGAGGAGCTTTATCAACTAAGTCATGGTCTAAACCGTGTTCTTTTCTCCAATTATCTATCTGCTCCCACCATGGTTTCAAAGATTCCTTATCAATTTTATATTTTTCCTTTTCAAGCTCTGTTATTAATTGACCCAAACAGGTCTTTGCAGAGCCTACTATGGGGATATCTACATCTATTATTTTCGATAGAGAAGCAGGATCTACATCTATATGAATTTTTTTAGAATCTAAGGCAAATAAATCTGGACTATTCGTTATCCGATCATCAAACCTAGCTCCAACAGCAAGAATAAGATCTGCATTATGCATAATCATATTTGCTTCATAAGTACCATGCATTCCTAGCATTCCTACAAATTGCGAATCTGTTCCTGGATATCCTCCCAATCCCATTAGTGTATTGGTTACGGGAAAGTTTAATAACTTTACTAAATTGGTTAATTCTTTAGAAGCATTACCTTGAATAACACCACCTCCAGAATAAATAATTGGTCTTTTAGATCTTAGTAAGGCTTTAGCTGCTTTCTTTATCTGGCCGCTATGACCTTCAACTACAGGTTGATAGGATCGAATATCAATTTCTTTAGGATAAGAAAACTTAAAATTATACGATGCATCTGTTAGGTCTTTTGGTATATCAATTACAACTGGACCTGGTCTTCCAGTAGTAGCAACGTGAAAGGCCTCCTTAACAACTTTTGGTATTTCTTCAGGTTTTTTTACTAAATAGCTGTGTTTAACAACGGGTCGAGAAACTCCTATCATATCGGTTTCTTGAAAAGAGTCAGTGCCTATCAAATGAGACTTAACTTGACTGGAAATTACAACTATAGGAGTAGAATCCATAAAAGCCGTTGCCAAACCAGTAATAGCATTAGTCGCACCAGGTCCTGATGTTACAAAAATTACTCCCGGCTTCCCGGTCGCACGTGCATAGCCATCCGCAGCATGAACAGCTCCTTGTTCATGCCTTACTAATACATGCTGAACAGCTTGCTGCTGAAACAAAGCATCATAGATATGCAGAGAGGCACCGCCAGGATAACCAAATACCAGGTCTACTGCCTCTTCTTGTAGGGAAAGCATCAAAGCCTCTCCTCCAGATACTTCTTGTTTATTCATTTCCTATTAATATTAAAACATCTACATGATGCTTGTTGGCTAAAGGTGGCGCATTTTGACATCACATCTATCTAAGTCAAGAAATCCTCTTTTGATAGCTTATTATGGGGTCTTAACAAAATGAAAATCAAATTTCTCATCTCTAGTTAATACAATGTCAGAAAAATTAGGCATTTCTTCTAAAATATAATGAGTGAGTCTTTCGTAATGCATAACAAACCTATATACCTCTTCTTCTGTCATTGTTTTTTTTCTGAGCTCTTTATCTTCTAGAGTTTTATAGAGGGTTTGTTCTTGAAGCCACCTACTTCTATAAACAAAACCTATATCTGGTACGGTTATAAGAATTAACAAATCAAACATAGCAAAAAGTTCTTGGTAATCTCCAGCTAATTCCTTATTACTCCATTTGGACCAGGTTCCATCAGGATCTTCCTCCTTTTCAAGAGGATTCATTGGACCCTGCCAATTCTCTTCGCTAACGGGTCTTGCTCCTCCGCACCAAGCATCAAAAAAGACAAATTCTGGTCTTCCCTTAAACTTTTTCCAAGTTTCTTTAGGGTTATGCCTATCTAGAGGTTTAGAAAAAGAAGGTATGGGTGTAAAAGAAGAGTCATCAGCTTCGAACAGTGATTTAACCGTATTAAGACCTAATTGAATATCGTGTGTACCAGGCACTCCTCTTACTTTACATAAAGGATGCACCGTATTGGCTAGCTCTTCTCTTTCTTCTCTTGTTTTATAAATATCATCTATAGAAAATCCTACAACCTTTCTGGTTTGTATTTTTGAAAGAACAATCTGAATAAATTCAGACAAGGTAGTCTTACCCGATCCCTGGCCTCCTGATAAACAAATAAAATAAGGTTTATCTCTTTTTTGTAAAGAATCGAGGTAGACAACTAGAGGAATAACAATATTTTCAAAAAAATTTTCGTCAACCTTGTCTATTTTCATTTTATTAGCTTCATCAGCTAAGAAGGAAGCAGATTTTGCATAAAGATCTTCGCAGAATTTGGTGTTAGTTGGAAAAGATTTTGTCATAAATTCTCTAAGCGTCTCAGTAAACTAGATGTATCCCATCTATTACCCTCCATACCCTGAATATCTTTATAGAAACCATCAACCATTTCTACTACTTCTAAAGTAATTTTTTTCTTTTTAGCTTCACTTATAGCAATATCTAAATCCTTTCGCATAAAATCTACAGCAAACCCATGATTGTATTCATCATTAAGCATAGTTTTCCATCTATTATCCATTTGCCATGATTGTGCTGCTCCTTTAGAGATAACTCTGATAACTTCCTTTGTATTTAAACCTACTCTCTTAGAAAAATTTATTCCTTCTGCTAAGCTTTGTATAAGACCTGCTAGACAGATTTGATTTACCATTTTAGTTAATTGACCAGATCCTGATTTGCCCATTCTTACGCAACTTTTAGAATAAAGATCCATAAACTCTTTTGCGGATTTGAAAGCCTTATTTCTACCTCCTACCATAACAGTCAATTCACCTTTTTCTGCTCCTACTTGACCTCCGGAGACTGGAGCATCTATAAAATCAATTCCCTTAGATATACAGATCTGACTCATTTCAAGAGATAAATCAGCTGAAGTAGTTGTGTGATCAATGATTATGCTTCCTTTTGTTAAAGATTGAAGGACTCCATCATTCCCAGTTATTACCGACCGCACATCATCATCATTCCCAACACATAAAAAAACAATATCTGATTCTCGAGCTGCTTCTTTAGGCGAATTAAAAAAAGAACCTCCATACATTTCTACCCATGCTTTTGCTTTCTCTTGCGTTCTATTAAAAACTCTAATATTAAAGCCACTTTCTGCAATATGTTTAGCTATCTGTGACCCCATCACCCCTAAACCTATAAAACACTTGTTATCCATTTTTCCTCCACACTACAGTTACCATTCTTCTGGGTGATTGATTTCTTCTAAATGAAAAAAATAATTCCTTGTCCCCGAAAGTGCAATAATTATCTATAAAAACAGTAATTCCAAATTTTTGCATCCTCCTTTTTGCTTCTAACCTTAGATCAAGGAGCCATTTCCTAGAATTGTTCTTTTTTATTAGATTTATTTCACTTTCCTTATCGTTCCCAAGAAAAATTTCTAAAACATCCTCGCCTACTTCATACTTTTCTCTAGAGATTGATGGAGCTATCCATGCAGATATAGTTTCTAGAGGAGAGTGAAAATATTTAAAACTTTCTTCTAGTATTCCTTTGCTCAGACCTCTCCATCCAACATGTAAAGCCGAAATCTCTTTTCCGTTTTGGCTAGACAAGATGATAGGCATGCAATCAGCTGTCTGAATACAAAGTGCTATATTGCTTGTCCTAGTATAGACCCCGTCCGTATTAGGAATTATTTCACTTCCTCTTTCAACTACTTCCTTAATCTTAATTCCATGAACTTGCGCAAGCTGAATCAATGAAACGCCTAAGTGGGTACTAATTAATTTTAGATTATCTTGCTTGTCTTTAACATGGGTATTCTTTCCTTTGAAAAATTCCTTCGTAAACATACAGGCGTGTATATTTTTCCCAAGAGATCTAGGGGGATAAAGAATGTCTCTAGATTTAATCATTTTTTAAAAAAGTTATTAGTTCTAAGATATCCTTTGGTAAAGAAATTTTAAAATTAACGTTCTTTTTTGTCTTGGGGTGAATAAATTCAAGTTCACTTGCATGAAGCGCTTGCCTGGGAAATTGATCTATCTTTTCTCTTAGAATAGGAGATATTCCTTTAGGATATTTGCTCTTTCCCCCGTAAGTCTTATCTCCAACAATTGGATAGCCCATATGAGAAAAATGAACACGAATTTGATGAGTTCGTCCTGTAAGTATTGAGACTTTAAGTAAACTGTAACCTTTATATTTTTTTACTATTTTATAAGAAGTAATTGCTTCTTTTCCTTTCTCAACAACAGCTTGTTTAGTTCTAAATTTTGGATGTCTTCCAATATTAGTATTTATTCTACCCCCTGAAATAGGTTCACCTACAACCAGGGCTAAATATTTTTTTATCACTGCTCTCTGTTGTATCTGTTTAACTAAATCTAAATAAGTAATTTCATTCTTTGCTGTAATTAGTAATCCCGAAGTATTCTTATCTAAACGATGAACTATCCCTGCTCTGGGAAGAGCTGCTAAATTTTCGTTATAGCCTAATAATCCATTAACTAATGTTCCAGTTTTATTCCCTGCCCCTGGATGAACAACTAAGTTCGATGGCTTATCTAAGATTATTAAATCTTTATCTTCAAAAACGATATCTAAAGGGATTTTTTCTGGAGAATCTTTAGTTAATTCTTCTTTCTCTGCTTTTATTTTTAATACTTCATTCCCCTTAACTTTTATGCTTGGTCTAACTTCTTTACCGTCTAAGGTAAGCCATCCTTTTTCGATCCAGCGTTTGATGTGAGTTCTAGAGTATTGCGGATATTCCTTTGCTACCAGAACATCTATTCTTAATCCGGAGTTATTCGAAGATAATTTCTTACTTATTGATATCTTTGCAGCCATAAAGTTGTACTAAAGAATAAAGTAGAAGCTATTGTAATGGAACCGAATACTTCTTTTTCTGTCAAATCTTGCTACGCATATGTAGAATTTGTGACAAATGACAAGACATAGCTTTTTTTTATCCTATAAGTTAGATACAGGGAGTGTTTGGTTCTTAGTTCTGATACTTCTTTTATTAATTACAGGATGCTCTTCTAACGAAGAACCCCTCGAAGCTAGACTATTAGAAAAAGAGCTTTACGATCAAAGTCAAGTAAGACTAAAGGGTGGAAATTTTGCTTCTGCTATTGCAAGCCTTGAAGCTCTTGAAGCTAGATTTCCTTTTGGAAGATATGCTGAGCAAGCCCAAGCTGAACTTATATATGCTTACTACAAAAACTTTGAATATGAAGCAGCTATTTCCTCTGCAGAGAGATTTACTAACTTACATCCTCGTCACCCACATACAGACTATGCTTATTATTTAAAAGGATTGTCTGCATTTACCGACGACTCAAACCTCTTAACAAGATATTTAAGTTCTGATCTTTCTAAAAGAGACATAGAACCTGCTCAAGCTTCTTTCGATTATCTAAGCGATTTTTTGGCAAGGTTTCCTGAAAGTGAATATGCCCCCCACGCCAGAAAAAGAATGGTCTATTTAAGAAACTTGATAGCTAAAAGTGAGATAGGAATAGCAAATTTTTATATGGAAAGAGGAGCTTATGTAGCTTCTATAGGTAGAGCGAAATATGTTCTTGAACACCTTCCCAATACTCCACAAACTCCTTATGCATTAGCTATTTTAGTCAAAGCCTATGAGACTCTAGGATATTTAGACCTTTCGGAAGAAAACAAAAAAATTCTTGAACTTAATTACCCTGATTTCGTCTCATACTACAATCTAAATACAGATAAAAGATCTTGGTTAAATAGATTAAGTTTCGGAGTTCTTGATAAGGAAGAAGTGCCTCCTCCTTCTAGATTAGAATAAAATGCTCCAATTCCTAATTCTTATAGGAATAATCTTTCTTTTGTTCCTTTTAACCAGGACACTAAGAATTTCGGATAAAAGTTCCTCAAAAGATTCTCTTCAAATGGTGAAATGCAAAAAGTGTGACTTAAACTTGCCGAAGTCTGAAGCTTTAAATCATAAAGGTCAGTGGTATTGTTCTAAAGACCATGCAGACTAAAATTTATATCTAACTTTTATAGTAAAAGTATCACTTGTGGGGTCTTCCCAAGGTCTTTTGTAGATCTTTCCTAGATCATCTTCTTCATCCTCTTCGTATACACGCCCACCCTTCGTATACACTAAATAAAAATAAGCAAGAGGCATAATCTCGTATCGATATCGAATTTGAAAGGCCAATTCACTTAAAGTAAATGGAGAAACTTTCTCAGTAGATTTGATTAACTTGCCATTAAAGGTTGCAAGATATGGTTGTGGGTTTCTTGCTGTAAAAGCGACCATCTGAGCTTTAACCCTTAACTCATGTTTGTTAGCTTTAAACCATTTTAAAGAAATGTTTGTTCTCCTTTGTTTTTTATCATAAGTTGCCAGTTTATTTTCTGATATCCAATTAAGCCATTGATCTTCATCCTCGTGGCTATACTTAAAGTCTATATTTAAATTATCCGTAGGGTATAGACCATAATTAACAGAAAATTTACTTAGCCAATCTAGACCTGCAGAATAATTATCTCCTTTACCATAAGATAAACGAAAACCATAAGTGCTTTCATCAGATCTGGGGCTATTATATTCAAAACTTACTCCATATCCCTCAGGCATATTTACATAGGGAGCAAATTCATAATTCCTAGTAATCATAGTATCTTTACCTTTATTCCTATAAAAAATTCCTGCCTCTACTTCTGAAGTATTTTTATAGTAATTCTCTATTTCCAGCCCTATTCTTGAAGGTTCTACATCCCCCCTCGTATTGCTATCTCCACCATATTGAATTGTGTACTCTCGTCTCATAAAAGGAGATTCTTCTCCAAAATCAGTTACCCTAAATGAAGAACGGCCCCCCAAAAGCATCCATCCATTTCTTGCTAAATACCCCATATCATTTAAGTCCAAATCATCATCAAAATAATAAAAGCCTAAATAATGAGAGACATTTTTTTGAGGCATGCTTTCCATTCCTAATCTCAAACCTTTTCCTTCTTCTTTATTGACAAGAGAATTTAGAAATATCCCTGTAAGTCTGAATGATTGAGAATAAAGATAATCAAAATCAACTGAATGAACCTTTGCTTCTCTATTAAAAAAAGGACTTTCTACATAAGTGCCTAAATAACCTATAGAGAAATCTTTCCATTTAGTTCTAAATCTTGCTGCTAAAAAGTCTTTCCCTTTACTAAAATCTTCGTCTGCCTCAAAAGCCCCTAAAAAACCAGTATCAAAACTCTCCCCCTGTTGTGTATATCTAAAGGCTAAATCTATATCATTGTTTCCTTTCTCTCTTAAATTGCATTCGTCTTCAAAATCTGGAAAATATGTTGAACAATCATAATCGGGAGAACCGCCAATTCTTCTAGTGTTAACAACGTAGAAAAACCTATATCCCGAAACATCAAACATTGATTGATTTTCTGAAAAGAAAGGGCGTTTATCAGAATAATATGTTTCCATAGCTGAAAAATTAACAACCACATCATCACTTTCTATCTGACCAAAGTCAGGATTAGCTGTAATATTTAATTGTTTTGATGAATCTATTTTCCAAAATAATTCTGCTCCTACTTTACTTTCTATGTCCCCTGAAATTCTATCTTCACTCAAAGTTAAGTAAGGGAAGAAAACTAATTTAGAAGAAGAATAGTTCTTTAATGTAAAGTCATCCAGTAATGATAAGAAACGTTGTCTCATAGGGTTTGATCTAACCGTTGAATACACCTTACCTTCAGCCATTGACTGTCTAAAGAAACCCAATTTTACTTTTCTATATTCTCCTCCCTGGGCTTTCATAGGAACAATTACCCATGGTATATGTATTTCAGCTGTCCAGTAAGTATCAAAAGATTTAGTTTTAGCAGCCCAATCAGCATCCCAATCAGCTTTTTGATCAGTTTCATTTCTAAATATTACATCTCTTAAAGAATCTCCTAGCGACACTGAAAACTCATAAGCCGTTAAGCTATCTCCGTCAAAGTCGATTATGGTTCCAACCCTATCAGCGTTGGTCTGCCAAGCATCTCTTTCATGATTTTGGATTCTCATCGTTTCTTTGGGTTGGAAGCTTTTAAAACCCAAAAAGATACCTTCTTCATTTTCGTAAATAAGGACTTCAGTCTTATATTTTGTTTCTTTTAAAGTAAATGGAGCAACTTCATGGAAGTCGGAGATTATTCTTGCCTCTTTCCATGCCTCATCATTTAACTGACCATCTATTTCTATTGAGGATAAAACAGAAGTGCTGAGTAAAGAACACAAAATAAGTGCTATTAATCTAAGCTTTTTCTTCCTTGACATGTGTTGCTCTACTTATTCTATTCTAAGACATAAACAGTTATTTTTTTAGACAAAAGAACTGGGTTTACTGGGACATGATAAGCGTCTCCTAAAAGAAGTTGAAGGGTGTGAGAACCTTTAGGTAAAGAAATCAGTGTTTCTGTTTGACCTCCTCCAAAATGGATATGATTCTTTGTGGCTGGTATAGGCTTATCCAAATTAGGTAAAACCTCAACATCGACAAGTAAATGATGATGACCAGTATTTTCTTTAATTACACCCGCAGGAGCAACACCAAATCCTCTTAAACCAAACTTTACAGTTATAGGGCTTTTTAATTTTTCTCCATTTTTTGGCTCTATAAAGTACAGCTCTTGAGCTTGAGAATACGTATTTACAGAGTTTAAAATTAATAAGGTCAGTATGAGAAATTTCTTCACTTTATATATCTACCGTCTCGATAAAGAAGAGGAACTGAATCTTCAGATTTGATAACTTTTGTTACTTCACCAAAAAAAACTGTGTGAGTGTTCTGACTAAATGAGTCAAAACAATCACAAAAAATGTTGACTACTGAGTCTGAATTATAAGGAATATCTTTGTAAAAACTCCAGTTACCCTTTCCAAATCTCTCTTCTTCCTCTTCGCTACTACAAAGTACAGCTAAATCTTCTTGTTTTGCAGAAAGGACATTGACACAAAATGGTCTGTCTTTTCCAAGTATATCGTGTATTGATGCCTCTTTATTTACACTTACGAGCATAGAAGGAGGTTCTAAAGATAAAGATGCAACCGAAGTGGCTGTCATTGCTTGTTTCAAACCTAGATGTTGGGTAGATATTACGTTCACAGTGGCTGTATACAAACGCATTGCGTCAGTAAAATCTTTTTGTAAAGTATGCAAACTCATTTAAAAACGGCAACCTATCATGTCTTCTTTCACGTTTCTAGTTAAATCGGTTAAATTAAGAGGATAATAGTTCAAAAAATGATAAAAAAAAGAATACCTAAGATTAGAATTGTTGGAGGAAAATTTCGTGGTTCAAATATCCCTTTTGATTTTTCTTCAAGACTAAGACCTACATCTAATAAGACAAGAGAGATTCTATTTAACTGGCTTATGCACGATGTAGCAAATACAAAATGTCTAGATCTATTCTCTGGAACCGGAGCTTTGGGAATTGAAGCCATTTCTAGGGGTGCTAAATGTGTTCTTTTTATAGAAGAAAACAAGGCGCTTTATAAACAACTTCACCTCAATCTTGAAAAACTTAAAGCATTGGGGCAATCAAAACTGATTAATGGAGACGCTTTAAAAATTCTTTTAAAACCAGTTGATAAAACTAGATACGATATTATTTTTTTGGATCCTCCTTTTAGAAAAAATATTCTTAGAAAAATTTATAATAAGTTAATGGAAGAAGGCCTAATTTATAATGAAACTCTAATTTATGTTGAGGCAGAAAAAGAACTTGATTTAGAAAGAGTCTTTGGAAACTGGAAAATGCTTAAATGTAAAATAACTGATCAAACCAGATTTGGTTTGTTTAAATTGAAATGAAAATTAGATTCTTTCTTATTTCTATTATCTTTGCTACAAGCTTCTCAATAATAGTTGGTGAAGGAAATTTATGGCCTGGAAGTAGGTTGGTAGAACTATTTGATAAGAAGATTGAAATTAATGATGTTTTGATAGTTACGCTAATAGCAGCTTTAAGTGTTTTCTGTGTCTTGATTTTAGGAATAGTAGATAAAATATTCACATTCTTTTCTAAAAGAGTAAGAAGTGAGAAGAAGCAAATGGCTGAAAAGAAATAAATAGCTATTTTCTTTTCATAGATTCAAAGAATTCTGAATTAGTTTTAAAATCTTTTAGTTTGTCTAATACCCATTCCATGGCGGCAGTGTCCTCCATTTCATTGAGTAGTTTTCTAAGGATTGTGATATGTCGTAGCTCTGAATCAGTTGTAAGAAGATCTTCTCTTCTTGTCCCTGTCTTCCTAATATTTATAGCCGGAAATACCCTTTTTTCGGCTATTTTTCGATCTAAGTTAATCTCAGAGTTTCCTGTTCCTTTGAATTCCTCAAATATCACCTCATCCATTCGTGAACCTGTATCTATAAGCGCAGTGGCAATAATTGTTAAGCTGCCACCTCCCTCTATATTCCTTGCTGCTCCAAAGAATCTTTTTGGCTTCTCTAGGGCATTAGCATCTACACCTCCTGTCAAAATCTTTCCAGAAGCGGCTTGGGTAGAATTATAAGCTCTTGCTAATCGTGTAATTGAATCTAAAAGAATAACCACATCTTCTTTATGTTCAACTAAGCGTTTGGCTTTGTTTATTACCATATCAGCTACTTGAACATGTCTAGTTGGAGGTTCATCAAAGGTACTCGCAATTACTTCGCCTTTTACTGAACGAACCATTTCAGTAACTTCTTCAGGTCTTTCATCAACTAAAAGAACCATAATTTTGCATTCCGGATTATTTTTTTCAATAGAATGTGCGATGCTCTGTAGTAATAAAGTTTTACCAGCTTTCGGTGGAGAAACTATTAGTGATCTTTGTCCTTTGCCTGTAGGAGCAGTAAGATCTATAACTCTAGCAGAAAGGTCTTCTGTACTCCCACTTCCTGATTCAAAAACCATTCTTTGATCAGGAAATAGGGGGGTTAGATTCGTAAATGATACTTTATTCTTTGACTTATCAGGAGAATCAAAGTTTATCTTATCTATTTTTAAGATAGCAAAATATCTTTCTCCTTCTTTCGGTGGTCTAATCTTACCCTGAATAGTGTCTCCTGTTCTCAAACTAAACCTTCTAATCTGGCTTGGGGAAACATATATATCATCAGGACCTGCTAAATATGATGAATCCGGTGATCTCAGGAATCCAAAACCATCTTGAAGAATCTCAAGGACCCCTCCTCCTTCTATATCCTCACCTTCTTTAGATTTGTTTTTTAGGATATTAAAAATAATATGTTGTCTCTTTGAACGAGCAGCATTTTCTACACCACATTCTTCACCTAAAGATATTAGATCTTCTACTGGCATAGTCTTTAATTCTGATAGGTTCATAATATTTAATATTTAGACTTATTTTAAACCGGGATAACGTCGTCCCAGACAGGGACCTTTATAAATCTATCACCCTTAGAGTGAGACGTCTACTTTTTATTTAAAGGTTTGATTCTATAAAATCAGATAGTTGACCCTTATTAACTGCACCAACTTGTTGAGCAACCACCTCACCATCCTTAAATATTAATAGGGTTGGGATACTTACTACATTTTGTTCAGAAGCCAAAATTTGATTCTGGTCTACATCTACTTTCCCTACTTTAAGTCTGTCAGCATACTCAGAAGCCATCTCTTCTACTAAGGGAGATATCATCTTGCAAGGACCACACCATGCAGCCCAATAATCCACAAGAAAAGGCAAGCTCGATGAATTAATCTCTTCTTTAAAGTTCTCTTCAGTTAGCTCAAGTACTGTCATAATTTTTCTTTAAAAAACCTTTTGAATCAAAATTGGTTGAGAGAAATGAACGAATTTACAAATAATTTTATCCTTAAAGCTAATTATTGTGCCTTATAAAAATTTTTCAAGATATTTAAGAAAAAATTTAGTTAGGAGGTAGTTACTGCTCCCTCAGAAGCTGAAGAAACTACTTTTGAATACTTTTCAAGGACCCCACTAACGTCTTCTCTATTAGGCACTTTCCATTCTTTAGATCTCTTTTCTAAATCTTTTTCTGATACAACCAAATTTACTTCATTCTTAACCGCATCTATAAATATTTCATCTCCATCTTTTACTAGAGCAATAGCTCCACCACTATAAGCCTCGGGTGTTATATGACCTACTACAAAACCATGAGTTCCTCCAGAAAATCTTCCATCAGTTAAAAAGGCGACTTTTCCTCCTAACCCTTTCCCCATTATTGCAGAAGTAGGAGACAACATCTCTCTCATTCCTGGACCCCCTCTTGGTCCCTCATACCTAATTACTAAAACATCTCCTTCCTTGACTTCATCTGAAAGTATACTCTTCATGACCTCTTCTTCAGAATTAAATGTCCTAGCCTTTCCTCTAAAAGAAGTTCCTTCTTTACCAGATATTTTTGCAACAGCTCCTTCTGAAGCAAGATTTCCATAAAGGATTCTTATATGACTGTCTTTCTTTAAAGGATTCTCAAAAGATTTGACTATATCTTGATCTTTAGCAAACGGTTCACATGAATCAAGATTCTCTCTTAATGACTTTCCTGTGACAGTTAAAACGTCTCCATGAAGCAAACCTTCATCTAACAATTGCTTCATTAGAGGTGAAACTCCACCTATTGAAATAAATTCAGACATTAAATAATTTCCGCTAGGTTTTAGATCTGCTAATACCGGTACCTTCTCTCCAATTCTAATAAAATCCTTAAGGGATAACTTGACTTTAGCTTCATGTGCTATTGCTATTAAATGCAAAACAACATTGGTAGATCCACCTAAAGCAATTGAAACAGTTATTGCATTTTCAAATGCTTTTTTTGTAAGAATATCTCTTGGTTTTAGATCGTTAGATATTAATTCATTCATTAACTTACCTGCTAGGTATGTATCCTTCTCCTTATCTAAGGAAATAGCTTCCCTAGCAGAGCTATTTGGGAGGCTCATTCCTAATGCTTCTATAGCAGAAGCCATGCTATTTGCTGTATACATACCGCCACAAGAACCTGGACCTGGAATAGCATTTTTTTCAATTTCTTCCAGTCTCTTAATCGAGATATCTCCTTTTGAATGAGCGCCTATAGCTTCAAAAACAGAAATTATATCTGTCCTTTCTTTTCCGGGCTTAATACTTCCTCCATAAACAAAGATTGAAGGTCGGTTTAATCTTGCTAAAGCCATTAAGCAAGCAGGCATATTCTTATCGCATCCACCTATGGCCACTATTCCATCAAACCCTTGGGCTTGTGCAACAGTTTCAATTGAATCCGCTATTACTTCTCTAGAAACTAATGAATAACGCATCCCTTTAGTTCCCATAGAAATTCCGTCTGACACAGTAATTGTATTGAATATTACGGATTTGGACCCGCTGCTATCTACACCCTCAGCTGCTTTGTCAGCTAATTTATTAATATGCATATTGCAAGGAGTAACCATGCTCCAAGTAGAGGCTATACCAACTTGAGATCTTTGAAAATCATCATCTTCAAAACCTACAGCTCTTAACATAGCCCTTGAAGGGGCCTGTTGAAGTCCATCGACTATTTTCGATGAATATTTTCTTTTAGCTTTGGTCATATTTACTAATTATAAATTATTAACATTGAAATCATGATTTTCATGCCACTACTGTGGATAAAAGTTGCGAAGTATACTCATTCTGTGGGTCTTGAAAAATTTTATCGGCATATCCATGTTCAATAATACTACCTTCTTTCATAATATAAACATGATCAGAAAGAGCCCTTATAACCCTTAAATCATGACTAATGCATAAGTATGAGAGGCCTAGTTTTGCTTGAAGGTCCTTTAACAGATTAAGAATCTGAATCTGGATAGAGACATCTAATGCTGATGTGGGTTCATCTAACAGTAATAACTTAGGCCTTAAAATTATGGCCCTTGCAATAGCGATCCTCTGTCTTTGCCCGCCTGATAGTTCATGCGGAAATCTATTAAAATATGATTTATCTATCTCTACATCTTCCAAGGATTCCACTATTCTAGATTTGAGCTCTTGTCCTTTTAAATTGGGAACATGTACTTTTAAACCTTCTCCGATAATTTCTCCAATGGTTAATCTTGGTGACAAGGAACCGAATGGATCTTGAAATACAATTTGAAAATCTTTTTTGATAGCTTTATAGGCATCTTTACTTAAATCTCTGAGATCTTTACTATCAAAATAAATGTGACCTTCATACCTTTCTAAACCTAGAAGTGCCCTTGCTAAGGATGATTTTCCTGAACCTGACTCTCCCACTAAACCAGTAGTTGCTCCAGAATATATTTTTATATCTACTTCTTTAACTGCTTCAAGATACTTGTTCTTTTTGAAGAGATTTTTTTTAACAAGATACGTCACTTTTAATTTTTCGGTTTTTAAAATAATCTCTTTATTCTTGTTAAGTTCGAGTTTGGGAGGTGGTAAAGAGTTAATCAGTTCTTTTGTGTAATCATGCTTAGGATGAAAAAAAACATCTTTAACTTTTCCTTGCTCTACAATCTCACCCCTTTTCATTACAAAGACTTTTTCTGCAAACTTTCTTACTATATTCAAATCATGAGTAACAAATAGAATAGACATTCCATACTCATCTTGGAGCTCCTTAAGAAGATCTAAGAGTCTCGCTTCGGTAGTAACATCCAATGCTGTAGTCGGCTCATCGGCTATTAAAAGATCTGGCTTGTTTGCTAAAGCAATTGCTATCATAACTCTTTGCCTCTGACCTCCAGATAATTGATGGGGATAAGAGTTCATCTTTTCTTCAAAAGCATTGATTCTCACCTTACTGAGAAGAGAGATGGCTTCTTTCTTTGCTTCCTTTGAGCTTATATTATTGTGGGTTCTTATTACTTCAATAATCTGATTACCTACTTTCTTGAAAGGGTTCAATGATGTCATGGGTTCCTGAAAGATCATAGATATCTTTTTGCCCCTTAAACCCCTCATTTCGTTACTGCTCATTGAAATAATCTCCCTGCCTTCCAAACTTATTCTTGATGTAGTTGAATGTTCTGCTTTGGGGTAAGGGAGAAGTTGCATTATAGAAAGAGCAGTAACTGATTTTCCTGATCCTGATTCTCCTACTAGCGCATGTGTTTTCCCTTTTTCAATAGAAAAAGAGATGGTATTCACAGCCCTTAGTCTTTTATTGCCTTCAATAAAATCAACATCTAGTTGTTTAATTTCTAAAAGAGAATTCATAAAAAACTTATTAAAAGGACTTATATAAATCTAAACATTCTTCAAAATATCTTTTTGGCCTTGGTAAGAAAGAAAACATTGGGAAATCATGTATGCAATTCTTATATATTTTGTGAGATACATTCACTCCATTTTCATTTAATTTTTTTGAGTAATTAGATGCCTCTTCACTCAGCACATCAAATCCTGCTGAAATCATAAAGACTTTAGGAAATCCTTCCCATTTTCTCGCTTTCAGTGGCCAAATACAGGAATCATCCCTTTCTACTTCTTTTGGAATATAACAATCACTAAACCAAGTCATAGCCCTTGAAGATAAATAAAACCCTTCTCCAAATTCTTTATAAGAAGAATGGGTTGCAAAGGGTTCGATCACAGGACAAATTAATAGCTGAGAGTAGGGAAGAAAGTTATAGTTCTCTCTTAAAAGTTTATGACACAGAGTTGTAGCTAAGTGACCCCCTGCACTATCTCCTCCTACAGAAACTTTTTCTAGTTTGAGACCAAGATCTTGGAAGTTACAACAAAGCCAATCCCATGCATGATAACAATCATCTAGGGGTATGGGATATTTATGCTCTGGAGCTAACCTATAACCCACAGAAAATACTCTGATTCCTAAATAATTACATATAAACTTACATAGTTGATCGTGACTTTCTAGGCTACAAACAACCCAGCCCCCTCCATGGAAGTACATAATTGCTTCCTTTGATTTCTCAGTTTCAGCAGAAAAATACTCTCTAATTGTTATGTGGTCTCCACTTGTCTTTAAAGAATGATCTCTCGAAAATACTTTATCCGTATTCGGTAAGATCCTTGCTCCAGAAGTTATTTCAATATTCTTCCTTACTTCTTCTGGTTCCATACCTGGTTCACCTAAAATGTCTGCAGGGCTTAACTTACAAAGTAACCACTGTTTGGGATCTATTTTTACTCCACTAGAGGAGGGTAAATTTAAAAGAAATTTAGTAAATACTTCTGGAAGGATCATTAAAAGAAGGAGAATGACTTTTTTCATATAAAATCTTAAATGATTTCAAATTCTACTTTAAATACACCAATTGAATCAGCAAAAATTTTGCATTTGATTTTATCTCCTTCTATTAAGTCTTCAGAAATTCCCGTAACCATTATGTGTTTACCTCCAGGCATAAAAATAACCTCTTTGTTAGGAGCTATCTCAAAAGGTTCTATCTTTTCCATAAGCATTGTTCCTGTATTCTGATCTAAAAGAGTCTCATGAAATGAAGATAACTTAACACCCAAGCAACTTATTCCTGTGATTGAAATTAAATTATCTGACTTATTAGCAATGTTTAAGTAACCTGAAGTAAAATCTGAACCTATTAGTGGTAATCGAAAATATGCATTTTCAAAATGAAGCGTTTCTTCTGAGTCAGAATTGCTGCATCCTGAATTTAAGAAGAATATAAAAATTAGTGAGTAAATGAAATGACGAATATTCTTTTTAAAAAACATTTATATTTTTATACCCTTTTATTTCTAAGTTTCTTAATGGCAAGTTTTTTAGTTTCTCAAGAAACCCCTAAAAATCAAATAAATAAATTATTTAATACTTTGGAAGAAATCAAGCCCGTAGAACAAGTATTTGTTATGAAAGCTGAATTCTTATCAAAACAGAAGATTAAACTATTTTGGGAGATTTCAGAAAGTTGCTATTTGTACAAAGATAATTTCTTTTTTAATACTTCAGCAGACAATAAAATTTATATTGATAACTCCTCTAAAGGAGATATAAAACAAGATGAATATTTTGGAAAAGTAGAAGTCTTCTATAACCAAGCAGAGATCTATATAAATATTACTGAGTGGGTAAAGAACCCTCTAAAGGTTACATATCAAGGTTGTAATGAACTGGGTTATTGTTATCCTCCAGTTACAAAGTTTTTAAAATTATTTCCTGAATCCAAAGAGATAGAGATTAATTTGCTTTAAAATATACCATAAAAGCTCCTATTTTCTTCTAACTTCAGATAAAATTCGCTACACAAAATAATGTCAAACTTTCTATTACTAAATGGTCCAAATCTTAATCTTCTTGGAAAAAGAGAAACCGAGATTTATGGGAAAGAATCACTAAAAGATATCGAAGAAGAATTATTACAATTAGCCAAAAAGGAGAAACAAAACTTAGAATCTTTTCAAAGTAATGCTGAACATGACCTGGTAGATAAAATTCATGAAGCTAAGGAAGTTGACGTTAGTTGCATAATATTTAATCCAGGGGCTTTCACCCACAGCAGTATTGCCTTACGAGATGCTCTTTTAGGAACGGAAATACCTTTCATAGAAGTTCACATATCTAATATTTATAGCAGAGAAGAGTTTAGAAAAAAGTCAGTTTTGTCAGAAATTGCTATTGGAGTTATTTCTGGTCTCGGGAAAGAGGGTTATAGGCTTGCTTTAGAAGTCGCTATTAAGAGATTTGGAAAATAAAGGAAAAAAATGGATATAAGAAAAGTAAAAAAACTAATTGAGATGCTAGAAAACTCTGCTTTAGAGGAGATAGAAATTCAGGAAGGAGAAGAATCTGTTAGATTAGTAAAAAACAAACCTTACTCTTCTGCACCAGAGGCATCTCACATACCCTCATCAGGATTAAAAACAGAAGAGGAAGGAACTGAAGTACCTCTGCCTGTTGAAGAAGGTAGTGTTATAACATCACCGATGGTAGGAACCTTTTATACAGCACCCTCACCAGGTGCTGAACCTTTTGTTTCAATAGGAGACGAGATTAAAGAAGGGGACGTTGTTTGTATTGTGGAAGCAATGAAAATGATGAATGAGATTAAGTCAGAAATTTCTGGAAAAATAACATCTATACTTGTAGAAAACGCTGAACCAGTTGAGTTTGGTCAAGATCTATTCGTAATATCTTAGCTAATGTTAAATAAATTACTTATTGCCAATAGGGGTGAGATAGCACTGCGCATATTAAGAGCTTGTAAAGAATTAGAAATAAGTACAGTGGCAGTTTATTCTGAGGCTGATAGAGATCAAATGCATGTAAAAATGGCTGATGAATCAATATGTATAGGTCCTGCAGAGGCTAATAAAAGTTATCTTAACATCCCAGCAATCATAAGTTCTATGGAATTAAGTGGTGCTGACGGAGTTCATCCCGGTTATGGTTTCTTAGCTGAAAACAGTGACTTTGCAGAACAAGTTGAAAGATCTGGATTCCAGTTTGCAGGACCTAGTTCAAGTGTTATCAAAACAATGGGAAATAAAATCTCAGCTAAAAAATTTGCAAAAGAAGCAGGCTTACCAACACTACCAGATTCTGAAGTCCCTGAGGATTCTAACCCAAAAGAATTGGCAAAAAAAATAGGCTACCCTCTGATTATTAAAGCTGCTTCTGGAGGAGGAGGAAGAGGTATGCGAGTAGTAAATTCAGAAGATGAATTAGAAAAAAAATTACATTTAACAAAAACAGAAGCCAAAGCTGCTTTTGGTGATGAAGAAGTATATATGGAGAAGTTTTTAACTAATCCAAGACACATAGAAGTACAAGTACTGTGTGACCGTTTCGGAAATTCTCTTCATTTAGGTGATAGAGATTGCTCCATGCAAAGAAGACATCAAAAGATAATTGAAGAAGCTCCATCGATAGGAATACCAATTGAACTAAAAGAAGAGATATACAGAAAATGCATAAGTGCTTGTAAAGAATTAGGTTACGTAAGTGCTGGAACTTTTGAATTTCTTTATCAAGATGAATGTTTTTACTTTATAGAAATGAATACAAGACTTCAGGTTGAACACCCAGTGACGGAAAGCATAACAGGGCTAGATATTGTTAAATTACAGCTAAGAACTGCTAGAGATGAAGAGTTGAGAATAACACAAAAGGAAATAGAGTTAACTGGTCACTCTATTGAGTGCAGAATAAATGCAGAACACCCAAGAACTTTTACCCCCTCTGCAGGTCTGATCTCAGATTTTCATGCACCTGGAGGAATTGGTGTAAGAGTAGATTCTCATATTTACAATAACTATAGAGTGCCTCCATATTATGACTCTTTAATTGCTAAAGTCATTTGCACTGCAAATGATCGTGAAGACTGCCGTGTTAGGCTAGTTAGAGCATTAGATGAAATGCATGTTTCTGGAATAGATACAAATATTGATTTACATCGAGAACTACTGATCGATCAAGATTTTGTTGAAGGAAGAACTGATCTAAATTTTGTAGAAAATAAAGTTAAAGTTCCTCAATAGAATGCCAAATAAAGACAAAGAATATACCCCTGAAACTATAGAAAAAGAAGCCCAAGAATACTGGGAAAAAAATCAGTCTTTCTGCGTTACTGAAGATCTCGAGAAAGAAAAGTTTTTTTGTCTTAGCATGTTCCCTTACCCCAGTGGATCTGCTCATATGGGCCATATCCGAAACTACACTCTAGGTGATGCAATAAGTAGATTCCAGAGATTATTAGGGAAAAATGTATTGCAACCTATGGGTTGGGATGCGTTTGGATTACCAGCAGAAAATGCTGCTATAAAAAATAAAGTTAAACCCTCTGAGTGGACGTTAGAGAACATTAAAAACATGAAATCTCAGCTTCAAAGAATGGGATATGCCTATGATTGGAAAAGAGAATTAGCAACTTGTGATCCTCTGTATTACAAATGGGAACAATGGTTCTTCTTAGAAATGCTTAAGAAAGGTATAGCTTATCAAGATGAAGCTGAAGTTAACTGGGACCCAGTTGAAGAAACGGTTTTAGCCAATGAACAAGTAGAAGAAGGTAAGGGGTGGAGATCTGGAGCCAAGATAGAAATAAGGAGACTAAAACAATGGTTTTTAAAAATTACTGAATATGCTGAAGAAATATTGAAAGATACAGACAAGCTCGAGGGTTGGCCTGAGAGAGTAAGGATTATGCAAAAGAACTGGATCGGTAAATCACAGGGTATGGAATTCTCTTTTTGCTTAGAAGACTTCAAAGAACCAATATCTGTCTTTACTACTAGACCAGATACTATTATGGGAGTAACTTTTTTAGCTATTACAGGAGATCATCCAATATCTCTGGAATTAAAAAAAGTAAACAAAGAGGTTCATAAGTTCTTAGATAATCTTGATAAAACAAAACTATCAGAAGCAGACCTTGTTAAGCAAGAGAAATTAGGAATAGATACTGGGTTGTTTGCAATTCACCCATTTTCAAAAGAAAAGATTCCTATATGGATTGCAAACTTCGTTCTTTCAGGATACGGATCTGGTGCTCTAATGGGAGTTCCTGCTCATGACCAAAGAGACTACGAATTTGCTAAAAAATATAACTTAGAAATAAAACAAGTAATAAGTTCCGACTCTGTAAATAATATTAAAAAAGAAGCTATTCTTGGAAAGAATACATTAATTAATTCTGGGGAATTTGATGGTCTTGATTTTGACCAAGCGGTAGATGGGATAGCAAAAAAGGCTAGGAAACTAAAATGTGGAGAAAAGCAAACTAATTACAGATTAAGAGATTGGGGTGTATCAAGACAAAGATACTGGGGAGCACCTATACCTATACTAAAAAATTCAGAGGGAGAAATACAAGAAGCAGAGAATATTCCTGTCTTATTACCTACTGATATTGAATTCTCTGGAGTGAAATCCCCTCTTTCTGGGATGGAAGAATTTAAACAAGTCACTGTAGAGAACAAGACTCTCATAAGAGAAACAGATACTTTTGATACTTTTTTTGAATCATCATGGTATTACGCTAGATTTGCTTCCTTTGATTGCGATACGGCTATGTTAGATGAAAGAGCAAAGTATTGGCTTCCAGTTGATCAATATGTGGGAGGAATAGAACATGCTGTTTTACATCTTCTTTATTCAAGATTCTTTTATAGATGTCTAAGGGATTTAGGTTTAGTAGAAGGATCAGAACCTTTTATAAATTTACTTTGCCAAGGTATGGTGCTTAAAGATGGTTCAAAGATGTCTAAATCCAAGGGTAATATAATTGATCCAAATGCTGTTATAGAAACTTATGGGGCAGATAGTTTAAGACTTTTCGTTTTATTTGCTGCACCTCCTGAACAATCTTTTGAGTGGTCTGAACAAGGCCTCCAGGGTGCTTCAAGATTCCTTAAAAGACTCTGGAAGCTTGTTCAGCTTTATATAAAGGAAGGAGTTGTAAGAGATACAACCTATAAAAATGCTAATCCTAAAGTTAAATCTTTAAGGGGAAAGACGCACAGAACTATATTGAAAGTTAAAGATGATTATATTAGAAGGCATTCATTTAATACTGCCATAGCTGCAATTATGGAATTAACTAATTCTATACCAAAAGAATTTCTTTCTAGAGAAGCGACTAATGAAGAAAGGTCTTCTGTAGATGAAGCGATTAGAAGTATATTAATTATGCTTTCTCCAATTGTTCCTCATATAACTCATGTTCTGTGGAGAGAACTTGGAAATACTAATGCAATCATTGATGAACCTTGGCCTGAAGTGATAGAAGATTTACTAACAAAAGAAGTTATAGAATTAGCTGTACAAGTAAACGGAAAACTAAGAACTACTTTAAAAGTAGATAGTAGCCTCACGAAAGAAGATATAGAAGAATTAGCCCAGAATGACGAAAAAATTATTGATCATTTAAAGAACAAAAGGATAAAAAGAATTATTTACATAGATGGAAGGCTTATAAATTTTGTCCTATGAAGAAAAAAAAACCACTTTTAGAATTTAAAGCATTATTTTTATTTCCCTTAATATTTTTATTCTTAAGTTGTGGCTATAACCTAAGAACTAGTATAGATTTAAATCAAGACTTTAATTACTCTGTTTTGTATTCTGAGAATTATTTAAACAATAAACTTATTGATTCTTTAAGACTTTCTAATCCAAATAAAACTTACCTTAATGATATAAGGGAAGATTCCGAAGTAATTATAAAGATAATTAACCATAGCTTGACAAGATATTCCGCAGCTTTAGGAAGTGGTGCAAGAACAAAAGAAGCTAGATTAGAATATCTTCTAGAAATAAGTCTAAAGTTAAGAAGTAGTAATAAAGAAATGGAGTATCAAATAAGGAATAGTAAGAATTACTCTTTTAATGAATCTAATATTCTTTCAATTGAGCAGGAAGAGGAACAAATTACAACTGATTTTATTAACTTCTCTTTGAATAAGATAAAGTTATTATCTTCAAGATTAAAGTAAATAATGAGTTCTAAGTTCAATAAATTCTCTGATAAGTTGGGTATAAAACTTTCTAAGTCGTACTCCATATTTGGAGAAAACTCTTTTCAAATTGAAGAACTAACCGAACAAATATATAAGTTAGCAAAAAGACATTCTTATGAAAATAAAGAAGTTCATATTATTAATAATAAAACTGATTGGACTTTCTTAAACTCTTCAGAAGAAAATCTTGATTTATTTAGTTCAAAAAAAATAATAGAAATTAAATTGGTGGGCACAGGTCCGGGTAGAGAAGGAGCAAAAGCCATTACTAATTATTTAAAATCTGATTATAAAGAGAAGATTTTGTTAATTACTGCAGAAGGATTAGATTCAAAATCTAAGTCTTCAGCATGGATAAAGTCACTTAAACAGTCTGGCACAGTTATAGACATACCTTCTATACCCTTAAATCAGTTACCTCAATGGATAATATCTAAAGGTAAAGAATACCAAATAGAGATTGAAGAAAGTGCTGCGATTCTTTTATCAGAAAAGACTGAAGGAAACTTAGAAGCGACTTTCCAAGAAATAAAAAAATTAGCACTTGTTTTACCCAATAAACATATTAAATTAAAAGAGATGGCCAAATTTATTTCTAATTCAAGTAAATTTGATATTCTTGATCTTTCAAGGAATTTTGTTTTGCAGAACAAGAAGAAAACGCTAACTATTTTGGAATCTCTTAGAATAGAAGGCATACCAGAAAGTTTAATTCTTTGGACTTTAGCAAAAGACATAGGTAATTTATTCAAGGTTAAATACTCTGGTTCTACTAAAGGCTTATGGGGACCAAAGTCTTATATATCTGCAGTAGAAAAAACTTCTAAAAATATAACTAAAAAGAAAATTTCTTCATCATTACGACAAATAGCCCTTATAGATTCTTCTATTAAAGGAAGAACGAAAACAGACCCTTGGCAAGCTTTAAGGGATTTGTGTTTATCTTTTTAAAGTTTTCTTATAATTATCTATTTGTGGAAACTCTCTAGAACTCTTTTCCATAAAGCTTGTTCAGGAGGTCTTACTGATAATTTTATTTGGTTTATCTCTGAAACAGGTTGAATTTCTTTTGTAGAACTAGTTAGCCAGACCTCGTCAGCTTTAAATAAATCATCAACTTTAATAACTTTTTCTGTAGAAGCCAGGTTAAGATCCTTTAGAAGATTGATAATATGGTTTCTAGTTACTCCTGATAAGATCTTTTTGGATTGAGGGGGTGTAAAAACATGTTCTTCAAAGACTAGAAATACGTTTGAACTAGCTCCCTCAGTTACCTCTTGATTAAGATAGAAGATTACATCTTGCGATCCTGAAAAAACTGCGTCACTTAAAGCTATTACATTAGGTAGTAAAGTTGTAGCTTTAATATCACACCTCTTCCAGCGCGTATCCTCTTGTAAAGAAACCTTGATACCTTCGAGGTTATTATCAGATCTATAAGGATTTAAAGATAGATCAAAGGAAACTATAAATAAAGTGGGCTCAATATCTTCCGTAGGTAAATGGCTTCTGTGTACATCAACTCCTCTAGAAATTTGAATATAAAGAGACTGATTTGGAGTTTCATTCAACTCTACTAATTCAAGAAATATTTCTTCTAGATCTTTCCATTTCTTTGGTTTAGATATTCTTGTTTCTTCTAAAGATCTTTGTAATCTGAGAATATGCCCTTCAAGCAAAAAAGGTTTCTTTTCATAGATTGGGATAACTTCATATACTGCATCTCCAAATAAAAACCCTCTATCTAAAGGTGAAATCTTAACTTCTTCTAGTGGAAGGAAGATGTCATTAAGATAGGCATAAGTCATAAGGAAAGCTAAGCATCATCTTCCATCAAGAATTTATAAACAAGAAGCCTTATATTAGACCAAACCCTTCCTAAGAACCCTTTAGCTATAACTTCTTCTGTTGTAATTAATTCAGATTCAGCTATTTCTTTTCCTTCTAATTCAAGAACCACCTTTCCAACTTTTTGACCCTTTCCTAAAGGAGCTTGAAGATGTTTATCTAAAGAAATAAATGTTTCGACCTTTTTAAAAGTTTTGGGTGTAAGAGTTAAAGACAGATCTGATAAGGAAGCAAGCCCCACTGTCTCTTTTTCACCTCCCCAAACTGTTTCCCTTCGTAAAACTTCATCGGTAAGTAAAAAAACCTTTGTGACAAAATATCTAAAACCATAATCTAAAACCCTTCTGTTATCTGTAATTCTTGTCCTCTCGGAATTGCTATTTAATGTTACTGCTATAAATCTTGTATTGTTTTTTTTAGCCGAAGAAATCAGACAGTACCCTGCATTTTCTGTATGGCCTGTCTTTATTCCATCTACTGACTCATCTTGCCAAAGTAAACTATTCCGGTTTCTTTGTTTTATGTCATTAAAGGTAAACCACTTCTCTTTATATAGAGAATAGTGGTCTGGAAAATCAGAAATGAGCCTTCTAGATAAATTTGCTAAATCCCTAGCTGTAGAATAATGATTCTCATTAGGCCACCCATGAGGGTTTGTAAAGTTGGTATCATTTAACTCCAACTCAGAAGTATACTTCAACATCAATTTTACAAACTGCTCTTCTGAACCAGCTATATGCTCAGCAATAGCACAACTAGCATCATTACCAGATTGTATAACCATACCCTTAACAAGATCTGAGAATAAAACATTGGTTCCTTCTCGAATATACATCTTAGATCCGCCCTTTTTCCAGCAATTTACACTTATATTTACTGTTTCATTTTCTTCTACGAATCCTCTGGATATCTGGTCAGCTGCTATATAACCGGTCATGATCTTAGTTAAACTAGCTGGCTCGATCTTAACATCTGCATCTTTCTCAGCAATAATTCTTCCTGTGTTAGCTTCCATCAAGATATAGCTTGAAGCATTAAGAGATGGTGGTTCAGGAATAAAAACTTCTGAAAAAAGTGAAGTGCTTTTAATTGCTAAAAATATTACGACAGAAATATGTAATATGTGTGGGAAAAGTTGATGCTTTTTCATATGCAATACTAATTAATAAAAGGAGCTCTCTAATAAGTAACTGAACTCAACTACAGCCATAATGTAAAGCTTGCTTCTATTATATCTTGATAGAGCATGATAGTTTTTCAATCCAAGCCAATATTCTTTTCCTTCTTCCCCTTCTAACTCTATTGGTACAACTAAAGTATTTCCTGATAATCTAGAAAGAGGTTCCAATCCTATTTTTCTCAATTCTCTAACTGTCATGTGAGGTTTAAAAGAAGACTTAACAATAGGAGATCTATTTTCTAAAACTTTAGCTTTAAGAACTATTTCTGTATTTGGTTCCCATTTACCTTTCTTACTTAAAAAATTAGCAACACTACCAATAGCATCTAAAGGATTATTTAAAATATCTTTCCTTCCATCAAAATCAAAATCTACTGCATATTTTCTATAACTGTCAGGCATAAACTGTCCATATCCCATGGCCCCCGCTATTGAACCTTTAATCTTTTTTAGATCTAAATTTTCTTCCCTCCCTAACAAGAGAAATTCTTCAAGCTGTTTTCTAAAAAATTTCTCTCTCCTTGGGTAATTAAAGGAAAGGGTAACTAGGGAATCTAAAACTCTTATATTTCCAGTAATCATACCGTACCTAGTTTCTATACCTATTATAGAAGCTATTACTTCTGCAGGTACTCCATATATATCTTCTGCTCTTTTTAAATCTTCTCTATAAGAGTTTATAAAAGTTTCTCCTGAATTTGCTCGCTCCTTAGTTACCATCATTTCCTTATATTGGTGCCAAGTCATTGTACCTTCTGGCTGCCTATTCATTATCCTAATCACTTTTTCTTGAAATTTTGCTGTAGAAAATAACTCCAAGAGTTCTTTTTTTTGGAAACTATGCTCTTTTTGCATAAACTCAATGAATTCAATAACTTCAACATTATCCAAGTAATTATCTTTCTCTTGCGAAAGTAAATTAGTTACGAATGAAAAGAAGAATACAGGAATAATTAGTCTAACAATTAACATGTCCCTACCAAGTTTGTCTCTTTTTGATTGATAAAACAAATCCAAAAGCCAATAAATGTACCAGCAATGAAGTCCCGCCTTGACTTATAAGGGGTAATGGAACACCAACAACTGGAAGAATTCCAACAACCATAGAAATATTAACAACCAAATAAATAAAAAATATAAAACCTATAGAGGTACCAACCAGCCTATTAAACTCTGTCTCTGCATTAAAAGATATAACAAAAATTCTAAAAAGAATTACTGCATACAGGGTAAGTAAAAATGTGATTCCGACTAAACCTAATTCTTCAGCCACTACTGCAAAAATAAAATCTGAATGACTTTCAGGAATAAAGTCTAGCTGACTTTGTGTTCCCATTAAATAACCCTTACCATAAATACCCCCAGACCCTATAGCCATTTTAGATTGTGCTATATTCCATCCAGTTCCTAAAGGGTCAGCTTCTGGGTTAAAAAGGGTTAAGATCCTCTCTTGTTGATAGTCTTTCAAACTTGACCAATATAATGGGTATAAAGAAATAAGAATAACAGTTGATATAACTATAAAAGACAAGGGAAACCCTGATAAAAAAATTGGAAGTAATCCAGAAGTTGCAACTATTAATGCTGTCCCTAAATCAGGTTGTTTATATATTAGAAAGAAACATAGAGATACTGCAACAAATACTGCTATCCAGTCTTTTATTGGTGGTCTTAATTCTTTTCTTGTTAAAAAAGAAGCAACAGATAGAGGTAATATCAATCTTAAAACCTCTGAGGGCTGAAAGCTTATAAAACCAAGATCTATCCATCTATTAGTTAAGAAATCTTTACTAGGAAAAATCAAAACATAAACTAATAAAACTATGCCCACCCAAAATAAATGTATAAAAAGAGGCTTATAAGACTTTATTTGAAATTGAGCTACTATCAACATAAAAATTAGTCCAAATAAAGAATAAATAATTTGTCTCTTTACCATAAATTCAGATTGCCCACTGGCGCTATAAAGCATAAAAAAACCAAAGACTAAAATAAGCACAGTGGATATAACTAGAGGAAAATCTTTAAAAATATTTCTTACACTATACTTTGAATCTCCGACTGGCTTATTTAGAGAATAATCTAGAGGTCTATTGGACATTTAACTTTTTAGACTTGAGATATGAATTAAGCATCTTCTTTGCTATGGGTGCTGCTACAGTGCTAGCTGATTCTCCATTCTCAATTACTATTACTACTGTAAGTTTAGGATCAGGAACAGGACCATAACCAACAAAAAGAGCATGATCTCTTTTTTCTTTATCTTTCCTAATATCTAAGTATTCCTCTTTAACGGTTAAATCGTCTTCAAAAAGACTCTTTATTTGTGCTGTACCCGTTTTTCCTGCTAACCTTAAATCCCCTTCAACAAATAAGTTGTGAGCAGTGCCTTGCCAAGATTCAATCACATCAACCATCGCTTTTTCCATTGTCATCCAATCACTTATATCTTTTAAAAGAATCTCCCCCTTTACTTCAGGTGAAGTATAAACATCATTGACTTTCTCTACGATCCTTGGACGAATTACTTTACCTTTATTTGCTATAGCTGAAACAGCAACAGCAAGTTGAATGGGGGTTGTGGTTATATACCCTTGCCCTATGCCAAGATTAACTGTATCCCCTACGAACCAAGATTCTCCAATATTTCCAAGTTTCCATTTTCTGTTTGGTAATACACCAAATCCTTCACCAAACATATCTATGCCTGTTATTGTGTCAAACCCAAAAGATTTTAGAAAAGAAGATATCTTATTTACTGATGTTTTTGTAGCTAACTCATAGAAATATACATCTGAAGATTCAATGATAGCTTTCTTTAGATTGACAATACCATGCCCATCTTCCTTCCAACCCCTGTATTTCCTTCCTTCCCCATTTACTTGGAAAAAACCCGGATCTTGTATTGTAGTAGACCAATTGATAACCTCCTCCTGTAAGCCCAACAAACCAATAAAGGGTTTAATTGTAGATGCAGGAGGATATTTGCCTGAAATAACTCTGTTAAAAAAGGGTCCTTCAATATTCTCTGCAATATCTTCAAATCTACCCTCTTCTGTTCTATTTAAAATATTAGGATTGAAATCAGGAGAGCTTACAAGAGCTCTAATTAGCCCGTTATTTGGATCTATTGCAACAATAGCGCCCTTTCTTCCATTAAGTTCCTTTCTTGCTAAAGTCTGTAATTTCTTATCAAGAGAAAGATAAATTGTGTTTGCTTCTGAAGGTTTAGTTCTATTTATTTCTCGAATGACTTTTCCATAAACATCAACCTCTACGGTTTTAAATCCATTATCTCCTCTTAGTATCTTTTCATATTGTTTCTCTAATCCTGTTTTACCAATCCAGGGGTTAATGCTAAATTCCTGCCTTTCATCTTCTGAATCTATATACCCTAAATACCCAATTAAATGAGAAAATAAAGGTCCATCAACTAAGAACCTTCTTAACTCTGGTTCTAAAGTGATAAATGGCCATTTCTTCCCATTAAATAAAAAACTCTCAATTTGTTTTTGTGAAAGATTCTCTATTAGAGTTACCTTTCTGGATCTTTTATTAAAATTTATCTTTTGAAAAAGATCTTGTATTTGTTCCCTATCTAATTCCAGGATTTTTCCTAGTTCTTTTAAGGAAGATATAACGTGTGTCTTCTCCTCATTAACTAGTTTTAAGACCAAATTCTGAAAAACAACATTTTCAGCAACAAGTTCACCCGTACTTAGCTTTATTAAACCCCTTGAGTTAATTAAAGGTACTATTGTTATCCTGTTTTGTTCAGAGCCTGAAAAATATCTTTCATTATCAAGAATGGTTAATTTTAAAATCTGACCTAAGGAAATAAAACCAATCAAGAGTAATAAAAATAATAAAATAAATGACCTTTTTTTTAGAGTTTTTTTACTCTCAACCTCTCTAGAAAATTCTGTGTTATCTAACATTTATTTATGGTATGGGTGCTTCTGATTAATAGACCAAACTCTATATATCTGCTCTAAAACTAAAAAGGGAACAAAAGAGTGGGGGAAGGTTAAATCAGAAAGGGACCAACTAACATCTGATCTTTCTATACACTCTTTACTCAAACCGTTTGATCCGCCTATTAAGAAAAAGAGGTTGTTAGACTTCATTTGCCATTTATCCATTTCATTTTTTAAGCCCTCTGTATCCCAAACCTCTCCCTTTCTATCTAAGGAAATAATTATTCCTCTTTTTTTTACTGATGAAAGAAGTTTAGCTCCTTCTTCTCTTAAGACTGCTTTTTTAGATAGATGGCCTGCTTTCTTTACCGGTTTGCATCCACACCACTCTACAACAATAGATTTATTAAACCTTCTTTCATATTCTTTAAAAGCCTCTTCTGCCCAAGAAGGTCTTCTTTTTTCTATACAAATAATCTTGATATTCATCAACTAAAGATCTGAATCCCATAAGCTTTCTAGATCATAAAAATTTCTAGTCTTATCTGACATAAGATGAAGTACTACATCTCCTGTGTCGATTAAAATCCATCCTTCGTCTCCCTGTCCTTCTATCCCCAAAAGGTCAACTTTGTTTTCTTTTAGATTAGAAAGAACTTTCTCACTAATAGCTTGAATATGTCTATTGGAACTTCCAGTAGCTATAACCATATAGTCAGTAAATGAACTTATATTTTTTACATTAATTGAGACAGGATCTACTGCCTTTAGTTCATCAAGGCTAGAAAAAACAATATTTTTAATCTTGAGAGGTGTCATGCTTCTCAATATACAAGTTCGTTCGTTCGATATATCCTTCAACTTCTAAAAATATCATTCCGTTTACAGACTTACCTGAAAATATATTTCGTCTTATTTTAGACGAAGAAACTTTTACTGGCTTAACTTTGATAGATAAGATCTTCCCTCTTCTTGAAGAAATGAAATCTTCTTTATTGTCTGTTTGTCTTTCTTCTAAAATTTTAGATGGTAAGCTATTTTTATCGATGGTCTTACCTGGTCTATTCATAATTATAATATTTACTAGATCTAAAAACTCTTCCCATCTATACCATGAATCTATTGATGAGAAAGCATCTGTTCCCATTATCCAACTAACAGAACAACTGCTTTCATATAAACCTATAACTTCTTTTGCTGTATCTATTGCATAAGAAGGTCCTTGCCTCATTATTTCTCTATCATCAATAACTATATTATTAAAGGAACTAAACGCTATTGAAACCATTTGCAGTCTTTCCTGGGTGGAAGCTAGGGTAGAAGGTCTATGGGGGGGTATGCCATTAGGTATAACTCTAACTTCTTTAAAAGGCATAAGATCTAATAAACTTCTTATAGTCTCAGTATGACCATTGTGTACAGGATCAAAAGTACCTCCAAAGATACCTACTAGATTAGGCATAAATTTTACTTAACTCCCCTTAACTCAGCATCTCCTTCTACAATATATTTCTGAGATGTTAACCCCTTTAGGCCAACTGGACCTCTTGCATGTAATTTATCAGTAGAAATTCCAATCTCGGCCCCCAATCCATATTCAAAACCGTCTGCCCAACAAGTGGGTAAATTATGCATAACTGAAGCAGAATCAACCTTGTTCATAAAATGTTTGGCTCTGGTCTCGTCGTCAGTAACTATAGAATCTGAATGAGACGAACCAAATTCATTAATATGATCAACAGCTTTATGAAGAGTTTCAACTATCTTAATAGATAATATTGGTGCTAAGTATTCAGTGGTCCAATCTTCGTCAGATGTTTTTTTAACCTTAATGATTTTTGTAGTTTTGCTACACCCTCTTAGTTCAACACCCTTTGCTTGAAACTTTGAAGATATTTCAGGCAAAAACTTGCTTGCTACATCTTCATGTACCAGTAAAGTTTCCATAGATCCACAAATCCCATAACGATAAGTCTTTGCATTAATAGCTATGCTTCTAGCTTTTGCTAGATCTGCTTTCTTGTCTACAAAAACATGACATATTCCATCTAAATGCTTTAGGACAGAAATATTTGTACTGTTATTTATTAGTTCTACTAAATTCTTCCCCCCCCTAGGAATTATCAAGTCGATGTAATTATCTAAAGATAGAAGATTATTCACAGCTTTTCTATCAACAGTCTCTATTAAATTAACAGAGTCTTCTGGAATATCTGCCTTACTTAAGCCTGCTTTGATACACTTTATTAGTTCAATATTTGATTTTATAGATTCAGCACCCCCTTTTAGAATGCAAGCATTACCTGATTTTAAACATAAAGCAGAAGCATCTACAGTTACATTGGGTCTTGATTCGTAAATAATTCCAACTACTCCTAAAGGAACCCTCATCTGACTAACCCTAATACCAGAAGGAGTAGGAGGTAATAAAGTAATTTCTCCAACGGGATCAGGAAGCTCTTTTATTCTAGATAAACCAAGAAGAATCGAATCTATTCTTTCATTATTAAGTTCTAATCTATCAATCAGTACATCACTTATTCCTTTTTTACTAGCTTCACTAAGATCTTGACCATTAGCTTTCAAAATTTCCTTCTTTCTAAAATTAATTTCATCAGCCATAAAACCTAGTGCAGAGTTTTTTGTCTCAGTATTCAGATTAACAAGAGTCCTGCTTGCTTTTTTTGATGAAGACCCTAGACCTTCTATATATTTATTTATGTCTTTACTATCGGGCATATTTCAATATTCTATAGGAGTGTTTCTTATAAAATTTTTCATTATAGAATGATTGAACCTGCTAGCGTATTACTTTGGTTACAAAATAATCCAGAGTGGATAATTGCTTCCATCTTCATTGCCTCTTTTATAGAATCTTTTGCAGTTGTTGGATTAATAGTTCCTGGGGTAGCGTTACTTGCTTTAATTTCTGGAATGGCTGGATCATTAAATCTTCCTGTGTTGTATGTTCTTTTTTTAGCTTACTTTGGTGCATGTTTAGCAGATATTTTGAGTTTTTTTATTGGCACTTATTTCAAAGGAAGGTTAGATAATACCTGGCCTTTTCTCAAACATCCAAACTGGTTAACAGAAGGAAGGGAGTTTATTAGATTATATGGTATGTCAGGAATATTTATAGGACGTTTCATAGGTCCCGTAAGAGCTGTATTACCTTTAATAGCTGGTTCTTTAGGAATGAAAGTAAAAAGATTTCTAATAGTTGATTTAATATCAGGAGTCTTTTGGGCTTGTATTTATATATTGCCTGGTTATTTTGCGGGAAAAGCTATTTCAAGTGAAACTAACCTAATAGCAATGGTATTAAGTATAATTGCAGTTATAGTAGCTGTATTATTAGCTTCTAAGTATAGGGTTAATAAAAAAGTCTAAGTCCTAGAAGTGTATTTAATAAAGCTTAACTAGTGATAACAGGAGAAATTAATGACTAAACCATATCCTAACCATGATTTTCTAAATGGGAATTACGCTCCACTAAGAATGGAATGTGATTTAAATGACCTAGTAGTAGAAGGAGAAATACCTAAAGAAATTTATGGAAGTTATTATAGAAATGGACCAGATCCACAGTTTCCTCCAAAGGGAGATGAATACCATTGGTTTGCAGGAGACGGCATGATCCATGCTTTCCACTTCGAGAACGGAAAAGTCTCTTACAAAAACAGATGGGTTCGAACCTCCAAATGGAAACAAGAAAGAGAATCTGGAAGATCTTTGATTAACCCCTTAAACCCCATGGATGTTGATCCTGAATGGAATTCAGAAAATGAGGATGGTACAGCAAACACCAGCATAATATTCCATGCAGGTAAGCTATTAGCACTGGAAGAAGGACATCATCCCTTTGAACTAGACTCTATTTCACTGGAATCAAAAGGCGCTCAAAACTATGACAATAAACTTTTGTCTCCAATGACTGCTCATCCAAAGATAGATCCCTCAACTGGTTATATGCATGGTTTTAGTTATACGGTAGGAGACTTCTTTAGTACTCGAATGAGTTACTTCGTTATAGATGAAAAGGGTTCTTTAGTGAAATATGAAGAGTTTGATGCTCCTTATTCAAGTATGGTTCATGACTTTATGGTTACATCAGAACATGTAATCTTTCCTGTTTTTCCTCTTTCTATGGATATGCAAAGAGCTATGGAAGGTAAACCTCCTATTGCCTGGGAACCAGATAAGGGCACACATATAGGTGTAATGCCAAAAGATGGTAGTGTTGCAGATATAAAATGGTATACAGATGATCCATGCTATGTTTTTCACCCAATGAATGCTTATACAGAGGATAATAAGATAATTGCTGATGTAATGCAGTTTGAGGAAGCACCCCTTTTTCCTCATGCAGATGGAAGTATGGGTGACCCTAAGAAGGCAGAAGCAAAACTAAATCGTTGGGTAATAGATTTATCTTCAAATTCTAGCAATATAAAAAAGAATTATTTAGATGATGATTTGGGTGAATTTCCAAGAGTAGATGAAAGGTATGCAATGATGAAATACCGTCATGGATATTATGCAGCAGGTATAGGAGAACATATCCCAGGAACTAGTTTTAATTCTATTGCTCATTTTGATCATGTCAAAGGGGAGAAAAGCTTTCTTCAACTTTCTAAGAATGATGCTGTTGGTGAACCAGTATTTATTCCAAAAAAGGATGATTCTGAAGAGGGGGATGGATACTTGATAGCTACAGCATACAGGGGTGAAGAAAATAGATCTGATCTATTAATTCTTGATGCCCAAAATGTAGAATCAGGACCAATTGCTACAGCAAAACTTCCTCATAGGATTCCATTTGGTTTCCATGGAAACTGGAGACCAGGAAATTAAGAAGATAGGAGAAAAAGATGTCTGGAAAAAATTTTAAAAATAGACAATGGGTTTTGGCTAAAAGACCACAAGGAATGGTTGGAGAACATAATTTTAAGTGGATAGAGTCAGAAGTTAAATCACCTAAAGAAGGAGAAATGCTTTTAAGAAATCTATATTTAAGTTTTGATCCTGCGCAAAGAGGGTGGATGGAAGATAGAAAAAGTTATGTTCCACCTGTTCAGATAGATGAAGTAATGAGAGCGGGATCAGTTGCTCAGGTTATTGAATCTAATAATCCAGAATTTAAAGAAGGGGATATTGTGCAAGGAACTTTTGGATGGCAGGACTATGCTGTTACGGATGGTTCTGGAATGATGAGTGCTTCTAAAGTACCCGAAGATGTACCTATTACTTCTCCGCTTAGTGTTTTTGGAGTAACTGGATTAACTGCTTATTTTGGTTTACTTGATATTGGAAAACCTTCAAAAGGAGAAACTGTGTTAGTTTCGGGAGCAGCAGGGGCAACAGGATCGATAGCTGGTCAAATAGCTAAAATTAAAGGATGTAAAGTAGTGGGCACAGCTGGAGGAGCAGAAAAGTGTAGATGGTTAACAGAAGAAGCAAACTTTGATGCTGCTATAGACTATAAATCAGCAAGTCTATCAAAATCTATAAGGGAATTATGCCCTGATGGAATTAATGTAGTCTTTGATAATGTCGGGGGAGAATTTCTTGATGCTAGTCTTGCCCAAATAGCTCAAAAAGGAAGAATAGTTGTTTGCGGGGCCATATCTAGATACAACGAAGAAGAGTTACCTCCAGGACCTACCAATTATATGGCTTTAATAATTATGAGAGCCCGTATGGAAGGCTTTATTGTGCTTGATTATGCCTCTAAATTTCCACAAGCTGTTGAAGAATTAAAAGGTTGGGTAAAAGAAGGGAAAATTGTTTATAAAGAGGACATACAAGAAGGGTTAGAAAACGCCCCTGCTACCCTGGTAAGACTATATACTGGACAAAATGTTGGAAAACAACTCCTGAAAGTTGCTGATCCAGAGTAAAAGTTTCAATCAACCTCCTAGTTTTTTTACAATCTGATTTAAATTATTAAGTCTTGTGATATTGGATTTAGATTCTAAAATCATCTGCCGTTCAGGTGCAGTAAGAGGAAGTAAACTTGCTAAGTTGTAAATAACGCTTGTTGAACAACCAAAATCAATTTCTAAGTTCAGTTTTTTAATTTCAGGATGCTCACAAATCTGTTTTAGTGTTGACCAAATATTCTCATATTTTGGTTCCAACGAGACTGATTCATCTTCTTCACCGGTCTCTATTATATTTCCTATAATTAATCCATCTTCTTTTTCCCAAGTTTCTAGAACTTCAACTCTATATTGTCCTTTAACTGTAATGCCTAACAGGCCATTCTCTAATTTATTAAAGTCAACTATTTCAACAAAAGTACCAATTAAGTAGTGAGTTGGGTTTAATTTTTTAGAAGGAATTTTAGTTTTAGGGTGCAAAAGAACTATACAGAAACCACTCTCATTATTAAGTCTGTCCTTAACCATATCTATGTACCTGGTCTCGAAGATTTGTAGAGGCAAAAAACCTCCTGGTAAAACATTTATATTAAGTGGAAATAAAGGACATTCCTTAGAAAGACTATTTTCCTTCTGCATAAGCCTCTACCTCTTGCCAAACTCTTAATAAATTTTTACTTAGAATCTTTTCGATTTCTGATTTGGTATAACCCCTCTCAAATAATCTTTCTATAAGATTTGGATACATAGATACGTCTTTTAATTTAGCCGGAAGAGTATCCCCTACTCCGTCAAAATCTGAACCAATTCCTACATGATTAATACCCACAAGTTTTACAACCCTATCAATATGATCAATAACATGATCTATAGAAGCAAATGGGTAGGGATTGGATCTTAAGTAACTCTCTTTAAGTTCAATTTGTTCTTCTTCTGATAGTTTATCTATTTGCAGTATTCCAATATTCTTAGAAAAATTAATTACATTAGATCTCATCTGGCTGCTATGCTCCCGCGAATCTTGGTTCAGGAAATCACTTCCAAAATTAATCTGAATTACCCCTCCTTTCTCTGCTAACCTTATTAACATTTCATCACTTATATTTCTTTCAAACCCCGGAGTAAAATGCCTTAAAGAAGAATGACTTGCTATTACTGGAACTTCGCTTATTTCTATTGCTTGGAAAAAAGCATCATCATTAACATGCGAGACATCTACCATTATTCCAACTCTGTTCATTTCTTTTATAAGTCTCTTACCGAAATCACTTAACCCCCCCCATTGAATGTTTTTATCATACGAAGAGTCGCTAATATGATTACTCTTTGAATGGGTCAAAGTTATATAACGTATTCCTCTCTCGTAAAAAAATTTAACTCTTGAAAGATCTCCTTGGATTGGAGACCCGTTCTCCATACCTAGGGCTATACCTATAAAGCCCTTCTTTGGAAAATCTTTAGCTTGCTCAACTGATTTTATGAGGTAAAACTTATCTGGATACTGACTTACTATATCTTCCACCATATCTATAAGTTTATTAGCCATTTCAAACGAAGTTCCTAATTTTTCAGTTTCAGCTGGAAGGTAAATTGAGAAAAAAGGAATATCTAACCCCCCCTTAATAGCTCTATCGTAGTCAAAATCACCTAGCGTAGAATTTGAAATATCTTCTATTTGTTTTCCAGCTAAATCTTGTCTCCAAAGTCTATACGGAACATCTATATGAGTATCTATTAAGAGAATATCTTCAGCCATATAACTTTTAGAGATTTCTCCATCAGGCTGGGAACAGGAAAATAGCACGAATAAAATAATTAACCTTAATTTTTTCATAATCTCTTTAAATTCATCAATATTTGATCAGTGAGGCCTCCAAAATCACCATTAGACATAGAGATAATTGCGTCTCCTTTTTTGACTATATTTCTAATATTCTCAGCCGTCTTATTAACTGAAATTACTCTCTTAGACTTCGAAGGTAGACTCTTTAAAAGTTCTTCTATTTGTGAATCGTTATTGCCTTTCCAGTAAATCAGATCTGCTTTTTTAACTGCTTCTTTCAAATATTTATCATGCTTTCCAGATTGCATTGTATTAGATCGTAATTCTATTAAAGCTATTATTCTCATATCTTTTTTATTTTCCTTAAGTCCACTTAAGGTAGCTTCTATTGCGGAAGGGTGGTGAGCAAAATCATCTATGAATAAGATCCCCTTTTCGTCAAAAAGTACTTCTTGTCTTCTAGAAACACCAGAGAAACTTCGCAGGGCTTCAATAGATGAATGAAGAGATATTCCCAGACTATTTACACTTAAAATTGCTGACATTGCATTTTTAATGTTATGTTCTCCAAACATCTCCCACTCAAGTGCCGCTTGTTCGCCTTGAATATTAAATAAGGCTGAAGAGTAATCAGTTTTAATCTTCTCATAATAATTTGATAAAGAATCTTTTTTGCCATATTTGAGTAACTGACTCCAAACACCCATCTTAAGTACATCATTTATTTTTTTATCTGGTGTAGGACAAATTATTGTACTTTTTGAAGACATTGTTCTTATGAGATGATGGAACTGCCTTTGAATATCAGAAATATCCGAATAAATATCTCCGTGGTCGAATTCTAAATTATTTATAACCAAAATCTGAGGTCTATAATGAATAAACTTTGCCCTCTTATCAAAAAATGCGGTATCGTATTCATCAGCTTCTAAAACAAAAACATCACTTGAACCTAAGCGAGACGAAGTTAGAAAATCTTTAGGTTTGCCAGCTATTAAATAGCCTATATCTATGCCTTGTGTGTTTAATATTGAAGCTATCATAGCTGTAGTTGTGGTCTTTCCGTGAGTTCCTGAAACAGCAACTACTTTCCTATTCTTTAAAATATTTTTAGCTAACCAAGAAGGACCTGATAAATAATCTAATTGGTTATTAAGTATGTATTCTACAGCTTCATTTCCTCTTGAAAGTGCATTACCAATTATAAATTCATCGGCTGCAGGTAAATCCTTCTTTCTAAATCCTTCTATAATTTCTATGCCTTGATCAGCTAAATGCTTCGACATAGGCGGGTAAATATTCTGATCTGAACCTGTAACTTCAAAACCCAACTCTCTCGCAAGTAAGGCTATACCACCCATAAAAGTTCCACAAATACCCAGTATATGAATTTTTTTCTTAAACATTTTTTAATTATACCTATCAAGTTTAATTCCAACTTGTTCAACTTTTAAGTAACATTCAACTTATGAGAAAGTTAAATGCATTGTATGCCCAATCTGGTGGTGTAACGTCAGTTATAAACTCTACAGCTTTAGCTGTTATAGAAACTGCAAATAAATCTGAAAAAATAGGTAAAGTGTTAGCAGGTAAGAATGGTATTTTAGGTATTCTTAAAGAAGATTTAATTGATACAAGCCTTGAAAAGAAGACTGAGTTAAGAAAATTATCTTACACTCCTGGAGGAGTCTTTGGATCTTGCAGATATAAACTTCAAGATTACAGTAGCCAACAAAGAGAATATAAAAGGTTAGTGGATGTCTTTAAGGCACATAACATAGGTTATTTCTTTTATAACGGAGGTGGTGATTCACAAGATACTACAAACAAGATAGCTAAATTAACATCTGATTTAGGACTTTCAATAAAATGTATTGGAATTCCAAAGACAGTTGATAATGACTTACCATTTACTGATAATTGCCCCGGTTTTGGTTCTGTTGCTAAATATGTAGCCACTTCAATTAAAGAAGCTGGGCTTGACGTGAAAAGTATGTCTGAAACTTCTACAAAAGTTTTTATTTTAGAGGTTATGGGTAGACATTCAGGGTGGATAGCCGCTTCTTCTGCCTTAGGAAAAACTAAGAAAGAAGACCCTCCCCATATCATCCTTTTTCCTGAGATTCCCTTCCAAAAAAATAAAGTTCTTAAAAAGGTGAGATTGTCAGTAAGAAAATATGGTTATTGTGTATTGGCTGTATCTGAAGGATCAAGATATAAGGATGGAACTTTCCTTTCTGATTCAGGATCATCCGATGCTTTTGGTCATAAGCAACTAGGCGGAGTTGCTCCTTTAATAGCCAGATTAATACAAGAAAATCTAGGATATAAATGCCATTGGGCAGTTTCGGACTATCTTCAAAGATCTGCAAGACATCTAGCATCGGCAGAGGACTTAAAACAAGCATACGCAGTAGGGGAAGCAGCTGTTAATTTCGCTCTGTCTGGAGAAAATTCTGTTATGCCAAGCATAGTTAGAATAAAAGAGAAAAAATACAAATGGAAAATTGGAAAGGTAGCTCTTTCAAAAGTTGCGAATGTTGAAAAGTTCCTTCCTAAGAAATATATATCTAAAGATGGTCTAGGCATCACTAAAGCATGCAATAACTACATGCTTCCTCTAATTCAAGGAGAAGCCTTTCCTCCATACAAAAATGGTGTACCAGACATAGCTAGGCTAAAGAATACTCTTGTAAAAAAGAAACTTAAGAAATTTACTATCAAGAAGTAATTACTCTTTAATAGTTTTCCTAAATGTGAGAGCATTAACTGAAACATTTAGGAGAAAAAATGATAAATAAAAAGTTCACCTTAATTGGAGTTATTTTTGCTTGTTCTTATGGGCTTCTTGCTTCAGGTCATATGGAAGACGAAAATCCACCGGCAATCAACCCAGAAGAAATTCAAGAAGTTACAAAAGTACATAAAGCTTCTAAAGAGACTGACCAGAAACTAGAGGGAATAGCTAGATCTTGGATGGAAGCTTACTACTCAAGTAAAGAAGCTTGGTCTTCAGCTGTCAAATTTCATTTAGATGAGAGCGGTGAGTCAGTAGCTTCAAGATACGTGGGATTTGGATTTGGTTTTGACCCCAATCAAGAATCTGGAAGAATGTTAGTAACTTCGATTGTTCCTAATAGTCCAGCTTCAGAAGTACTAAAAGTAGGTGATGAGTTCCTTACAGTAAATGGGATGAGAGTTAATAAAGCAAATCTTGATAGGTTGCCTTTTAGAGGGAAACCAGGTGAGAATGTAAGAGCGCTTATTAAGAGAGATGGTAAAAATATTAAGATTAATGTATCTCGAGGCGTGATAAGTGGGAGCTACTCTAAAGAACAAATTCTAAATAACATTCAGTTACAGGAAGCAGAAGATTGGTCTCCAATAGAATCAAATATAATTGAAACGTTAAGTAAAGAAAATATAGTCTATGTGTTGCATTGGGCTAAAAGAATAGATGATACATCTAAACTCCCTTATGAAGCTTATGGAGTAACTAGATTTACTTTTAATGAAGAGGGTAAGATTCAAGCTTATGGTTCTTTGGGTGAAGATAGATTTATACTCGAACAACAGGGCTATAAAATTTCTAGATAATTACAATTCTAGATTCTCAAAACTGATACCCGAAGAAAGAAGCCTTTTTATTAGGGGTTCTCCTAAGCCCGTAGAGGGAGTTAGAACCCCTCCATAGCCTTCTCCCCCAGGGAGAGACTCTTCATCTTTAGATAATGTTAAAGCGCTCTCGCAAACTAACTTAGAAGTTACTCTATATCCTGGATCTCCTCTACCATACACACGGAATAAACCTTTATCTCCATCTTCTGTTTCTACCAGAAAGAGACACTCAAAAAAACCGTTATCCATGACTGATTGACTTGGACCCTCACCAGGCTTGGGTAATAAAGGTCTAAAAAGTTTTCGTAGAGGGGTATAAAGAATTAATCCAGCAAAAATAGTCCCTGTAGATACTAGAAAAGCTGAAATAAAGCTTTTAAAAAAACCGTTCTCTTGATAAACAAAGTTTACACCATAAGATTCTTGTTTTTGAGAGAATAATGCAGCACTTCTTCTAACAACCCTAGTGTTAGCAAAAGCCATAATAAAAGGTCCACTCCAAGCATTGATATCTCCATTCTTTTTAATGCTTATCTTATCTGTACTCTGATCTCTCTGAATATTTGTGACTGAATCTTTAGGGTTTAATAAAAAAGGATCTGTCATTTCTTTACCTAGTTTTAAATCTCCCATGGAAAACATTGTCTCGCTAGTTCCTCCTGAAATACCACCCTTTCCTGTGTGGAATGATTGAACTCTTTTCACAGGTTTACCTATCTCTTTTACCGCAAAGTAAGTCCCCAAATCTGAGGGTAAAGAATCATAACCACATGAGGGAATTATCCTTATACCTCTTTCAGAAGCTTTAAGGTGATGTTTATCAATTAACTCTCTAACCCAGAAATTCTCCCCCGTAATATCTACATAATGGCATTGATTCTCCACACAAGAAGCCACTAACTTAGAGCTGTATCTATGAAAGGGTCCAGCTGTAGAAATAATTACTCTACTTCGGCTCGTGATTCTATCAAGAGCTTCTTTGTCGTCTCCGTCTGCAACTAAAATTTCTGAATGATTACCTTCTTCTTGAAGAGTTTTTAACTTTTCTTCATTCCTACCAGCTATAGCAATCTTTATTCCTTCTGAATGATTTAGTAAGTATTCAAAACACAATCTTCCAGTAAACCCTGTTGCTCCATAAATAACTATATCCAAATCTTTTTGCATATCTCTTATAGCTTTTTAACTATTCCACCAAAATTCAAAATAATAGTTTCGTCTACTTTTATCTGTCCTCTAGCAAACCCCAAGGATTTTCCTTCTTTGACTAAACTAGCCCTTATTTCTAGAAGCTCTCCTAATTCCGCTGACTGAATAAATTCTGAGTGAAAACTTACTGTGATCACTGGGCTCTTAGGATTTTTCATTGTTGTAGTACAAAGAGCATAATCAGCTATTGCCATAAGCATGCCACCATGTGCTGTTCCCCCTGCATTACAGTTTTCTTTGTCTACATAAAAAGCCAGAACCAATTTATTATCTTCATATTTGAAATAGCCTGGACCTAACTCGGCTATATGAGGCTGAGTTATATTTAATTCTTTGTAGCCTGTAGGTATGTCTGTCTTAGTCATAGGTGTGCCATTATAATCATCATTAGCAACTATTGATTATGAAAGAAT
>CAZMZZ010000007.1:44952-47350 GCA_964571215.1 uncultured Gammaproteobacteria bacterium
AAAGGTGCCAAAAGTTTACTTAAAAAATCTACTGATAAATTTAGCAATTATTCTTACCTCTTGTTCCACGGAAAAATATAAAGGTGAATATATAGAAAATTCCATAATTTGGAAGGGCTTGGAAAGAGAATATCTAATCTATTTACCCTCTAGATACAATACAAAAGAACTATTTCCCCTGCTGATAGGTTTACATGGTTACACAGGTACAGCTTCAGGTTTTGAAAAAGAAACCACAAAGGGAATGAATCACCATGCAGAAAAACATCAATTTATTGCAGTTTATCCTCAAGGAAGTTATTTTTGGGGGAAAAAGGGCAATTATCCCTTCTTTGTAAGTTCTTGGAATGATATAGAAAGTAATGCTGAGCCTAGAGAAGGGGAAAGGCAGATTTGTAGTAATAAAAGAGAAGAATACCCCAAACCAGAGGAATGCAAAAAATATAGTCATTGTGCATGGACTAGCTGTCATGACGATGTAGGTTTTATTAAAGAAGTGTTAAACCAAGTTACTAAAGAATATAAGGTAGATAAATCAAGAAGGTACTTGGTGGGTATGAGTAATGGTGGGGCTATGGCTCATAGGTTTGGTTGCTTGCACCCTGAATTGTTAGCAGCAGTTGTTTCAGTAAGTGGATCAATACCTAGAGACAGGAGTTGTACACCTAATCAACCTCTTCCCTATATGCAAGTATTCGGTGATAAAGATGAGACTACTCCAATTAATGGCGAGTTATCTATAGATGGCTGGTACTATGAGAAACCAGATATCTCTTTTGAAAAATGGGCAAACGCTCTTGGATGCAAAAAGGAAATGAAAGATGCAAACCTATCCATTGCAGAGGAAAGGGGGTTAATTTGTTTAGCCAGAAAAAATTGTTCTGAAATAAGCTCACATGAAGTGGTAAATTGTTTAATACCTGGAGGTAAACATGCCTGGCCTGGTCAAACTGAAGGTAAAGGATATTGTATAACAACAGAACAAAAAACTAGCATACCAAGATATTCGCAATGCCAAGAGAGTGATCTAGAAGAATTGAACTGGGGAAATGAAATTATTTGGCAATTTCTATCCAAACACCGTAAAGATAATGATTAAAAAGAAGGGAATTTTAGAAAGTTACAGAGTCCTAGATTTTGGAAGATACATAGCCGGTCCGTTTTGTGGAATGCTCTTAGGTGACTATGGAGCAGAGGTTATAAGAATAGAGAGGGTTGATGGGAGTGAAGATCGATATTTACAACCTGTTACCAACAAAGGTGAGGGTTCGATGTTTCTTCAACTAAACAGAAATAAGCTTGGCTTTACTTTAAACCCAAGAAAGCCTGAAGGTAAAAAAATAATAGAGAAATTAGTAAAAACTGCAGATATAGTTATTGCAAACCTTCCAGACTCAACTCTTAAATCTATGAATATAGATTATGATTCATTGAAGTCAATCAACCCCAAGATTATATTAACTTCGAACACAGCCTTTGGAACTACTGGGCCCTATTCAGAAAGGGTGGGTTTTGATGGTGTAGCTCAAGCTATGTCAGGTGCTATGGATATGACAGGAGAGCCTGGAATTCCATCTAAAGCTTTTTCTCCTTATGTTGACTTTTGTACAGCATCTTTAGCTGCTTTTGGTACTTTATTAGCTATTTTAGAAAGAGAAAAAACAGGAAAAGGGCAAAGGGTTGAAACATCTCTATTAACAACAGCTCTAACTATGACAAATAATTTAGTTATGGAACAAAAATTGCTAAACAAAAATAGAATAGCTTCTAATAACAGGGCTCAAACTTCAGCACCTGCAGATACTTTTCAAACTAAAGATGGCTGGATATTAGTGCATACCGTCGGCCAACCTCTATTCGAAAGATGGGTAAAATTAATGAACGAACCTGAATGGGTTGACGATCCGAGATTTAAAGATGATATTAGCAGAGGAGATAATGGGGAGTTAATAAGCAAGAGAATGGCTGAATGGTGTAAAAGTAGAACTAGTAAGGAAGTATTAACAGAGCTTGATAAAGCCAGGATCCCTGGTGGTGAGGTATTAAAAGCCGAAGAAGTCTTAGAAGAGCCACATATAATTGCAAGAAAATTGTTTCTTGATCTTGAATATAAAAACTTGCAAGAATCAGCTCCTGTAATGGTTCCTCCTATAGAATTATCTCAAAACTCTGGGAGTGTAAGAAGTTCCGCACCTTTATTGGGGGAACATACCGAACAAATAATGATTAAAATTGGCTATACTAAAAAACAAATTGAAGACCTAAAAAATAATAGAATTATTTAAAAAAAGGAGAAATTATGGATTTTTCATTAACATCTGAACAGAAAGAACTTCAAAAAGTTGCTCGAGAATTTTCACAAAAAGAAATGACTCCTGTTGCTAAAGAGATGGAACAA
>CAZMZZ010000008.1:0-40568 GCA_964571215.1 uncultured Gammaproteobacteria bacterium
GCTTGGTTAGCAGATCAGAAAATAGAAGTAACAGTGCAAATGTCCATGGCTAAGCTGTTTGTTACAGAAACAGCTTTAGAAATAGTACTTGATTGTCAGAAGATTTTAGGTGCTTATGGATATGTAAGAGATTTTGATATGGAAAGGTATGTTAGAGACATGTTAGCAATGCCAATATTAGGTGGTTCTTCGGCTATCCAAAAAAACAATATAGCCAATAGATTGCAATTGCCAAAGTAGGGAAATGCTAAAAGACAGTACGGCAATTGTAGGAATAGGGCAAACGGAATTTGCAAAAAGACTGGAAGAATCTGAATTAGAGCTTGCCTGTAGGGCAATAAATAATGCCCTGGAAGATGCAGGAATAGAAGCTAAAGAAGTAGATGCTTTGGGCAGTTTTACTTTTGAAGAAAATGATGAGTTTGAAGTTGCAAGAAACTTGGGTTTTGGTGAACTCCATTTTTGGAGTCAAGCACCTTATGGAGGTGGAGCAAGTTGTTGTGCAATAGGGCAAGTTGCATTATCGATAGCTAGTGGTATTTCTGAAGTAGGTGTAGTTTGGAGGGCTAGAAAGAGAGGTGATCCGAAAAGTAGAATGTGGTCACATACTGAAGATAAGGTTGATGATCACTGGAAATGGTCCAGACCTTCAGGCTTAGTTAGACCAGCCGACGAAAGTTCTATGTTGATGAGAAGGTATATGCATCAATATGGATATACAAGGGAAGACTTATCGTTTGTTGCTACAACTTTAAGAAAGTATGCAAACAAGAATAGTGTTGCCTATATGCACGAAAAAGAACTAACTCAAGAAGATTATATGAATGCAAGAATGATTTCAGACCCTCTTTGTCTTTATGATAATTGTCTCGAAAGTGATGGTGCTATCGCAGTCGTATTAGTTAGTTCCAAGAGAGCAGAGAAATTAGACAATAAACCAGCTTTGATTCATTCATTTTCTCAAGGAATGTCTTCTGAACACCAACTTATGACCGATTATCATGGGAAAGACCCCCTTAAAAGTTCTTCGTATGTCACCGCAGAAAATTTATGGAAACTATCAGATTATTCTCCACAAGACGTTGATGTTGCACAAATTTATGATGCCTTTTCTCCTATGATCCCTTTTTCATTAGAAGCTTATGGATTTTGTGGAGAGGGAAAAGCCCTAGAATTTATATCTGAGGGGGGAATAGCTGAGAATGGTGAGATACCAGTAAATACCTCTGGAGGCAGTTTATCTGAAGTTTACTTGCACGGAATGAACTTAGTTGTCGAAGGTGTAAGACAAATTAGAGGTGTGTCTACTTCTCAAATTGCAAATGCTAAAGTTGCTCTGGTAACAACATGTGACGCTACTCCTAATGGAGCAATTTTATTCAAAGGTGAATAGGTGATAAAAAATATTCCAGTTCCAGGCATAGAAGAATACGAAAAAGGGTTTTGGGAAGCAGCACTAGAATCTAAACTTGTTGTTCAACATTGTCATGATTGTGATCAACCAAGATTTCCTCCAAGACCAATGTGTCCTCAATGCCACTGTTTAGAGTTTACATGGAATCAGGTATCCGGAGAGGGGGAAATTTGGTCATTTGTAGTACCGAGACCACCTCTCTTACCAGTTTTTGAAGAAATCAGCCCTTATGCAGTTGGGTTAGTATCTATCAAGGAGTATCCTCTAATAAGAATGATAGGTCGACTTAAATTTAATAATGAACAAAAAGAAGATAATTTTGAAGAAATTATAATCGGTTCAGAAGTGCAAGTATCTTTTCAAAAAATATCTGAAGAAATATGTTTACCTTATTGGGTTATGGGGTGATTTAGACGGAAGGTTATTATGACTATTGATTACAATCCTTACAGTCCAAAATTTTGGAAAGATCGATGGACTATCTACAAGCAACTTAGAGATGATGACCCAGTACATTGTATGGAAGATTTCGGTGGTGCATGGGCTCTGAGTAGATTTGAAGATATTTGGGATGCTCATTTGAATTCATACAAAGACTACACATCTGTATTTGGTACTTCTCCACCTCCTCTGTTATTAGGACAGGATTCAGGTCCTGGTCATGTATCTATACCAACAATGGACGGGCAAGATCATCGTGATTATAGAAATACAATAGCTGATAGGTATACCCAATCTTCAGTATCTCAAATGGAAGAAAATATTCGTCAATTAACTAGGGATTTAATAAAGCCAGCATTAAAAATAGGAAAACTGGATATCCATGAGGTAGCTAGAAGAGTCGCCCTTTTTACCGTCGCTGATATGATCGGGATTGATAGAGAAGTTGCTTTGAAGGCAAGGCATTTTATAGATATTTTTTATGAAAGAGATCCAGATGTGGTGGGAGTAACTCCTAGAGGAGAGGAGGCATTTGGTCAAGTTATGGGGATTCTAATACAGATGGCTGAAAAATGGAGGAAAAAAGTTCCTCCTTCACCTTCACATATCGAAGCTTGGATAAATAAGCAGGTAAGAGATGATACTTGGATGACCGATGAACAGATAGTGGGTAATACAGGTATGTTAATTATTACTGGTTCAGACACGGTTCCCAATAACATCGCAAACTTATTCTTTTATTTAAATCAACACCCAGATCAACTTAAAATTATTAGAGAGGATTTTTCTTTTATTCCAAAAGCGTTTGAGGAATGTGTTCGTTTTGATCATCCAACAAATATATTAGGTAGAAAGTTAGCTAAAGATATGGATCTCCATGGAAAAAAGATGAAAAAAGGAGATTCAGTTATTTATCTTTACCAATCTGCAGGTAGAGATGAAAGAGAGTTTGAGAGTCCAGATCTATTTGATATTACTAGGCCTACTCCACCTAGAAATCTAAATTTTGGACATGGTCCGCATAAGTGTTTAGGTCATCATCTAGGAAGGAAGAATAATAATTGAAGAAATTCTTAATGCCATTCCTGATTTCGTATTAAAAGAAAATGAGGCCAAAAGAATGTTTGGAGAATTTTTGCAGGGTTATATAAAGATGCCTTTTGAGTTTGATCCCTCTTAATACTAGGGACACCATTTCTCAGAAGACAAACGCCAAGGTGAATATCTCTCTTCATCACTTTCATTGATAGCAATTTTTACAGCTGAGGAAGTAGCAATCTCATCTGAAATGTTAATATCTACCTCTATGTATAGCCAACTTCTATAGCTGTCTATAGGTTCTTTCTTTGTAATTTTTCCTTTGAATACCATAGTCTGATTAGGACAAATAGGTTTTTTCATATTGAATTGGATACTTCCTAGACGACTATCTGGACCTAACAGGTCAGTAAGATATTTGCTTATCCATCCATTGATTGTGTAATTGTTCAATATAATATCTGGAAGGTTGCCTTTCTCCTTTGCCCACTTTTGATCTGAATGTAATGGAGACCAATCTCTACTGGAGATAGCTCCCATCTGAACAGATTTAACTGAAGTGACAGATTTCAACTCAGGTAGAAAACTACCTTTCTCTAGATTAATCTTACTCATCTTTTTTGTAACCTAAGAAATGCATGTTTTGTAGGCCAACTATAACATTTCTCTGATTTTTATATGTAACCTCTATATTCCACTTTCTACCTGGTCCTAGTTTAGTCTCTATTTTTCCACTAACTTCTACTAACTTTTGTTCTGAAGATATACTATCTCCTTCTTTGACTGGTTCATAAAACTTCATTTCTATGTTGGTTACTATTCCTAAAGGAAGTTCAAGCTCCTCTTTAAGCAAGAAATGTAGTTCCATTGGTCTATTCTTTTTTACTTTATTTGGATGCCATTCATTATGAACTACCCAAGAAGGCACCATTGCTGGAGGGGCAATCAATCCATCGGTATAGACTTTGCTTTTTTCATCATCCCAATATAGGGGATTACCATCCTCTACAGCTGCACAAAAATTTTGCCAAAGGCCTCTTTGAACTTTTACTGCATTATTTTCTTTGATAACAGTTTTACCTATCCAACTTTCAACCTTTTGTGGTAGATCGTTCATTAACTTATAAAGGAAGTTCTAAGGCCTTCTTGGCTATTGTATTCTTCTGAATTTCGGAGGTACCGGCGCCAATGGTATCAACAACCGTTCCTCTATAAGACCACTCCCACTTACCTTCAGCAATAGCGTCTTTACCATCCTTATGGAACAAACCCTCTCTTCCCAAAATATCCATTGCGGTATTGGCCATCTTTTGGCTCAATTGGGTGCTAAACAATTTAAATATTGCAGCTTCTACAGAGGGAACTTCATCTTTTATTGCTACAGACAATACCTTTCTTTGAAGAACTTTTGCTTTTTCTACATCTATTGCTAATTCTATGATTTTATTTTTAACTTCGGGAAATTCTTTTAAGGTTTTTCCATCTCTTTTTAGGTTATTAACTAATTCCAAAAGATTTTCAAATTTATTTTCTAGAGGCCCAATTGTATAAAAAGTAAATCTCTCATAATTTAGAGCTTCACAAATATAAATCCAACCTTTATTAACCTCTCCAACAACATATTCATCGGGCACAAATACATCTGTTAGGAATACTCCGTTGGTGTGATGTTCTCCCATGGTCTCAATAGGGTGAACTTCAATACCTGGATCATCCATAGGAACCAGAAAAACACTAATCCCTTTATGTTTAGGTTGGTCAGGCCCTGTACGGGCTGCTAACCAATACCATTCTGCAAAGTGAGCAGATGAAGTCCAAGTTTTTTGCCCATTTATAAGCCAGCCTCCTTCTTTTTTTTCTGCTTTTAACTTTAAAGAAGCTAAATCAGAACCCGCTCCAGGTTCACTATAACCAAGGGCAAATTCCATATCAGCATTAAGTATTTGTGGAAGAAACTCTTTCTTAAGTTTCTCTGAACAATGTCTTATTATGGTTTGTCCTATTGAACCCACTCCTTTTCCGGGTGCAGGTGCCCCAACAGTCGCTAGTTCCTCATTTAACAGGTAATCGTAGATACCATCTTTTTCTTGACCCCCATATCTTTTAGGCCAAGACATGCCTAAGTAACCTTTTTTTGCTAGTTCCTTCATAAAAGCTCTTCTAGGAGCACTATCTACCTTGGTAGTGGCATCCGCCTCTCTATTAGGAGCAAATACTATTTCTGCATTATCTTTTAATTTTTCTTCTTTAATGAAGTTCCTCACTTCTTTAATGAAATCTTCTTCTTCCTGACTAAAATCGAAATTCATAACACTAAACTATGGACCAAGAACTTTGTCTCTATTTCCAAACTCATTTAAAACTATAAGTCTCCTTTCAATAATTTTCCATCCGTCAGCTTTTTTCTTCCATTTATCTTGATATTCTCCCCACATCTCATAAGTTTCATTCTCATTGGGACTTTTTCCTACATGACCAACTTGTGCTGAGCATTTGCTTTTAGCCTTATTCCCATTAATTTTAATTCTAAAATTTCCAAATAAATGTTGTGTGGGTCCACACCCATTCAAGTTATCTTTACACATCTGCCTTATTTCTTCTCTAGAATTGCACTTGTATTCTGCACCTATTTCTTTATCTCCGTAAACAGCCTTCGCATCGTTAACGAAGATCTTATCCAGTTCTTTCCAGTCCCTTTGATCCAATGCAATAGCATACGACACTAGTTTTTCTTGTATTTCAATCCTATCAAAGATAAATTTAATTTGGCTATCCGAGTTCATTAACTATTTTGACCATACTTTTACAGTAAATAATACACATTATTAATTTATTGCGATACTATAAGTTTCGTAAAGAATATGGATAATAGTTGATGCAGGATTAATTAGAGATGACGCAAGAACCTAAATTTTCAGTTATTGAAAATATCAATAAACTTGGTAGGCCTAGGGATAGCTCAAGAGATTTAGTAATTATTGAAACAACCCTAAAACATTTAACTTTGTATGGCTATGAAGCTTTAAGTACTACGGATATTGCAAGAGAAGCAGGAGTTAGCAAAGCTACAATATACAGAAGGTGGCCTTCAAAAAGGTTCTTAGTCATAGATGCATTTAAGACACTTCCCGCACTGGAGATTCCTAATAATGGAAATTTACGTGACGACCTTAAAGACCTATTAAATCAACTTAGTTTTGTTTTTACACAAACTGATGTACTGCCTGTTCTTCATATACTCACGGGAGAGATGTCCCATGATGAGTTACTTGAAGAGGAACTACTGCCATGGCTTCAAGAACGTTATTCTCCAGCCAGAACCATAATAGAACGGGCAATAAAAAGAGGAGAATTACAAGAAAGTTTAGATCTTGAAACCGCTCAATCTATAGTAGTTGGTCCCTTATTAACCATGGTCTCTTATTCAAGAACTACCATAAATGAAAAAGTGCTAGACAACTTATTTAATTTTATTGTTAAAGCACTTATGGACAATCCCAAGGACTCAGAATAAGAGATTTAATGGACTTAGATTTTAGTCAAGATCAAGAATTATTAAGAAATTCTGTAGGTGGTATGTGCTCTCAGTATGCAAATCTTAATATTCTAAGAGAGATAGAGGGTAAACAGCCTGGTTTTTCAATGGATTTTTGGAATCAACTTATTGAGCTGGGAATAACAGGCACTGCTATTTCAGAAGAATATGATGGACTTGGGATGAATCTATTAGATTTGTGCATTATTTACGAAGAGTTTGGAAAAAATCTAGCTTTTTCTCCCCATTTTGTTAGTTGTTTCCTAGGGGCAAACATTATTAATAAAATCGGATCAAGTGACCAGAAGAAGACAATCTTACCTTCGATTATTAGTGGCGAAATAATTTTGACAATAGCTTGGTTAGAACCAGGGTCAAGTTTTCACCAGACAGGCATAGGTATTTCCCCTAAAAAAGAAAAGGAATCTAATATTCTTAGCGGATCTAAACATATGGTTCCTTATTTTTCTGAATCTAATAAATTAATTGTGTTCTGCAAAAGTGAAAAGGGATCGATAGAAGCTTACTTACTAGACTCTGCAACCGAAGGAATTAGTTCACGATATCAACCTAATCACGCTGGCGAGAGTTTATTTGAAGTTACATTTGAAAATGTAAAGTTAGAAGAAGAAATGAAATTAGGGAACGGTTTAGACTTCTGGTCAGAATGGAAGAAGATTGTCGATGAAGGTCTAATTCTTATTGCTGCACAGGCTTCAGGTGGAGCTGAGAAGGTGTTATCTTTGGGGGTTGAATATTCAAAAGAACGAGAAGCATTTGGACAACCTATTGGAGGATTTCAATCAATAGCACATTACTTAGCAGATGCATTAGTAGAGGTTGAGGCCAGTAAATTGCTTTGTTACGAAGCAGCTTGGGCAAAGAAAAATGGATTAGACATAAAACGCCTTGCTCCAATGGCAAAAATACAGAGCTGCAAAACATTTAGGGAAGTTTCTTCTACTACTATTCAGATCTATGGAGGGTTAGGTTTTACAGTAGAAGCAGATCCTCAGCTTTTCTTCAGAAGAGCTAAACATCTCCAAAATAGTCTTTGGGATAATAGTTATTTAGGAAATCAGTTATCCAAGGAGGTTTTAGGATAATGAAAATTCTTTCACGAAAAATAGCTATAGTGACTGGAGGAGGAAGAGGTATAGGAAGAGGGCATTGTCTTCACTTAGCCAAATCTGGGGCTACTGTAATAGTTAATGATATTGATAAAGAGAAAAGCGCTAGCGTTGTTGAAGAAATACTATCACTAGGAGGAACAGCTAGTCCTTCAAGTTGTGACATATCCTCTCGAGAGGGTTCAGAAGATCTGATAAAAGGAAGTGCAGAACAGCATGGATCAGTAGATATTCTTGTCAATAATGCTGGAATTCTCAGAGACAGGACTTTTTTGAAAATGACAGATGAAGAGTTTGATGAGGTTTGGCAAGTTCATGTAAAAGGAACCTTTTGGTGTTCTCAAACCGCTAGTAAGATTATGAAAGAAAAAAATACAGGAGGATCAATAATTAATACAACCTCAGGAGCTCATTTTGGGAACTTTGGACAAACAAACTATGCTGCTGCTAAAGGAGCTATAGCTTCCATGACTTATACTTTAGCTATTGAATTGGCAAGATATGGGATTAGAGTAAACGCCATAGGACCAACAGGAACTACAAGAATGTCTGAAACTTTCAATACCAGCGCTAATGCAGAAGACAAAGAAGTCGATTTTATAGATCCTACTTTGAATGGTCCGCTTGTAGTTTTTTTAGCTAGCGAAAAATCTTTAACAATTAGTGGACAAATATTTGGATGTGGAGGAGATAGGTTAGCTCTTATGGTTCATCCACATTATGGTAAAACCCTTACTAAAGAAGGAGGCTGGACTGTAGAACAAATAGAAAAACACTTGTTAGAGGAGTTAGTTCCAGAGTTTGGTCCTATAGGAATGTTATCAATTCCATATCCTTTCTCAAAAGGAGTTACTAGATCAGATGAAAATGCTTAAGGAAATAAAGGTATGAAATTTACTACGTTAAATTATAAAGTATTAGATAAGATAGCTATTATTACTTTAAACAGACCCGATCAATACAACGCTGTTAACAGCACAATGTCACAAGAACTTCCCTTAGTATGGGAAGCTTTTAAGAAAGACCCATCTGCCATAGTAGCTATTATTACAGGATCAGGCGAAAAAGCTTTCTGCACTGGAGCAGATCTTACCGACCTTCCTGACATGAACGATAAACCAGGCAAAGCTTCTTTAGAGTCTATTAAGTGGACTCCTCTTCAAAACGATGTTTGGAAACCAGTAATTTGTGCTGTGAATGGAATGACATGCGGAGGCGGGCTTCATTTTATAGCTGATAGTGACATTATTATTTCATCTGATAGTGCAACTTTCTTTGATACTCATGTGAAAGTGGGGTTGGTTGCTGGATTAGAACCGGTTGGTCTTAGTAGAAAAATTCCTTTAGAAGCAGTACTTCGTATGTCTTTGGTAGGAGGAGGAGAAAGAATGTCAGCGCAAAAAGCTTTAGATATTGGCTTAGTAGGCGAGATTATTCCTAATAACAAATTAATGGACAGAGCTAAAGAAATAGCTGATTTAATAAAAGTCCATTCACCCTCAGCTCTTGCAAGAACAAAAAAAGCAATTTGGCATTCAAAAGAAAAAGGGTTAAACGAATCTTTGGAGTATGCATGGAAATTAATTTCAGAACAGAATATTCACCCCGATTTTGAGGAAGGAGGAAAAGCTTTTATTGAAAAGAGACCTCCAAAATGGAAGCCTTTAGACTTTTAGTTTCTAGATCAATGTCTTATTCAGAAATAGTACACGAAATAGATAACAGAAAGTCTATTATAACTCTTAACAGGCCTTCAAAATTGAATGCATATACTCCTGATATGGGGGATGAGCTTATAAGAGCTTTTAGAACCAGCACAAAAGATAAGGAAGTGGAAATAATTATTTTGAAAGCTTCAGGAAAAGGATTTTGTGCAGGAGCTGATAGAGAGTTTCTCGAAAATAAAAAATTGAGTAAGAAAGGTTTAAGGCTAGGGGAGGACGAATTTATCACTTCATTTGTAAAAGAAATTTCAGATTGTCCTAAACCTCTTATATCTTGCATTAATGGAATTGCAGTTGGGATAGGGGTAACAATGATTCTTCCTTTTGATATAAGGATTGCTAGTGAAGATGCTTCGTTCAGTTTTCCTTTTACTAAACTCGGTATTCTTCCTGGACTTGGAAGTAGCTATTTTCTGCCTGCATTAGTGGGGGTTTCGAAGGCTAAAGAGCTTGTATTAACAGGAAGCACAATAGATGCACATGAAGCCCTTAAAATAGGTCTTATAAATAAAGTAGTTAGTCATAATGATCTTGAAGATACTTTAAATAGCGTTTCTCAAGAAATTACTAAAAGTAACCAAAAAATAAATTCTTTAGCAAAAAGGATGTTTAATAAAGAATTAAATGAAGATTTAGATTTAGTAATTCAAAGAGAGAGAGAATTTACTAAAGAAGCGATAAAATAAACATAGGGGGGCGTATGGAAATTAAGTCATTAGGTTATTTGGGTATAAATTCTAAAGATCCTTCATCTTGGTTGAAATTTTCAACAGAGATTTTAGGTATGATGCCTGCCAGGGCAGTTCCAGGAGAGAGTTGGGGAATGCCAACAGACCCAGAATTTAAGATAGCTAGTGAAGGAAAAGGTGTAGCAGATGACGGATCTGTATATCTCAAATTAGATAAGTATCAATGGCGAGTTGGGATTCATCCTTCCAAAGAAGAAGGTATAGCTTATCTAGGTTTTGAAGTAGAGAACGAGATTAAGCTTTTAGAAGCTATTAAATACCTTGAGTCTAATAAAATTAAAGTTACAAGGGGCACTAAAGAAGAAGCAAATTCTAGATCTGTTACCGGACTGGCTAGATTACAAGATCCTGCAGGGAACCAAGTAGAGCTCTTCTATGAGCCTACAGTAGATTATAAATTTTCTTCTCCCATATCTGGTCAAGAGTTTATAGCAGATAGATTAGGTTTAGGGCATGTCATGGTTTATGCCTCTGATTTAATAAAAACGTATGACTTTTATACCAAAACACTCGGTTTTAAGTTAAGCGATTATATAAGCTATTTAGGAGGAGATGGTGCTTGGTTCATCAGGTGTAATCCTAGACACCATAGCGTTGCTTTAGCTAGATATGGAGATGTTAATGGAGTACACCACATAATGTTTGAATTAAATACTATAGATGATGTTGGGAAGGCTTATGATAGAGCTATATCAGCTGGAATAAAGATATCTGCTTCCCTTGGGAGACATATTAATGACGGTGCTTTTAGTTTTTATATGAAGGGTCCTGATGGCTGGGACGTAGAAGTTGGAGCAGAAGTTATAAAGATTTATGATGATGATCTTTGGACCCCTAATCAGTTTGTTGAAGGAGATACTTGGGGTCATCATGGGATTATGGAATCGGTAGAAGAGGTTAGTTTGGATCAGAAAGAATAATTTTATTTGAGGTGTTATGTCAGAAGTTAAATTAAAGAATGGTGCTCTAGATTTAGGTATTGTGACTAATAATATAGGCTCAATGATAGCCTTCTACACTGAAACTTTGGGATTTAAAAAAATAGGAGAAGTTCCATTTCCTGGCCTAGGAGTTGTAAATAAGTTAGATTGCGGTAAGAGTCAGATAAAAATCCTTGCTTTAGAAAATCCTCCTGCACACGAGAATATAACAGGAGATTTTTCTACTTCTTCTGGATTTCGTTATTGCTCCCTTAATTTAGACAACTTAAAAGAGGTAATTGATTCCTGTATCTCTTCAAATATTAAGGTTGTTAATGGTCCCATGGAAATAAGATCCAAAGTATGGGTAGCTATAATTCAAGACCCTGATGGAAATCTTATTGAACTAATGCAGGACGATAGTTTGTAGTGAGTAAAGTCAATAAACAGTATCAATTACAGGATAAGTATCTTCTTGAATCTGGAAGGGTATTCTTAACTGGAACTCAAGCCTTAGTCAGACTACCTCTTATGCAACGCAAGAAAGATCTATCTGAAGGCTTAAATACTGCTGGATATATCTCTGGCTATACAGGTTCTCCACTTGGAGGCTATGATCACGCACTCAATCAAGCTTCAGATTTACTTAAAGAGAATCATATAGTTTTCCAGCCAGGCATAAATGAAGATATGGCAGCTACTGCTGTACACGGTTCCCAACAATCCAATCTAGTTGATAATCCTAAATATGATGGTGTCTTTGGGGTATGGTATGGGAAAGGACCTGGTGTTGATAGATCGGGGGATGCGCTTAAGCATGGTAATTATGCTGGAACCTCAAAATTTGGAGGAGTTTTAGTTTTAGCTGGAGACGATCATGGTGCTAAATCTTCAACAACTTCCCATCAAAGTGATCACGCTTTTATTCATTATGGAATTCCCACTTTAAATCCTGCAACAGTACAAGATTACTTAGACTTTGGCATGTATGGATGGGCTATGTCTCGATATTCAAGCTGTTGGGTAGGAATGAAATGTGTTACTGATACAGTTGAGAGTGGTGCATCAGTAGATATTAGTCAGAGCAGATTAAATATTCAAATCCCAGAAGATTTCTCTTTGCCAGAAGAAAATTACCACATTCAATGGGGTTTTGCTCCAGCTGCTTCAGAAGAAAGATTATTCCAAATTCGTTTACCGGCTGTCGAAGCTTTTGTAAGAAATAATGATATTGATAAAGAAATATTTCCAAGTACCAAAGGTCTAGCTATCGTAACAACTGGGAAAGCTTATTTAGATGTAAGACAAGCCTTAGAAGAGCTAGGGTTAAATGAAAAAAAAGCTAAAGAGAAAGGGGTCTCTTTATTCAAAGTGGGTCTGACCTGGCCTTTAGAACCTTCTAAGATAAGTAAATTTCTTGAAGGACATGAAGAGGTTTTGGTGGTTGAAGAAAAAAGACCTATTATTGAAGATCAATTAGCAAAAATTCTCTATAACAAACCCTCAAGACCTAGATTGGTAGGAAAAAATGATGAAGAAGGTAATGTTTTACTTCCATCTGATGGCGAGCTATCTCCAAGCGTAGTGGCTTTAGTTATTGGGAATAGGATTTCTAAGCTAAACTCTGACAGTCAATTAGAAGGAAAGATATCTAGTATTCAAAGCTTTATAGAGGGATTAAATTCTTCAAGCGGATCTGATTTGATGAGATTACCGAGCTTTTGTGCTGGTTGTCCTCACAACACTTCTACAAAAGTTCCAGAAGGAAGTGTAGCTTTTGGGGGAATAGGTTGTCATGGAATGGCTACTTTCTTACCAGAGAGGAAAACTTTAACCCTTTGTCAAATGGGTGGAGAAGGAGTGATGTGGACTGGTATCGCTCCCTTTACTGAGACAAATCATCTATTCCAGAATTTAGGTGATGGAACTTATTACCACTCAGGCATCTTGGCTTTAAGGTCTTCAATAGCTTCTGGAGCTAATATTACTTATAAAATCTTAGTTAATGATGCTATTGCTATGACAGGAGGGCAAGAAATAACAGGTAAAGTAAAAGTAGATGATCTTAGTTGGCAGGTATACTCTGAAGGAGCAAACAAGATAGCAGTTGTATCGGACTATCCTGAGAAATACCCCACGTCGAGCAAATTTGCTCCAGGGGTTACTGTTCATCATCGAGATGAAATGGACAAGATTCAAACTGAGTTTAGAGAGTGTAAAGGAGTATCGGTTATTATTTATGATCAATATTGTGCAACTGAACTTAGAAGAAGAAGGAAAAGGGGTTTAGCAGAAGAACCTACAGAAAGAATCTTTATTAACCCACTGGTTTGTGAAGGTTGCGGCGATTGTAGTTTTCAGTCTAATTGTATAGCCATAGAACCTCTTGAAACAGACTTTGGTCGTAAAAGGCAGATTAATCAATCTTCTTGTAATAAAGACTTCTCTTGCGTTAAAGGCTATTGCCCCAGCTTTGTGACAGTTAAAGGTGGTTCTCTTAGGAAGAGAGCAGAAAGTCAAAATGAAGATGCCTATAAAGAAGAAATATCAAAGTATTTAGAAAATATCCCTGAGCCTACCTCAGTAAAATGTGATAAACCCTATAATATCTTAATAACTGGTATAGGAGGGTCAGGAGTTATTACGCTAGGAGCATTACTTGGTACAGCTGCACATCTAGAAGGTAAAGGTTCTTCTACTCTGGATGTTGCTGGTTTGGCACAAAGAAACGGTCCTGTAACTAGTCACTTAAGAATAGCTGATAATTCTAAAGATCTCCATGCAACAAGAATAGCATCCGGCTCTGCAGATTTAATTTTAGGTTGCGATATAGTAGTTACTACAGGATTGGAAGCTATGTCTAAGATAAATCCAACTAAGACAAATATAATTGTTAACAGTCACGTTGCACCAACTAGCGCTTTTGCTTCCAACCCAAACCTGGATTTATCTTCTGTAAGGATGAAGAAATCTTTAAAAGAGTCTGTTTCAGATGACCAATTAGATTTTGTTGAAGCTACTAAGCTTGCAACAGCTTTGATGGGAAACTCAATAGCAGCGAACTTATTTATTGTAGGTTATGCCATACAAAAAGGCCTTTTACCCATGTCAGTAGAAGCTGTTGAGAGGGCTATTGAGTTGAATGAAGTGGCAGTTGAGATGAATAAACAGAGTTTATCTTGGGGAAGAGTTGCTGCAACAGACATCGATCTAGTAAGAGACAAAGCTTTGCCAAAAAAAGAGATAAAAAATACAAAAGAAATAGGACTGGAAGAAATCATTAAGCAACGCAAAACATTTCTCGAAGGGTATCAGAACAAAAATTATGCTGAGAAATATGAAGAGTTTGTTAGAAAAGTTAGAAAAGAAGAGAAAAAAATAGTTAAAGAAGATTTTCTAACTCAAGCAGTAGCTAAATATTATTTTAAACTTCTAGCTTATAAAGATGAATTTGAAGTTGCTAGGTTAATAACAAGTAAAGAATTTAAAGGAATCTTAGAGCAACAAATAGAAGGAGAATATAAATTAGAATTTAGTCTTGCACCTCCAGTTTTTGGGGGGAGAGATTCCAAGACAGGTAGATATCCCAAAAGGAAATTACCATCAATTTTCTTTTTCTTTTTTAGTCTACTAAAACATTTCAAATTCCTAAGAGGTACCCCATTAAACTTTTTTGGGTGGAGTGCTCACAGAAAGCTTGAACGACAACTTATCGGTGATTATCAAGAAACTATAAAAAAATTATTAGAGACTCTAACTTCTGAGAAGTATCATATAGCAGTTGATATAGCTTCTATACCAGAATTTATAAGAGGTTTCGATGTTGTTAAAGAGCAGAATCTTGAAACAGCTTTAATGAGGCAAGAGGAATTATTTAACTTGTACAATTCTGAATTTGTAGCAGCTAAAGAGATAGAAACAAAGAAAGTAGCTTCTAATTAAATTAATTAAATAAAAAAAGAGATTTTTATGGATAATAAATTAACAGGAAAATTTATCGATTTAGAAAAAGGAAAGGCTCACTATTATGAGCATGGTTCAGGTGACTTTCTTTTATTCTTGCATGGTTCAGGACCAGGAGTAACTGGGATGGCTAATTTTTCAGATTCTATCAAAAGCTTTTCTTCAGATTTTCATTGTATTGTTATGGACCTTCCTGGTTATGGTAAAAGTGATCCTGTAGAAGGGGATCCTATTGGAGCTTCTGTTGAGTCTATAATTTCTTTTTTAGATAAGATGGGAATTAAAAAGACTCATATAATAGGGAATTCTTTTGGAGCTGTTTTGGGGGGCCTAATTGCAGCTTACCATCCAAAGATAGTTAATAGTTTTATTTCTATTGGCGGCTTGGGTACAAATATATTTTCCCCTTTTCCTGGAGAAGGTATTACATTACTTTCGGCTTTCGTAGAAGATCCAAGTAGAGATAGGTTAAAACAGTGGTTGGAATCAATGGTCTTTGACAAGAGCCTTATAAGTGAGGAAATGGTTGAATCAAGATATAACCAGGCAATAGATCCAGTACAAATGGAAACAAGTAAGAAGTTTTATTCTAAGGCTAGTTTAGATGCTATGGCAGAAAGTTTCAGAGGACCTGATGCAACTAATCGAATATCTCACCTGTCCTCTATTCAGGCTCCAACACTATTAACCTGGGGTAGAGATGATAGAGTTACCCCCTTAGATCAGATGCTAGTTCCTATGCGTCTTATTCCGAATTGTGAAGTTCTCATATTACCTAAATGTGGACATTGGTCCATGATTGAGCAGAAAGAGGCTTTTGAGTCATCAGTCTTAGCTTTTTTAAGAAGGTAGATTCCAACAAAAGATTAATGCTAAGCGCAAAAATCAAAGGTCTAAATAAAGATCTTTCGCGTTTAGTTTTAGGTTGTGATAACCAATCTAATATTGATCATGCATTTGCAATGTTTGACCATTTTTTTTCTTTTGGAGGAAATGTCTTTGATACGGCCTTTATTTATAACAAAGGAAAAAGCGAAGAATATTTAGGTGCTTGGATAAACGATAGAGGAATTAGAGATAAGGTTGCGATTCTTGGAAAGGGTGCTCATACTCCTCACTGTGATCCTGAATCAGTTAGAAAGCAATTAGAGGTATCTTTAGAGAGATTAAAAGCCGATAGTTTAGATATTTATTGTCTTCACAGAGATAACCCAGATATACCTGTAGAAGAGTTTGTGGATTCACTTGATGAATTGAAGAATGAAGGTTTGATTGAAATTAAGGGGGTATCAAACTGGACTCTTGAACGGTTTGTAAAAGCACAAGAATATTCTCTTAATAAAGGAATAGAAGGTTTTGGAGCCTTGAGTAATAATTTTAGTCTTGCAAGAATGAATCAACCTGTCTGGCCGGGTTGCCATAGTTGCTCTGATCAACTTTTTAAAGAATATATATTAAAAAATCAGGTACCTGTTTTTCCATGGTCAAGTCAAGCAAGAGGATTCTTTTTAGAATCAAAAAATTTTAGAAACCCCTTACATTTTTCTGACCCTACTAAAGAAGAAAGAGATAGGGTATGGAAAAGTGCTGAGAACAATGAAAGAAGAACTAGATGCCTTTCTTTGGCTGAAAGTAAGGGAGTGGAGCCTATACAAATTGCTCTTGCCTTTGTTCTAAATCAAGATTTTCCTTGTTTTCCATTAATAGGATCTAGAAAGATATTAGAGACTGAGAGCTCTATTAATGCTTGTAACATAAGCCTTAGTAAAATAGAACTTGCTTGGTTAGATTTAGTAAAAGACAAATTATGAAAAGAAACTTAACTGAAGTAATATAAGCATGCAAAAACATAAATTTTTTTGAGGAGAGAAGATTATGGGCAATAAACCAACTGAACATTTAGAACCTTTAGAGGGGAGATATATCCAAATGGATACTACAGATTACGTAGATTTTCCAGCACCTTTGTGCGAAGGACCAATAAGATGGAAGCTACTTAACGTTTCTCCAGAAATGGGCGCCTGGACAGCTTATTTTGATTGTCCAAAAGGCACTTCTTTTAATAGACATATTCATATTGGTCCAGGTGAATATTTCTTAACTAAAGGTAAAATGGAAGTAAGAGGAGGGACAGATGAAGGAGGATCAACCGCTATAGCACCAGGTTATGGATATGAGCCCTGCAATGCTAGACATGATAAGACTTATTTTCCAGAAGATAGTGAGTTTTATATGACTTTCTTAGGTCCATTAAATTTCATTGATGAAGAGGGTAATACTTTAGCACTAGTAACCTGGCAAGATGCTCAAGGAGCATGGGAAGCATCATAGACCTTAAAGTTTTTAGTAGTTAAACCTATCTATTTAGGATGGATAAAAGGGACGAGAAAACACTTCTTATCAAAAACGCTAAAATAATTGATGGGAGTGGTTCTAAACCCTTTTTGGGTTCTGTTCTAATTGAAGGTAATAGAATTAAATCAGTTCTTAAAGATCAGAAACCTTTAGATGATGATAAAAAGGTAGATAAAATAATAGAAGCGAAACAAAAGACTGTTTTGCCTGGTCTTATAGATGCTCATTGTCATATAAGTTTTGACGAGCCTTCATCAAATGATGAACTTTTTTTTCATAGAAGAGAAAGTCTTGCAGCAATAATAGCAGGAAGAAACGCATTTAAGGTTCTACAATCCGGAGTTACCAGTTTTTTAGACGCAGATAGTATTTTTGATGTGGGAGTAGACCTAAGAGATGCTATTGAAGCTGGAGTTATACCAGGGCCAAGAATGGCTGTCGGAGGCAACGCTTTAATCACCTCGGTTGGTGGTACAGCTGGCAGGCTAATTCCCGATGAAGGAAAAAGAGGTTATGGGGCTGTGGTTAGAAATCAAGATGAAATAATTCTTGAGATTCGAAGACAAATTAAACTTGGAGTTGATTGGATAAAGGTTCATGTTTCTGGTTTAGTACCAAGGCAAAAAGCTGAAGGTGAACTAAAAGCTTGGAGTTTAGAAGAACTGAAAATAGCCTGCGATACAGCTCACGAACTAGATATACCTGTAGTTGGTCACTGCAGAAGTGCAGATAGTGTAAAAGATTCTCTTTTAGCTGGAATGGATATGATTCTGCATGCAACATATATGGATGAGGAAGGGTTAGATATTTTGGTAGATAAAAAAATTCCAATTGTCCCTACGTTTACTTTTCAAGCTAACTTAATTGAATATGCTGATCAGATGGGCGCTTCCAAAGACTACAAAGAGATATTTGAGAAAGAAATAGACGACAATATTGATATATTAAAGAAAGCTTTTAAAGAAGGAGTCCCTCTGTTATGCGGCAGTGAATCGGGTTTTTCGGTAACACCTTATGGTGATTGGCATTATAAGGAGTTAGAGGTATTTGTAAAAAAACTTGGTCTGAGTCCTTTGCAGGCAATAAAGAGCGCAACAAAAGATGCAGCTGTCTCCATGCGTAAAGAAAATGAATTAGGTCTCATAGCTGAGAATTATTTAGCAGATTTAGTAATCATAGATGGTGACCCTTCTCAGCATGTGAGTATCTTAGGTAAGAAAGACTTAATTAAAAATGTAATTCTAGACGGCGAGGAAATAGATCTTAAACCATTGCCTTCTCGAAAGAAGGACCCTGATGGTTGGAGAGTTTCCTCTTATTCGCAAAGAATAAACAGAAAAGCAAACTTAAAGTGAAAACATTAATAGTAACTGGCGCTACAGGAGGTATTGGATCTGAAATAGCACGCTTAGCAAGTATTAATGGCTACAAGGTAGGACTAATTGATATAGACAAAGAGAAATTAAATTCTCTTTCTAAGGAAATAGATAATTCTGTTCCTTTATTAGCTGATATTACAGATAAGCAATCGGTAGATGAAGCTTTAGATAAATTCTCTGAAATTCCTGATTCACTTGTAAATTGCGCTGGTATCGTACGTTATGGAAGCCTCCTCGAACAAAAACCAGAAGACTTTACAAAAGTTTTTGAAGTTAATTTACTAGGATGTTTCATTGTAAGCTGTGCAACAGTCAGGTTAATGGTAAAAAATAAAGCCGGAACTATAGTAAATGTAAGTTCAATCAGCGGTGGAAAACATCCAGCAATTGGAACAGGAGCATATGCTGCAACTAAGGCTGGAATTGCAATGCTTTCAGAACAAATGTCTCTTGAGTGGGGTACAGAAGGAATAAGAGTTAACGCAATTTCGCCTGGTTTTATAAATACAGGAATGTCAGCCATGCATTATGAAGATAACCAAGAAAGAAGAAAACGAGAAAATATGGTTCCAATTGGAAGATTGGGAAAGGCAGAAGATGTGGCTAAAGTTGCTCTTTTCCTTTTATCAGAAGATTCATCTTATATTCATGGCGAAAACATTTTGATAGATGGGGGAGTAATGAATTCTGTTCTTTCTAATATCAGCAGGAATTAAACCTCTGCAGTCTATGCATTAATAATGATCAACTTAAATAGGTCCTCTATTCTTATCACAGGTGGGGGCTCAGGCATCGGAAAGGGAACTGCAATTCATCTAGCAAAAAAAGGAGCCAAGATAACCATTTGTGGAAGAAGAAAAGAAAAACTTATAGAAGTTGCTAAAGAGATAGGGAAAGCATGCAGTTATGTGGAGGCCGATATTACAAAACAAGAGGATCGTGAAAGAGTTGTGTCTCTTGCATTGGAGCATGGAAAAGGATTAGATGCTTTAGTAAATAATGCAGCAAATATGTACAGGGTTCCTTTAGAAGAACTAAAAGAACAGAAATTAATCAAAATTTTCAAAACCAATGTCATTTCTGGAATGATGCTTTCCAGTTACTGTTTACCGCACTTAAGAAAATCAAAGGGAGCAATAATTTTTATAAGTTCAGTGCATACAAAAAGATCTTTCAGTGGGGCTTCTCCTTATGCTGCATCAAAAGGTGCAATAGAAACATTAACTACAGTTCTTGCATCAGAATTAGGTCCAAGTGGGGTAAGAGTAAATTGTGTAGTTCCAGGGGCAGTTCCTAGTGAGATAAATCAAAGAGCAGGGTTGTTTAATGATAAGGAAGCAAAGGAGAGACTTAAAAGTCTAATACCAGAACATCGCTTAGGTAGGATAGGAAAAAGTCAAGAAATTGGAGAGGCAATTGAGTATTTAATTACTGCTGAATGGACTACAGGTGCTATTTTAGATGTTGATGGAGGCTTGGGACTAGGTGCAATAAAGGATTAATCAGTCCATTCTAAGTAGTTTTTTAGCATTTTTTGCTAAAAAAGAAGGGCTGTTAGCTAAGGATTCTTTTGGTTGATCCCATCCAGAAAAATTTGTTCCTAACACCTGATTACTTTTACCTACTATACTTTCCAACAACTCTAAAGAGTCTTCCTGATGGACATGATTATCAAACCAAAGCTTCTTAAGTTGTCTCTTGAACTCACCTTCTTCTCTTAACCATTCAGGAGTAGTATTTCTTTGTTGAGCAGCTAGTGCCATTCTTCCAAAAAGAAATGCGATACTTCCACCTCCATGACTAATACAAATATCTAGAGTAGGGAATTTATGTAAAACGCCACCAAAAATTATAGAGCCTATAGCGATTGATTCTTCATTCGAGAATCCTACAGTTAGATCTAAGCTAAACTTTTCTAGCCTTTTATCAATTTTCTGGGTTTCAATTCCTTGTGGTGCTGGATGTATGAATAAAGGAACATCTAGATTTATAAATGTTTGATAGAGCTCATCCATGCTTGAATCATCAAAACCTGAAGGAAAATCAGTTCCAATATAGGCTCCTATAAGGCCTAATTGTGTTGTACATCTTTCTAATTCTTTTGAAGCTAGGTGAGGATCTTGGACTGGTAGAGTAGCAAAACCCCCTAATTTCTTTGAATTGTTAAATACAATTTCAGCTAGACTATCATTATGTAGCTTACAATATTCCAAGGCCAATTTAGGGTCTATAAAATGGAAATAGGTTAAGGGGTTAGGAGATAAAACTTGGAAATCTATTCCTATTCTCTCCATTTCATCAAGTCTCAACTGAACATCCATAAAAGGAGTGTTTAAATACTTCACCCCATTAAGTTTATAGTTCCCAACTCTGAACCAAGGATTTTCTGAGTCCCCACCTATTTCTGGTCCAAAACCTTGAATTGTTTCTAGGGTCTCTTCTATAACTATATGAGCATGTACATCAATTACATTCATCAAAATAACTACTTTTAACTACCATTCTGTTCCTTTGCTTTTCATAAACCTTTTAATCCAATTATGATAATTCTGCACAGCTGGTTCATTTTTTCCATAAACGAAATTATCATTGCCAAGCTTCATTATGTTAGATTGGATTTCCATTCCTATCTTATAGTCTTCATCTTTTACTGCCTGTAGAACCATATCACTAAAGTTTTGGCTATTAGAAATTTCAGATTTTGTTTTCGGTTTTTTAGCAGAAAGAATAGTTTGTCTTGTTGTTGTTGTATAAGGTGTAGATTCAGGAAATATTTGACTTATTAAACAATGATCTCCAAGCACCCCTGAAACTGAAAGATTAGGAAATCCTGAATGAATTAATCGGATATTCTCTAAGGGTTGCCATTCTGATTCAGGTGTTTTATCTAGACTACCTAATGACTTTCTTCCAAAGGTAAGTCTTTGGTGTGGTCCATATGTGTCCAGTACTAATAGATTCCCAACGGTATGTTTTCCAACAGTCTTTCCATGCAATTGATTGTGATGATAAGCCTCTAAGTAGCCATCAAGTGCTACTTTCCATCCAGGTCCTTGTATCTCTCTTTGATCAAATACATGCCATTCTTTTAAATTTAATGATTCTAATTCTGGTCCAAAATCTCCTAACCATGAAGCAATATTTAATTTCTTTCCTGGAGATAATATGACCCATACAAAGCCTGCACTTTCTTCACAACTCAGTTCAATAAGACCAAATTTCTCTCGATCAATCTTTCCAAAGGTTTCCTCCCCATAGAGGCCTGTTAACTCACCTTTGTGGTTATAAATCCAAGCATGATAGGGGCAAGAAAAAACCCTTTTCTTTCCATTTCCTTCTTCACAAATTTTAGACCCCCTATGTCTACAAACATTTAGAAATGCTCTAACTTTTGAGTCCTGACCTCTTGTAATTAATACAGGTGTATCAACGACATTCATGGCACGATAAGTCTGATTTTCAGGTACTTCAGCACTTAAACAAAGAGCTAAAGGTAATTTCTTATAGATCCTATCCCTCTCTTTTTTGTATCTATCTTCATTGATATATGCCTCAATAGGCATAGTCATAACCTCTTTAGCCTGATCTGTAGTTTTATTCTTATAATGAACTAAAGCTCTGTGAACTAAAGCCATCATCTCTTCAGAATTATTACTATTTCTTTTCACTTTTTGAATTTTCTTTGAAACTCTATCCATGCAGGTACAGATTCAGGTATATCAGCAGGTACTTTGCCTTCAGAGCCATTAACTCTCAAAGTTTTAGTTAGGTCTTCTACATACTCTGCAGTGCGAACATAATAGAAAAAATTTATTACTCTTTGAGAAAACTTCCACCTTCCTTCCTTGTTTGAGTATTCATCATCATATCTCATGGCTGCTAAGCTAGGAATACCATCTCTCGTGGTTTCGGCGTGACTATAAACTGTCCCATAAGCTTTTGTGATATCTTCTTTATTCACTCTCACTCTAGCATCATGAGTCCAATGAAAAGAAGGACCTCTAGACTGAAATACCTCTGTGTACATATCTATAATATTCTTTCTGCCTCTAGTTTTTAACATTCCATTAGGTGAATCAAACACTGCATCTTCAGTAAAAAGCTCTTCTAAGTACTTCAAATCTTGTTGATCACAGGCCTCAGCATATTCAGAAACTAAGCTTCTAATAGACTCTTTAGCCTCTAAGAGTTCCAATCTAAAAACTATTTTTTCTATATCCATAAGAAATCTAGTTCTTTCAAAATTGTGAAGAGGTAGAAGCTGATAAGATTTCTATCCAATAACCATCTGGGTCTTTTATAAAAGCCAGACCTTTCATATTCCCATCATCTGGCTTTTTAACAAACTCTACACCTAACTCTTCAAACCTTTTACTTGCAGCATAGACATCAGGAACTGTTATACCTATGTGCCCAAAACCTCTTGGATCTGAATTTCCGTCATGATAACTAAAAGAACTATCCTTTTCAGTTCCCCAATTATGTGTAAGTTCAATCATAGCTTTTTGAGAGAAGGCATATTCTGCCCTTTTTTCTGGTTCATCTGGAACAGGTTTGTCTTCTTCTCGTAGATAACCTAAAAAATAGAGGGTGAACTCCATACTAGGGAAGTCTAATTTCTTTATTAAAGTCATTCCTAAAACATTCACATAGAAATCTAACGAAATATTTGGATCTTTAATTCTCATCATAGTTTGGTTCATGATGAATTCTTCTGTTCCTTCAGCATTTGGTTTATCCAGCTCTTTTATTGTCATGTTTTAATACCTTTTTTTTAATTCTAGAGATTACTTTAGTACATAATAGCAACTATTAAAAGTGAGCCATTGAAGTAGTATAAGCTTTACTTTTGAGGTAAAGTACGGAAGAAATTTATTAAAATTTAGGGGAGATTAATACTATGAGATTTAAAGTTAAATGCTTTTTTGCATCTTTCCTCATTACTGCCTTAGCTAGCCCACTAGTTTTTGCAGCAGACGAGGGAGAATCTGCAACTATAGAAGAGATTTTAGTAACAGCCCGTAAAAGAGAAGAAAGTCTCTTAGATATTCCTGAGTCTATAACTGCTATTTCTTCAACGGATATTGATAGACAGAACATTAAAGGTCTCGAAGATGTCGGGTTTCTTATTCCAAACCTTAACCTTTCTATGAGAGCTGATGGTTTTCCTAATGTATCAGTAAGAGGTTTAGGTTCTTTTGGAAATACCCAAGGTGTAGGCTTTTATTTAGATGATGTTCAAGTCTTTGGTGATGCTTCAGCTCGTTTTGGGGATCTTCAAAGGATAGAAGTTCTTAAAGGACCTCAAGGTGTGCTTTACGGTGGTAGTAACATTGGTGGAGCTGTTAAGTATGTGAGCGTTAGACCAAATCCAGATGAATCTACAGGTAGAATAAAATTTTTAGCAGGCGAACAGGGCATAACTGATACCGAGATAAGTGCGAATCTACCTATGGGAGAAAACGGATGGGCTATGCGTATTTTTGGATTTGATCGTCAGGATGATGGCTACATGACTAACCCAAATACTCCAAGATTAAATGGTGGCACAGGAGATCAAGATCCAAATGCAATAGCATATGATCAAAGTGGACATCGTTTATCTTTAGCTGGACCAATCGGTAACGCTAAAGCTTATTTTGCATACAGATTTAATGAGTATTTTGGACCTGTAAACCAGTGGACTCGAGAAAAAAGGAAGCCTTTGAAATATCCAGCAATATTTCAAGGGGGTATTAATTCTTGGCACGATAGAGAAACAGATTCTTATACTTTAGAACTGCTTTGGGAAAATGATGGATACGATGTAACAGCAAGAACTTCTTATACTGATACTTTTAGTGCCAGATATACTGATGTAGATTTGATGCCTGAATTCATTTTAGATTTAATTCGACCTGAAAGCATGGAGGTAACTACAGCAGAAATTACCTTTACTTCAACTGATGACGATAGACTTCAGTGGATAGCTGGATTGTACTTCTCAGGTTTTGATGAAGAAATGAGATCAGAACAAATATGGTGGGATGCTAGAGTAGATGCAGCAGGCAATATAAGTGGACCTCTGGGTTGTGCTATTGGAAGTCCAACTTGCGGTGGTGTTTGGGCTGGTCTAGTTCCAACACTAGCAGAAGAAAAAGATACTTTAAGACTACCATTTGAAATGAGAAATAGAGAAAAAACTCATCAAGCTGCTTTTGTTAATATCACTTATGATATGGATAATGATTGGGAGATAGGCTTAGGGGGTAGGATTGATAAGTGGGAAAATAATACTGACAACCTAGATTCAGGGTTATCAGGATCTCAAGGTGATACAGAGTTCTTACCAAGAATTTCCTTAACTAAAAATCGTCCGGACGGATCTATAATCTATTTCACTGGTTCTATGGGTTATGAACCAGGAGGCTACAACTTGGCTAACTTTGCTGGCACCTCTTCACTATGGGGTTTTGAGGGTGAAGAAGCTGTTCAATATGAGTTTGGTTGGAAAGGCAGACTTATGGATGGTAGAGCCAGTGCATCTTTTGCAGCCTTTATGATTGATTATGATGATCGTCAAATTGAATTCCAAGCACCCGATCCTGGAGGAGCTGGAATAATAGAAGGTATCTTAAATGCTGGCGATTCAGAACAGTATGGTATGGAATTTGAAATATCAGTAAAAGCTTCAGACTACTTAACTGTTTCAGCTTCAGCAGGATTTATAGAAGCAGAATGGGATGGTGGAACTACTTTAGCGGGTGTGGACTTAAGTGGAAAGACTCCTCCTGTAGTACCTGACAATGGTGCTACATTCTCTACTAGTTATTTACGTCCTTTAGCGAATGGGTCAAATTTTATCTTTGATTTTCAAATAAGTCATAACGGCAAGTTTGAAGGACTCCAGGCTTGGGATGGAGTAACTAATCCTAGCTTTACTATAGCAGGTCTTCAAATGGGTCTATCTAGAGATAACTGGGAATTTATGGTTAATGTTGAAAATATCACAGATGAAGATTACTACGTCGACGTACAATATCTTTCTAATCTATATCTATTAGATGATGCAGGTGAAAACATAATTATAGGAACATTAGGACAACCTAGATTAGTTACTGCTAGTATTAACTACTATTTTCAGTAGAAAGATCCTTTCTAAAAAGAGCAGAGAATCATTACGATTATCTGCTCTTTTTTTATAAATACTACTTGGGGAGTTTCATAAAAGTTGATATTCTGATAACTCATGTCCCACGTTGATTTAAAAGAGGGGGATCAATAGATGGGTTGGCCCTTACCCTTGAAAGGAGGTGATCCAAATTAGTATTTATTTATTAGCAGGAATGACAGGAGTTACCTTCTGACAAGGGGTAAACCCGATTCCGGCTACTGATCAAAATTATTTTCAGTAGTTGAGAAGTAGTTGAGATACACTTCTCAAAAGAGCCCTGTGAAAGCAGGGCTTTTTTGTTTTTTTTTAAGAGAAATCCAAAAAAAGTTAACTTCTTGAATGGTAAAGAATTAAAATATATTTCTTTTTATAAAACTCTATGACTAATTTAATTTCTAGAAGAAAATTCCTTTTTCAGATGGGAATGACAAGCATTGCTTTTGCTGGATTTGCTAGTTCAATGGGATGCTCATCCTCTAGGAAAGATGTTTCAAATGCATTAGTACCTGATCCTAAAGGGATATTAGACCTTCCCAAGGGGTTTACATATTCTATGATTTCTGAAACAGGACAGGATATGGAAGGAGGATTTAAAGTTCCCGAAAGACCAGATGGAATGGCCGCTTTTAGTTTACCGAATGGTGATATTGCTTTAATCAGGAATCACGAAATTTTAGCAGCCATGACTCCCTTTATTCCAAATTCAGCAAAACTAAAAGATATTCCTAAAGAGCAAGCTTACGATGGCTTTGTTGACTCTGACTTAAGATTAGCCGGAGGGACTTCAACAATTGTTCTTGATGCCAAGAGTCTTGAAAAGAAGAGAGAATTTTATAGTCTCCTTGGTACAAAATGGAATTGTGCAGGTGGGGCTACTCCTTGGAATACTTGGATAAGCTGTGAGGAGACTGAAAGTAGAGCTTACGACAAGATAGATCTGGCAAGGTATGTAGATTGGGGACTTCTTTCCGAGAAACAGGCCAAGCAATTTGATTTACGAATTGAAAAGGATCATGGATATGCATTTGAAGTTGACCCTTTAACTGACGGATTAAGTCCACCTGAACCCTTAAGAAACCTAGGCAGATTCCAAAGAGAAGCGATAGCTGTGGACCCTAGAAGTAATATAATTTATCAAACAGAAGATCATAGGCAGGGACTCTTTTACAGATTTATTCCACAAAATTCTAGGTTTACAGGAAAGCTTCAAGCCCTAAAAATTAAAGAAAGAAAGAAGTTTAATACCCAAAACTCTTCTGCAGCAATTAGGGAAGGATATAAGTATGAAGTTGAATGGGTAGATATTGAAGACTATGAAGCTCAAACACACAAACTTCGTGAATATGGTTTCAATGAATTAGGTGCAACTCAATTTATTAGAGGGGAGGGTATCTCAGTAGCTACAGATGGAGTTTATTTTGTTTGCACTGAAGGAGGGTACAATAGGTTGGGTCAAATATGGAAGTATTCCCCTAGCAAACTAGAAGGGAAAGATAATGAAAAATCCAGCCCTGGATACATTGAACTTTTTTATGAATCAAAGAGCAAAGAAGAGTTTTTCATGGGGGATAATCTAACAGTATCTCCTTGGGGTGATTTAATTGTTTGTGAAGATAATTATTCTCAATTCTCTTCTAATAGAATATTAGGCATAAAGCCTGATGGCACTGTCTATAAAGTAGCCAACAACCCTGGTTCCAGCTCAGAGTTTGCTGGAGCTTGTTTTTCACCTGATAACAGAACCATGTTTGTTAATCTTCAAATAGATCCTGGAAGAACTTTTGCCATAAAAGGAGATTGGAACGTATTTAAATAATAGATTGTTTTATTTCTAATTTTCTTCGGAAACCTTAAGTATCAGTTTTCCAGTATTTTCTCCAGTAAATAACCTGTCTAAAGCAATTAATGCATTTTCTAGTCCAATCTGCTCATCTACGTTGTATTTTATTTTGCCATCCACAATCCATTTGCTAAGATCATTTAAGGCCTCTGGAAATTCTTCAGCGTAGTCAGAAACAATAAAACCCTCAACCCTAGCTCTTTTCATCAAGATATTGCCATAATTATAGGGTCCGGGAACAGGTTCTTTACTGTTATATGTTGAGATCAGACCACAAACAGATATTCTTGCATTTAAGTTAATAAGTTTTAGAACTGAATCAAGTATTATTCCTCCTGTATTATCAAAGAATATATCTATACCTTCAGGGCAGGCAATTTTAAGTTCTTCTAACACATCTGCAGTTTTATAATTTATAGCATTATCAAAATGTAACTCATTGAGTAACCATTTACATTTTTCATCACTACCGGTTATACCAACAACTTTACAACCTTTCATTTTTGCTAATTGACCAACTATGGATCCTACAGCTCCCGCTGCAGTTGAAACAACAACTGTTTCTCCTTCTTTCGGGTTAGTAATAGAAAGAAAACCGAAATATGCTGTAAATCCAGTTAGGCCAGCGGCACTCATATAGGCGGTCAGCGGTAGAGGTAAGTTATTAGGTAAGATATTTACTTCATCTGGTTTAACTAAACAGTAATCTTGCCATCCACATGTAAAAGATGAAACAAAACTTCCTTCAGGTAGGGAAGAATGATTACTTTTGACTATCTTTCCTACCACACCTCCGCGCATAACCTCGTTAATTTCAACCGGAGGCATATACTGATCCATGTCTGACATCCAAATTCTATTTGTAGGATCAAGTGATAAATAGACATTTTGTAGAAGAGCTTCCCCGTCCTTAGGTTCTGGAATGTTACTTTCAATTAATTCTAAGTCATCTTTAGATATATCTCCGACGGGTCTTTTCTTTAATATCCATTGTCTGTTGTTATTTCTCATCTAACTCCTCAATTTAAGTAATTAAAAAAAATAATAACAAAAAACTCTTAGCTTAAACTAAAATTTTTAATTATTTAATATACACTGCAAGGATGAGAGAAAGAAAATTTTGGGGTTGGGGTTATTCTGATGAACTCTTAACTGATGAAGAGGATAAAAATATTGAGCAGAGGATACTTAATAACTTTTCTTTAAGTGAAGTTGAAACTATACCTATTCCAAAGGCAAAAGATATTGAACTTCATAAGTCTAAAATTTCTCCACCAAGCAGTTTAAAAAATTTATTATCTTCGGATCATTTAGAACGTTTAAATCATAGCTATGGAAAGTCCTTTCCTGACCTTGCCAGGGCTATGTTGGGCTTATTCCCTAATCCACCTGATCTTATTGCTTTTCCTAACAATCAAGACGATATTGTTAGTATCCTTGATTGGGCAGACCAAAACAATATTGCTGTAATTCCTTATGGAGGAGGATCTAGTGTTTGTGGTGGAGTAGAAACAGATGTGGGTGATACATATTCTGGAGTTATTTCCCTTGATTTAAGAAATTTAAACCAAGTATTAGAAATAGACAAAGAAAGTAGAGCTGCAAGAATCCAGGCAGGAATTCTCGGACCAGCCTTAGAAGAAGAACTTAAGAAATCTAATCTAACTTTAAGACATTTCCCGCAGAGCTTTGAACATTCAACATTGGGAGGTTGGATTGCCACTAGGTCAGGAGGACATTTTGCTACTTTATACACCCATATAGATGACTTTGTAGAGTCAACTACAACGGTAACTCCTAGGGGGATTATTGAATCTAGAAGACTTCCAGGATCAGGTGCAGGTCCTAGTCCCGATCGTATTGTTATTGGCTCAGAAGGGGTATTGGGGGTAATTACGGAAGCATGGATGAGATTACAAGAGAGACCAAAATACAGAGCTTCTTGTCCAGTTTTATTTGATGATTATGAAAAGGCTTTAAAAGCCACCCGATTAATAAGCCAATCAGCTTTATTTCCAGCTAACTGTAGACTTTTAGATGCAAAAGAAGCACTTTTTAATGGGGCAGGTGATGGTTCAAGGCATCTTTTAATACTGTCTTTTGAATCTGCTGATCATGAGATGGACGCTTGGTTAAACAGAGCTTTAGAGATAGCTGCAGATGATGGAGGACAATATGAAGTACCTCAAGAAGAAAAAACAGATGCTCACAAATCTGGCGCCTCTGGAACTTGGAGAAATAGCTTTATTAGAGCCCCTTATTACAGAGAAGCCTCTGTTAGAAGAGGAATTATCCAAGATACTTTTGAAACTTCTATAACTTGGGATAAGGGTTATGAGTTTATTGAATGTTTAAAAGAAAAGGTTTCTAAAGCCATTCAAGAAATTACTGGCAAAACAACTACAGTAACTTGTCGCTTGACTCATACTTATCCAGACGGTTTAGCACCTTACTTTAGTTATACAGCTTTTGCTACTCCATCTACCATGATTGATGTATGGAAAGAGATTAAGTTGGTTACTAATGAGATATGTATCAATGAAGGAGGAACAGTTACTCACCATCATGCAGTCGGTAGAGATCATCGTGTAAGAGGATATGACTTACAAAGACCAGAAGGATTTAAGAATATGTTAAGTGCTGCTAAAAAAGAAGTAGACCCTCAGAGTATACTTAATCCAGGAGTTTTATTTGATCCAGAAAATAAAGATATAAAAAACTGGATGTCCTAGTCTTATCAGTTTTCTTCTTGGTATTCCCAATAAGCTTTTATAGATATGAGTTTATTTTTATTATTAATTTTATAAACAATTACAAGATCTGTATCAAGTTTTCTTCCATCTTCTAATGTATTAGTCACAGTGGCAACGTTTGCGCACTCATTCTCACATGGATAGGACTCTCTTACAGTAAATTCAATATCCCCAGGACCAATGGTGCTGTCCCAGAAGGCTTCTATTGCTTGTATACCTCTATGCCCATCTCCTGAAGGGTCTAAAGGTGATTTACCTACAGGATCTTGAATGATTGCATCTACATCAAAAAGAGATAACCATTCATCTTTTAGACCTTTTTCTGCTGCCTGTGCCGACCGAAAAGAAATTTGCTGCACTTTAGGCATACTATTGTTTATAAAATCCTTCATCTTTACGCTAATTCAAGAAAAATCTTACCAGTTCTGGCATAATTAATGTAATTTTAGGGAGATCTACAATGTCTAAACAAGCTTCGTTTTCTGAGATGGTAAACGGTACTGCAGATGATTATGCGATTATTGCTGAACATTCAGCCCAGTTTGCTAAAGAATTACCTGGTCGTATCTTAGACCACTTATCAGTTTTAAAAGGAGATACAGGTGGTTTTGCAGTTGATCGTTTTACTCATAGTGTCCAAACCGCAACCAGAGCCCATAGAGATGGAAAAGATGAAGAATATGTCGTGTGCGCACTTTTGCATGACATAGGAGATACAATAGCTTGTGCTAATCATGCTGATCTAGCTGCAACGATGCTTGAACCGTTTGTTTCTGAGAAGAATTATTGGATAGTTAAACATCACGGAATTTTTCAAGGTTATTATTTCTTTGAATATGTAGGCTTAGATAAAAATTTACGTGATCAATTTAAAGACCATAAGTACTGGGATGACTGTGCTGAGTTTTGTGCTAAGTATGACCAGAACTCTTTTGATCCTGAATATGAAAACATGACCATAGAGGAATTCGAACCTATGGTAAGGAATGTTTTCTCTAAACCAAACAAATCGATTTATCTTAGAAGAGACTATTAGTTATCCATTCTTATGGATAAAGTAGAATATCTACTTAAAGAACTTTCGATTGAAGAAGCTGTATCTATAATAACGGGGTCTGATGCTTGGCATTCAACTGGAGTAGATAGACTTTCCATACCCAGACTTAAACTTACCGATGGTCCAAATGGAGCAAGAGGTGATGGGGTCTCTGGTGAGACTTCAGCTTGTTTTCCATGTGGGATAGCTTTAGGTTCTACCTGGGATGTTGGATTAATAAAAGAAGTAGGAACTGCAATTGCTAGGGAAGCGAAAAGCAAAGATGCTGATGTTTTATTAGGACCTACAATTAATCTTCATAGACATCCTTTAGGAGGAAGGCATTTCGAATGTTACTCTGAGGATCCAATATTAACAGGAAAATTAGCTGTCTCTTTCGTTAAAGGAGTTCAATCTCAAAAAGTTGCAGCCTGTTTAAAGCATTTTGTTGGTAATGATACTGAGTTCGAAAGGCACAGTATTAGTTCTAATATAGATTCGAGAACGCTTAGAGAAATGTATCTTCTCCCCTTTGAATTAGGGGTTAAAAAGGCTGGAGCAATGTCAGTGATGTCAGCTTACAACCAACTAAATAATAAATTTTGTTCTTCTCATGAAGAGCTCCTAAAAGATATTCTAAAAGAAGAATGGGTATTTCCAGGATTTGTAGTTAGTGATTGGGGAGCTGCACTTGATACAGAAGGAAATGCTAAAGGCGGTTTAGATCTTATCATGCCTGGGCCTTCAACAGTATGGGGAGAAAATTTACTGACAGTCTTAAAAGAAAAGAAAATAACAGAAGAAGAGGTCTTTGATAAAGCGAGACGATTGCTTAGGGTAGCAGATTTTACTGGAAGACTAGATAATCCAGAGGAGAAAGAAGAAACTTCTCAAGATTTAGAAGCCGATAGATTACTTATTAGGAAAACTGCTGCAGATTCTATGGTACTTTTAAAAAACGAGACTTTGCTTCCTCTTAATAAATCTAAGATTCAAACCTTAGCTTTAATTGGTCCCAACGCTGAACAAGGGCAGTTTATTGGTGGAGGTAGTGCTTCAGTTAAACCTCATTATGTTATTCACCCTCCTCAAGCTTTGAAAGAATATTTAGGGGAAGGGGTTAAGATTGTTTCTGGAAAAGGTTGTCATACCTATAAGTATCTTCCACCGATCGATAAGGAGCATTTAACTGAACCTAAAAATAGCAAGAAAGGCTATTTAGTAGAGTTTTTTGAAGGAGATGATTTAGGAGGAAAGGTGCTGGCTTCTGAAGTTATGTCTGGTAGTAAATTTTGGGCTTTAAATGGTTTTGGGGTAAAGGTAGCCACTAAACTTGACCCTCCTTCTTTATCAGCAAGGTTTTCTACAAAATTTAAACCTGATATTACAGGGGAACACGTTTTCGAATTAATAAGTATAGGATCTGCTAGATTAAGAATTAATGGTAAAGAAATTATAGATAATTGGACCTCACAAAAATCAGGAGAAGCATTTTTTGGTTATGGAAGCGCTCCAAATAGATCTGCTATCAATTTAAATAAAGATAAAGAGTACTTTATAGAAGTAGATTACAAATGGTTAGGAAGATTTCCTGCTATTCAGATTGGTTTGTTACCCCCTGATAAAGAAAACTTACTAGACCAAGCCTTATCTTTATCCAAAAATTCTGATGCAGTCATTTTAATAGCGGGGACTAGTTCTGATTGGGAAACAGAAGGAAATGATAGATCGGAAATATCACTTCCATCCAAGCAAGATGAATTAATACAAAAGGTCTGTGCAATAAATCCAAATACTGTTGTGATCATAAACACCGGATCACCTTGCAGTATGCCCTGGCTAGACAAAGCTAGAGCAGTACTTTTATCCTGGTTTCCTGGTCAGGAATATGGAAGGGCACTTACAGATATCTTATTTGGAGAAATTAACCCTTCTGGAAAGTTACCCACGACCTTCCCAAAGTCAATTGAAGATACACCAGCTTTTCAACATTATCCGGGAAGAGATTTGCAAATGAATTATGAAGAAGGTCTGTATATAGGTTACAGGTGGTATGAAAAGAAGAAGATAGAACCCCTTTTTCATTTTGGACATGGCCTTTCATATACGGAATTCGAGTATAGTAGTTTTAAGATAATCTCTCCCGAGAAAGACTCTGCTATTGCTTTCAAAATGTCATTAAAGAATGTAGGAAAGAAATATGGGAAAGAGGTTGTTCAGTGCTATGTTAGTGTAGTGAATTCAAATGTTGACAGGCCGAATAAAGAATTAAAACTTTTCCAAAAGGTGGGACTTGAACCAGGAGAGTCTAAAAATTTAGAATTCTATTTGACAGAGCGCGATTTAGCTTACTGGGATGAGAATTCTAGTAATTGGTTAATAGAACCAGCTGAGTATACAATTCTAATAGGCTCTTCTTCAAAAGATATTAAATTAAAAAGGTCTGTTTGGCTCGGCTAATTTTAACGGGCTGTATATCCTCCATCTACAACTAATTCTGCTCCAGTTATAAAAGAACTTTTATTAGAAGCAAGGAAGACAATTACATTAGCAACTTCCTCTGGAAGACCGAGCCTTCCTACGGGATGTAGGTCAGCTAACTGTGAGGTTGCTTCATTACTAGTTAACTCAGTTTGATTTATCAAATGCTGTTTAACTTCATCACCCATATTTGTATCTATTACTCCTGGATGCACACTATTAACTCTTATGTTATATCCAAGAGAAGCAAACTCCATAGCACAACCTTTTGAAAAAATCCTTACGGCTCCTTTGGAAGCATTGTAAGGACCAATAAATGGCGCTCCTACAAGGCCAGCAACTGAAGACAAATTGATTATCGAACCACTTATTTCACTTTTCATTGAACGTTTTTTTATTTCTTCTGATGCTAATTTAGTTCCTAAAAAAACTCCTTCTACATTTACGGAGAACATTTTTTTCCAATCTTCTAATGAGGTTTTAACTAAGGGTTTTGAGAAATAGATTCCAGCATTATTAACCAAAACATCTAATCCATTGTAGGTTTTTGAGCAGAATTCTATGACCTGACTCCAGCTTGTCTCACTTGTTACATCATGCTTTATAAAGCTAGCCTGGTAACCCTCCTCAGAGAGTTCTCTAACTTTCTCTAGACCCTCTTCTTTTAGGATATCTGATAATACTAGTTTAGCGCCTGCCTTACATACAGCGTCTGATACCTTTGCACCTATGCCTCTAGCCCCTCCTGTAACTAATACTATTTTCCCACTTAGATCCATTATTAAACTTTTTTTGGAGATCCATTTTCTTCAACCTGTTTATCGTGATGCTTCTTCGCTTCCACTAATTCTGGGATAAGTTTATCTAGTTGATCTAGGGTCCAAAGGTTATCAGTTGTAAAAGATTTAATAACTGCTGGCTGTTGCATTATTCCAACAATTCCTCCCTGAGAGTGAATAATTTGGGAAGTAATATCTTTTGCTTCATCTGTACAAAGCCAAGCTACAATGGGAGCTATTTGTTCAGGACCCTGTGACCAATCATTTTCATCATATTCTCTCCCAGCAGCTTGCATGAGATCAAGAGTTAAGCGAGTTGCTGCTCCTGGAGAGATAGTATTTACAGTACATTTAAATTTAGTAACTTCCAAAGCTAACGATCTTGTAAAACCAGCAATACCTGCTTTTGCAGCGCCGTAATTAGTTTGACCAAAGTTTCCAAATAAACCTGAAACTGAAGACATGTTTAAAATTCTGCAATTTGTTTTATTATTATCCTTTATGTATTTAACAAACGGTCGTGTACAGTTGTAGTGCCCTTTTAGGTGTACAGCCATAATTGCATCCCATTCGTCTTCTTCCATATTGTAGAGAGTTTTGTCTCTTAATATTCCTGCATTATTTACAAGAATATCTACACTGTTAAAGGAATTAATGGCTGTTTCGAAAATATTTTCTCCTCCTCTAACAGTCGCAACTGTATCGTAATTAGCTACTGCTTGTCCCCCAATGGCTTTTATCTCATTTACAACCTCATCAGCTATTTTTCCCTCTCCGCTTCCATCTCTATCTCCACCTAAATCATTAACCACTACTTTTGCACCTTCTTCTGCAAATTTAAGGGAAATCTCTTTACCTATTCCTCTACCAGCACCAGTAACTATTGCAATTTTTCCATTTAATCTACCCATAATTAATCCTTTAGTGAAATTATCCTCAGTTTAGTGCATTCTAACTACTGTTAGGAAGAAAATATGGGAAATATTAAAGAAAAAATTGTTTTAGTAACAGGAGGAGCAAGTGGAATAGGCTTTTCTATATGTAAAAAATTTTTAGAAAACAAAGCACTTGTAATTTTAACTGATGTTGATTCTTCAAAAGGTAAAAGGGCTCAGCAAGAGTTAGGATCAAATGTTGTATTTATGGAACAAGATGTTAGTGAAGAAAAGAGATGGAAAGAGCTCATCAAAACAATCAAAACAGAATATGGAGATCTAAAAGTTCTTATAAATAATGCAGGTATAGCAGCAGACGGTTCACGATTGGAAGATTGCAGCCTTGAAATGTGGAAAAAGATCCATTCTGTTAATTTAGATGCAGTTTTTCTTGGTACTAAGTATGGGATACAAAGTATGAAAGAAAAAGGTGGCAATATAGTTAATATCAGCTCAATAATGGGGATAGTAGGTTGGCCAGGAGCAGGCCCATATAACTCCTCTAAGGCAGCAGTAAGAATGCTAACTAAGGTAGCTGCATTGGAGTGCGCAGACTCTGGTTATGATATAAGAGTGAATTCTGTTCATCCTGGCTTCATTGACACCCCGCTGGTAAGAGATAGCTTTGAGGAGACAATAAGAAAGGGAGATAGCATTTTTAAGACCACAGAAGAAGCTTATGAAGCAGTAGAACAAATGCAACCTTTGGGAAATAGGTTAGGTAAACCAGAAGAGATAGCAGACGCAGTATATTTCTTAGCATCGGATAATTCATCTTTCATTACTGGAACTGAATTAGTAATAGATGGTGGCTATACAGCAAAATAACCATGAATTCACCAATTCAAGCTCAAAGAGCTTCTCAAAGTATTATGTATATATTTGGCTCTGGAAGCATAGCTGTAGGCGTAAAGAATACTCTGCTAGGCACTTTTCTATTGGTGTACTTCAATCAAGTTTTAGGAATGCCTGCTTATTTAGCAGCCAGCGCCATGGGTATAGCTTTAGTGGTAGATGCCATTTCTGATCCTTTGGTAGGAATATGGTCAGACAGAGTTAGATCAAGATGGGGTAGAAGACACCCATTTATTTATTTAGCAATAATCCCTTTTGCACTGTCATATTATTATATTTTGCAGTACCCCGGTTCCATAGCGGAAGGAACTATTACTGAAGGAGAGCTTTTTAACCGACTCCTTTTTTTGATGATCATCATGAGATTATCAATGACTTTTTATGAGGTACCAAGGGGAGCTTTAGCCCCTGAATTAACAAAAGATTATGATCAAAGAAACCAAATCTCAGGTATAAATATGGCGTTTGGTTGGATAGGAGGAGCTGGAATTGCTTCTATTGCTTATGCATTTTTCTTTGTGGAAACTCCAGACTTTCAAGGAGCTCAAGCTTTTCTCAGGCCGGAAGCATTTCAACAACTAGCCTTCTGCGGAGGTTTAGTTATTTTTGTTGCAGGGATTGTATCTAGTTTAGGCACCCATAAAGAAATTCCCAATCTACATGTTCCTGAGGAAAGATCTTTAGAAATAAAGAAATTTCTAAGAGAGGGAATAGAGACGATTTCTAATAGATCGTGGATAGTGCTTTTTTTCTCTGGTTGTACATATGCTCTTTTAGTAGGTTTAGGTACCAATGCTGGCATGTATCATAACCTTTATTTTTGGCAATGGACTCCTTCTGATATTCAAATCTTTCCAACTGTCGCAGCAATTAGTGTCATCATTAGTGCAGCCTTAGCCGGACCTTTAGCTAAAGGCAGAGAAAAGAAGAATATTGCTGTAGGAATATTTTTAACAACTATTATTACTGGACCTTTACCTGTTGTTCTTAGGTTATTAGATCCTTATTTTGAAGTTACTCTTCTTCCAGCAAATGGCACTGATTTCTTATGGTGGATTCTGCTTTCTCACTATGTTTTTGAAACATGTCTAGGATCTTTAGGTTTTATTTTTATAGGTTCGATGGTAATGGAAATTGTAGAAGATGTAGAAAGAACAACTGGACGCAGGGAAGAGGGTCTTTTAGGCACTGTAAGCTCCTTCATTCATAAATTGATAGGTGCAGGAGGAGTCTTCATTTCTGGGATAATAATTTCTTCAGTTGGATTTGATATATCTTCCGGCGCTACAATAGAAGAGTTGACGGGTCCTATTATTAATCAATTTGCTACCATTCATGTTATTTTTGGAGCAACTCTTCCTTTGATTTCAACTGCTTTGGTTTTGCTCTATAAAATAGATAGAAAGGACCATTTAGGCAATGTAGAAGATTTAGGTTATGTAGAGGAATAATGTTTTTTTTTCCTTTTTCAGACGATAATCCTACAACCAGAACCCCTGTTATCTGTTACATATTAATTGCAGTTTGTGCATTTATTTTTTTATGGCAATTTACTCTCCCAAAGCATTTATATGAATCAGCAGTCTATTCATTTGGAGTTGTTCCAGCTTCTTTATTAGGAAACAACGCTAGTTCAATTCCTCCTTTATTAACCGTTATAACCTCTATGTTTATGCATGGCAGTTGGATGCATTTAATAAGCAATATGGTTTACTTGTGGATTTTTGGAGACAACATAGAAGATTCGATGGGAAGAGTAAGATTTATACTTTTTTATCTTACATGCGGATTTGTAGCTGCATTTACACAAGCCATGATAGATCCAACTTCAGAAATACCTATGATAGGTGCAAGTGGAGCTGTAGCTGGTATTTTGGGCGCTTATCTACTATTACACCCTAAAGCTAATGTGAATGTCCTTTTTTGGATTATAATCTTCATTACTACAGTTCGTGTTCCAGCCTTTATTGTTCTGGGAGTATGGATAGTAGGGCAGTTTTTTAGTGTAACTGGGGGAGGAGACGGAGGAGTGGCTTATTTTGCTCATATTGGAGGATTTCTAGCAGGAATGATTTTGATTCCTTTTTTTAAGAGATCATCTATACCTATTCTTGATAACTCTCGCTCTAAATCTTTTGAATCAAAACCTTTTAAGTTATCTGATCTATCACCTGACAACAAAGCAAAGGGATTTATGGATGAGTTTATAAAAGACTCTAATAAAAGAAAACCACATTAATGTAAAAAAATATGAAGACTATATTCAAATTCTTGGGACTATCTTTAATAACGATAATTTTTGTAACAGTAATTTATGGAATAGGCATTCAATATAATTGGTATGGTGAGTTAGAACCACCTGGGACCCCAATTAACTCTCCCTTAAACCAAGATCTGGTTAAAAGTAAGATCGACAGGCAAAGAGCTGTATCTAAATCTACCAAACAAATATTATTTGGTGATACACATGTGCATACAACATATTCCACAGATGCATTTTTGTGGAGTTTACCAGTTTTTAATGGTGAAGGACCTCACCCTATATCTGATGCATGTGATTACGCTAGATTTTGTGCTGCAATAGATTTTTGGGTTACCTCCGACCATGCTGAAGCTTCCAGTCCTAGAAAGTGGAGATCAATAAAGGAGGCAGTTAGGCAATGCAACGCTCCTACCAATCAAGAAGACCCAGATATGGTCACTTTTTTGGGGTTTGAGTGGACTCAAGTGGGACTCTCAGCGGACGAGCATTATGGTCATAAAAACGTTATCTTCAAGGATATTGAAGAAAATAAGGTTCCTCTTAGACCTATAGGTGCAGGGGGACTCGCTACAAATGGAATGAGGTCTACTATAGGTTCGCAAGCTGCAGAACTATTAACTCCTTTAACTGTTATCGATTTTCCTAATAGGCAAAGATATTTTAATTTTTCTTCTTTCGTAAGAGAGATGCCCGGTGTGCCCTTCTGCAAAGAAGGAATTAGTTCAGATCTCTTACCTGATGATTGTTATGAACTTGCCAATACACCAGAAGATCTTTTTAGAAAATTAAATGAATTAAATTTTCCTTCCATTGTTATTCCTCATGGAAATACTTGGGGCTTTTATACCCCACCTGGGTCTAGTTTAGATAAACAATTAGAAGAAGGCTTCCATAATGAGAATGTACAAATCTTATTTGAGGTAATGTCTGGGCATGGAAATTCTGAAGAATATAGACCATGGAGAGCTGCATTGATAAATGAAGAAGGAGGAGTAGCTTGTCCTGAACCTTCGCCAGACTATTTACCTAGTTGCTGGAGAGCTGGTCAAATTATAGCTTTAAGGTGCTCAGCTGAAGGGTTGGATGAAGCAGAGTGTTCTAGAAGAGCAGAAAAAGCTAGAAATATAAATGTATCTTTAGGTGTCCCAGGTCATCTTGCTGTACCAGGGGTTACAATTGAGGAGTGGTTAGACTCCGGTCAATGCAAGGATTGCTTCATTCCTTCGTTTAATTATAGACCGGCTGGATCAGCTCAATATGCCTTGGCACTAGGTAATTTTGATGGAGAAGAAGTAAAGAGGTTTCGCTTTGGTTTTATAGCTTCTAGTGATAACCATAGAGCTAGACCAGGGACAGGGTACAAGGAAATTGATAGATTTGTTACAACAGAAGCTAACGGACCACCAAGCGAAAGCTTAAGGCAGGCTATTTATCCTTTAGCAGAGTCACAATCAAATTCCTTAGAACTTGATAGAGATAATCTTCCTGCATTAGGTTTCGGAGCTTTTGAAGCTCAGAGAATGGCCTCATTCTTTACTACAGGAGGATTAGCTGCTGTTCACTCAGAAGGGCGTTCAAGAGGAGCGATATGGAATGCGATGCAGAAAAAGGAAACTTACGGCACTAGTGGAGATAGGATACTCCTTTGGTTTGATTTATTAGCAGGAGAAGATTCATTTGTACCAATGGGTGGAGAAGTTGAAATGACATCGACTCCCAATTTTAGAGTTAGAGCAGTCGGAGCTTTTAAACAAAAACCTGGATGTCCTGAATTTGATGTTTCAGAAGCTAGTTTAGAAGATATAGCCCGTATTTGTAAAAATGA
>CAZMZZ010000009.1:0-39139 GCA_964571215.1 uncultured Gammaproteobacteria bacterium
ATAAGAATATTTACTTTGTATTCCCAGATTAAAAATCCTGAAATTACAAGTATCGATAAAAAATAGGATAGTTTTTTAATCATTCTTTATTATTTCCTTTTTTTGGGTTTATGAAGCATATATTTTTACATTTTATTGCTGTAGAACATATATTTTAAAAAAAGAAAAACTAAAGCTCTTTAGCTATTATAATAAACCAAGAATAGAAGTTTTTATCTGTCTATGTCATGGATTGTCTACATATTAAAATGTTCTGATGAATCTCTTTATACAGGGATAACTAATAATTTAGAAAAAAGACTACAGTTACATGCGTCAGGTAAAGGAAGTAAATACACAAGAGGTAGGGGACCTTTGAAGTTAGTACATCAAGAAAGATTCAAGACAAGAAGTCTAGCTTCAAAGAGAGAATTATTTATAAAGAAGCTTAATAGGTTAGATAAGATAAAATTATACAATGACTAATTGCGCACGGATAAAGGCACTTATTTCTTTTAGTTTTTTTCTTTTACTGAACCCAATCATTGCTGAAGAAGAGAACTCTGAAAAGGCTTGCTTCAGGGTTGGAGATATCTCAGGGTGGTTAGCTCTAGGAGATCAAAGGTTGATAGTTTGGTCACCGTCTAAGTCCCATCCTTTTTTAGTAACTTTATTTAATCGATGCCCCAACCTTAGATTTGAAGATACATTAATATTTAAGAGCACCTTATGGCGTACTTGTTCAAACTACAATGATCAGATTTATACTGAAGTTATGCGTTGCTCTATAAAAAATATTCAAGCCTTAGACAAAGACCAAGCCGATATTCTTATTCAAGAATACAGAAATCAAAAGATTCAGGATCATAAAGAGGACACAAATTAATTTAGTTTTATGGATGTGGTGATTCTTATTAATCTATTGATAATATTGATTGTTATGACAACTGTTGCTATAGATATCTACAGAGGAGGTTATAAATCTTGGAAGGAATATATTTGGATGGGAGCTTTTCTCCTTTTACCCATAGGATATATTTTTATCCATCTGTATTAGTAAGGTTATGAAGAAGATTTTTTTAATGTTTGCTATGTTATTTAGCATAAACGTTTGTAGTCAAGATGCTGTTGAATCAGGCATTAAAAGCTTAGTACTCGGGTCTGGTTGTTTTTGGGGAGCTGAGAAAGGCTATGACTCTATACCCGGCGTCATTGAAACCATATCTGGATATGCTGATGGAGATATTCTGGCTACTTATCGCGAAATAACTCTCTTAAAAAATAGATTCAATCCTAATAACCACGCAGAAGTAGTTAAAGTAATTTATGACTCTAGAGTTGTAGATGCTGAAGAAATACTAAAACACTTTTTTGAAAGCCATGACCCGACACAATTAAATCGTCAAGGCAATGACATAGGAACTCAATATCGATCTATTATACTAACCAGTTCAAAATCTCAGTACGATATTGCACTAGCAGTTCTACAAAGTTATCAATACCAATTAACCCAATCAGGTTATGGAGAGATAGTGACTAAAATTAAACCTCTTAAAGAATTTTATAAAGCTGAAGAATATCATCAAGATTATTTAGTAAAGAACCCAAAGGGATATTGCCCTGACCACTCAACAGGAGTTAAATTTCTACAGCCTCCTGTTCCCTTAGTTGATAATCAAGAACTTTTAAAAGGCAAAAAGATCCTTGTTGTAGAGTCAGAAGGTTGTCCTTTCTGCTTAAAATTCCGAGAAAACGTTTTTTCAAATTATAAAGGCTCAATCTCAATGACTTTCAGAACCTCAAGACAACTGAAAGGCATTAAATCAGTAACATCTTTAGATGTAACACCTACTATTTTATTCTTACAAGATGGAGAAGAAGTTTTTGGGCATAGAGGTTATATGGATGAAAGATCTTTTTATGAGGCCTTGGGAACTTTTAAACTAGGTGATTCTGAAGCATACAAGGTAGCTTTTAATAATGGAACTGACACAAGATTCTGTAAAGAGTATAAACTTTTCCAAAATACTCCACATGGAGTATTTATAGATAAACTAAGCGGTGATCCTTTATTCGACACTAAAGATCGTTTTAATTCTGGTAGTGGATGGCTTTCTTTTACAAAAGCAATAGAAGGATCAGTTGTAGAAAAGCTCGATACAAGTTTTGGAATGACAAGAATTGAAATCAGGGCAAAGAAGTCTGGTATTCATCTAGGCCATGTTTTTCCTGATGGACCTAATGGCTTACCTAGGTACTGTATTAATGCAACAGTTTTGGACTTTCAACCAAGAGAGTCAAAAATATAAATTACATAATTTCTGAAGAAGGTCTGCTTTTTACCGTTTTTATCCATCGATGCAGATGCTCATAATCTTCAGGTATTTCAATTTTGGCAGGAACGCAAAAATCTATAGCACACAAAGCAGTAATATCTGCAATGGAATAGCTAGCTCCTGCTATAAATTCTTGATCTTTTAATTCTTTATTTAAAAGGTTTAGTCTTCTTTCAGCGATTTTCTTTTGAGCATTACCAAAATCAGGAATCTGGTTCTCCAACCCAGAAAAGGCGGGGTGAGTATGTCTGAAAGTTCCTGCCACACTCATCATAAGTTCCATTTCCATCCTACGGCTTTGCATCTCAACTATAGCTTGTTCTAATTCAGTCTTTCCAAATAAAGCAGGTTCTGGATTAAGTAGCTCGAAATATCTGCAAATAGCTACACTTTCTAGAATAACTGTACCGTCATCTAATACCAAAGCAGGAACTCTGCTAGAAGGAGATATCTTGCGGTATTCATCAGTTTTATGCTCTGCTTCCATGATGCTAAGTTCTTGAATTGGAATTTCTATACCTTTTTCAGCTAAAAATATTCTTACTCTCCTAGGATTAGGTGCTCCTGTTGTGCTATACAGTCTCATAAGTTTCTCCGTTTAAATAACAGGAAAGTTGTTTTTACTCCATTCACCAAAACCTCCCCTCAAAGAAAAAACATTCTTGTATCCCATTTTCTGCAAACTATCAGCAGCAAGAGCAGATCTATAACCTCCTTGGCAATAAAGAACCATCTTTTTCTCTTTATCGGGTTCCCTTGCTTCAATATCTCTTTCAATTATTCCTTTACCCAAATATATAGCTTCAGGAATTTTTCCTTCCATCCATTCACTTTCTTCTCTTACATCAATAAGAAGGAAGCTTTCTTTGTTTTCTAGTTTATTCTTTACTTCTACAACATCAACTTCCTTTACCCTTGTTAAGGCATCTGTTACCAATTCAAGAAAGTTGAGATTATGGGTTTTCATGGACTTAATTATTTAGCAAGCTAAAAGAAAATCTCTAATCTGTCCAGGTCTATTGGTAGTAACTGATGCTAAGCCCATCTCTTGATATCTTTTAGCTTCTTCAGGTTGATCCACGGTCCATACATGTATATTTTTATTTTCCTCCACTAAAGACTTTAAATAACTGTTGGTTAGTTGCATGTGAGACTGGAAACTTAAACCATCGATATTTAATTTTTTTATGTTTGTTAATAACCCTTCTTTTTGTTTCTCTGCTTCTTCGCTGAATGCAATAAGAAGATTAACTTTCATGTCAGGCAAATATTCTTTTATTCCTGACAATACTTCTTCTTTGAAAGAGATAATAGAAATTTTATCTTGATGTTCTTTATATTCTTTTAGAATTTCTACTATAGGAATGATGGAGTTTTTTCCATTCTTTATTTCTACAAATAATTTTTTATCTTTTGGGATAAGCTCAATAACATCTTGTAAAAGGGGTATGGGTTCATTTATCCACTCTTTTCCTCTCCACGCTCCGAAATCCATTTTTCTAAGCTCTTCCAGGTTTGTGTCTTTGACTAGAGCATCTTTCCCTGACGTCCTCAAAGTGTTTTTATCATGAATACAAACTACTTTCAGATCTTTAGTAAGTCTGACATCTACTTCCACTCCGTCAGCTGATTGGGACCATGCTTCTGAAATAGATGATAGAGTATTTTCAGGAGCATTTTCAGAAGCTCCTCTATGGCCTATAACTTCAATCATTAGTCCCAGTTAAGAGCACCTCCTGTTTGGTACTCTATAACTCTGGTTTCAAAAAAGTTCTTTTCTTTTCGTAGATCCATTATTTCTGACATCCAAGGAAAGGGGTTTTCTACATTAGGAAATTCTTCTGTCAGCCCTAATTGGACAAGTCTTCTGTTTGCTATGTAGTTCAAATATTCTTCCATCATCTTAGCGTTCATTCCTAAAACACCTCTTGGCATAGTGTCTTTTGCGTATTCAATTTCCAACTCCATACCCTGAAGTATCATCGAAGCTGCTTCTTCTTTCATTGCTTCGTCCCAGAGATGAGGATTCTCCAGTTTTATTTGGTTGATCATATCAATACCAAAATTGAGGTGCATCGATTCATCTCTCAAGATGTATTGGAATTGCTCTGAAGTTCCAGTCATTTTGTTCCTTCTACCCATTGAAAGAATTTGAGTAAACCCGCAATAAAAGAAAATTCCTTCAAGTACGCAGTAATAGGCTATCAAGTTACGGAGTAACTCTTTATCTTGTTCACTAGTACCAGTTTTGAAGCTAGGGTCTTCAAGGTTTTTTGTGAAATTAAGTGCCCAAGACGCTTTTCTAGCAACTGAGGGTACCTCTCTATACATATTGAACACCTCTGCTTCCTCCATACCTAACGACTCTATAACATACTGGTATGCATGTGTGTGTATAGCTTCTTCGAAGCTTTGTCTCAGTAAATATTGTCTGCATTCAGGGTTTGTTATATGCCTATATATAGAAAGAACTAAATTATTTGCTACAAGTGAATCAGCTGTCGAAAAAAAACCTAGACTTCTCATAACAATCTTTCTTTCGTCTTTAGACAAACCTTCTTCTGATTTCCAGAGAGCAATATCTTGGGTCATGTTAATTTCTTGTGGCATCCAATGATTTGCACATCCATCTAGATATTTTTGCCAAGCCCAATCGTATTTGAAAGGAACAAGTTGATTAACATCTGCACGACAATTAATCATCGCCTTTTGGTCTACATGGACTCTAGTTCCCATACCCGCTAGAGCTTCCTCTCCCTTCTTCTGATCGAACTTAGCTATCTTTTCTCTAGCTCTAGTTAATCTATCTGAACCCTTAGAAGGAGTAAGGGAATCAGGTGTTATTTCTTGGTCTTTACTCTCTTGGGCAGGATCTTCTGCAAGAGTTTCCTTTTTTTTATGTTTCTCTTTTTTTGTTTGTGGTGACTCATATTCTTCCCAACTTAGCATTTCTTCCTCCTTTCTTACTGACAGGCTTCGCAGTCTGGATCTGTTATAGAACACGCTGTCGGTGCTTCTATTGCCCCTTCATTTTCAGAAGAAGCTTGTACTGCGTTTAACTCACCTGTAGATATAGTTGATTTCTCTGTGGTTGTTGCGCCTTTAGATCTTAAATAGTAAGTAGTTTTAAGACCTCTCAACCAAGCCATACGATACATTATGTCTAGTTTCTTACCATTCGGCTCCTCTATATATAAGTTTAAAGACTGACTTTGATCTATCCATTTTTGTCTTCTGCTAGCTGCATCAACAAGCCATTTGGGCTCTACTTCAAAGGCAGTTGCATATAAGGCTTTTAGTTCGCCTGGGACTCTAGTAATTTTATCCACGCTTCCATCATAATATTTGAGGTCATTCAGCATCACTGAGTCCCAAAGATCTAATTCTTTAAGAGCTTTTATTAGGTGTAAGTTAGCTACAGTAAATTCTCCAGACAAATTCGATTTAACATACAAGTTTTGATAAGTAGGTTCTATAGACTGAGAAACTCCAGTAATATTAGCTATAGTTGCTGTTGGCGCTATTGCCATAACGTTAGAATTTCTCATTCCCTGTCTTATTACTTTTTCTCTTAACTTATCCCAATTTAGAGTTGTACTTACATCTATATCCAGATAATTGTCTCCCCTATTTTCTTTTAGTATTTTGAGTGAATCTATGGGAAGAATTCCTTTACTCCACAGAGAACCATCATAGGTACTGTAACTTCCTCTTTCTTTTGATAAATTAGTTGATGCTTCTATAGCATAATAACTCACCATTTCCATGGATCTATCTGCGAAATCTACTGCTTCTTCTGATGCATATGGAATTTTGAGCATGTAGAGAGCATCATGGAAACCCATAATACCAAGACCTATTGGTCTGTGTTTCATATTGGATACTTCTGCTGTCTTTACAGCGTAATAGTTGATATCTATTACGTTGTCTAGCATACGTATAGCTATGTGGATAGTCTCCTTTAGTTTTTCTTCGTCGAGCTTTCCTTCCTTAATATGATGGGTTAGATTTACTGATCCTAGGTTACATACAGCTATTTCGTCTTGGCTTGTGTTTAGTGTGATCTCAGTACATAAGTTTGAGGAGTGTATTACTCCTGTATGTTGTTGAGGTGATCTTAGATTGCAAGCATCTTTAAAGGTAATCCAAGGATGCCCAGTTTCAAAAAGCATGGAAAGGATTTTCTTCCACAATTCCCCAGCATCTATTTTCTTCGAAAATTCTATTTCTCCCTTCTCTGCTTGATCCTCATAAGATTCATAACGCTCTTCAAAAGCTCTCCCATAAAGTTCATGTAGATCTGGAGTATCGCTTGGCGTAAACAAGGTCCAATGTTTACCTTCTGATACTCTTTTCATGAACAAGTCAGGAATCCAATTAGCTGTATTCATGTCGTGTGTTCTTCTTCTGTCGTCCCCTGTATTCTTTCTTAGTTCTAAGAATTCTTCGATGTCCATATGCCAGGTCTCTAGATAAGAGCAGACAGCCCCTTTTCTCTTTCCTCCTTGGTTTACAGCTACCGCAGTATCATTTACTACTTTTAGAAACGGAACTACTCCCTGTGATTTTCCGTTGGTCCCTTTTATTTTTGATCCTAGTCCTCTTACCGGCGTCCAGTCATTTCCTAGCCCTCCTGCCCATTTGGACAGCATTGCATTATCTTGGATTGCCCCATAAATACCATGCAGATCGTCGGGCACAGTAGTTAGATAACAAGATGAAAGCTGTGAGTGGTTTGTTCCAGAATTAAATAGAGTAGGCGTAGAGCTCATATAGTCAAACCTGGAGAGTAGGTTATAAAACTCTATTGCCCTTTGCTCTCTCTTATCTTCTTTAAGAGCTAACCCCATAGCAACCCTCATAAAGAATACTTGTGGTAGCTCATACCTCACATCTTCTTTATGTATAAAGTATCTGTCATACAAAGTTTGAAGACCTAGATAAGTAAACTGTTTATCTCTTTCTGGTTGTAGAGACATGCCTAGTTTTTCCAAGTCCATATTTTGAAGTTCAGGATTTAATATGCCGTTTTCTATTCCTTTTTCTACAAACATCCTGAGTGCTGTAGGATATATACTTATCATCTCTGCTTGGGTTGCTTGATTTTGCAGGCCTAGATAAGTTAATGCTTCTGTTCTTATATTGTCTAGCAAGATTCTAGCCGTTACATAGGTATAGTTTGGTTCCTTTTCTACCAGTGTTCTTGCTGTCATAACGAGAGAAGACCTCACATCGTTAATAGAAACACCGTCATAGAGATTTTTTGTTGCTTCTTCTACTACTTCTTCTTTAGAGGTACCTTCCAAATTTTCGCAAGCTTCTTCTACTATAGTTCTCAGTCTAGCTATATCTAAGTTCGTTTCTTTTCCATCTTCTAGAATTACTTTTATTGTTGGCTCTTTCTCTTGTTCTTTCTCTTCTGATTGTTCTTCTCTAGATCTTATTTTCTTTCTTTCTTCTCTATAAAGCACATAAGTTCTTGCTACTTTCTGTTCCCCTGAGCGCATCAATTCTAGTTCTACCTGGTCTTGTATTTCTTCTATGTGCAGGGTTCCTCCTGAGGGCATTCTTCTTTGGAAGGTTTTTGTTACTGAATTCGCTAATTCGTTTACTTGATTGTGTATTCTTGTTGATGCCGCCGCCGCCCCCCCTTCTACTGCTAGGAATGCTTTTGTTATAGCTATAGCTATTTTTTCAGCTTCGTAAGAGACAACAGATCCGTTTCTCTTTATTACTCTCATTCTTCCTGGAGTTATAGCTAAATTCTCTTCTTCTATATTCGTTTCGATGTTTTCTTTTCCTTGTTCTACTTCGCTTAGATTTTCCATTTCTTTCCCTTTTTTCTTGTGCCCACTTTTTCTTTTGTACTACTACATATAGTGTTTATTCTTTGCTTAGTACACAAGATACTGTGTTTCTGAGTAAATTTCAATACAATAAGTACATATAATTTTTGTGGATTTTTTGTGGATAACTAGTTAATTTATTTTTTACTTTGTTTTATGTTCTACTTATAGTAGAGAGTCCTACTTTTATGACTGAAAAAATTATTTCTATTGACCAGGGCACAACAAGCACTAGAGCTGTTCTTTTTGATAAGAATTTCAGACTTATTGATTTAGTACAAAAGGAATTTTCTCAATATTTTCCTTTTGAAGGAGCTGTGGAGCATGATCCTGAGGAGATTTGGAGTTCTGTTTTTGAAGTAACTAGGGATTTAATCAAGAATAATTCTATTCATGTTAATGAAGTCGCGTCTATAGGTATAACAAATCAAAGAGAAACAACAGTTATATGGGATAAAGTTACCGGCAAGCCTATTTATCCAGCTATAGTTTGGCAAGACAGGAGAACCTCAGAGTTTTGTGAAGAATTAAAGAAAAATGGAAGTCTTGAAAAAAGAGTTCAAGAAAAGACAGGTTTACTTATAGATCCGTATTTCTCTGCAACAAAGATCAGTTGGATTTTGGACAATGTTGAAGGGGCTAGAAAGAGGGCAGAATTAGGTCAGCTAGCATTTGGGACAATTGATAGTTTTTTAATATGGCGCTTAACAGAAGGAAAACATCACAAGACGGATGCAACAAATGCTTCAAGAACAATGTTGTTTGATATCAAAGAGCAAACTTGGGATAGAGAGCTTTTAATGTTATTTGATATACCTGAGAGCATATTACCGGAGGTTTGTGATTGTATTCATGAATTTGGTAATACTTCTCTTTTTGGAGGAAACATAAGCATAGGTGGAGTAGCCGGGGATCAGCAATCCGCTTTAATAGGGCAATGTTGTTTCGATTCTGGACAAGCAAAAAGCACTTATGGCACTGGTTGTTTTCTTATACTCAACACGGGAAATGAAAAACTAACTTCTAATAATCAATTGTTATCAACCATTGCTTATAGGATTAATGGAAAAACTACTTACGGTCTTGAAGGAAGTATTTTCGTGGCAGGTTCAGCTGTTCAATGGATGCGAGACAACTTAAAGTTTTTTAAATCAGCTGAGAATACAGAAGAAATAGTCAAAACTAGAAATGATGACTCTAGAGTTCTAGTGGTTCCAGCTTTTACTGGACTGGGGGCTCCCCATTGGGATGCAAATGCAAGAGGATCTATTTTTGGTTTAACAAGAGACACAAGCATCTCTGATATTACAGCCGCTACATTAGAGTCCGTAGCTTTTCAAACAAGAGATCTTATTAAGGCTATGGAAAATGATGGTGCAATTATTAAAGATCTAAGAGTGGATGGAGGTATGGTAGATAATAAATGGTTTTCACAGCAGTTATCAAATATTTTAAATTTGTCAGTTTTAAGACCTGAGATCTCGGAAAGTACATCTTTAGGAGTAGCTTATTTAGCCAGTGTTCAAGCTGGGATAAACCCCAGCATAGATTCTTTAGCAGAATCTTGGGCTTATGAAGAGTCCTTTATCCCAGAAGAGAAAAGTGTGACAAGGTTAGAGAGAAAATATAGAAGTTGGCTGGAAGCAGTAGAGAGAACTAAAGGTCTTTATGATCTTTAAGTAAATATATTAAAAGACTTTTTTGAGCAAACAGCCTGTTTTGAGCTTGACTCCACACTTTACTCCTTTGGTCTTCAAGCATATCTGAAGAGATTTCTTGTCCTCTTACTGCTGGCAGGCAGTGAAGAAATATAGCATCTTTTCTTGCTAGATCCATTATTTTAGGTGTTACCTTGAACTCTTTAAAGATTCTCTCACGTTCTCTTTTTTCTTTTTCTTTGCCCATGGATACCCAAACATCTGTACTAACTAAGCTGCTGTTGCTAACAGCAGCATCTATGTCTTCAGTAAAAGTTACTGAAAGTTTTTTTCTAGTACTATCAGAAGGCCAAAACTTTTTTGGACTTGCTATGTGAAGTTCAAACCCCAGTAAACTTGAAGCTTCAGCGTAGCTATAACAAACGTTGTTAAAATCTCCTATCCAAGCAACTTTATGCCCATTTATTTCACCATTATTTTCTTCAAAAGTTAGAAGATCAGCCAATATCTGACAGGGATGAGATAAATCACTTAAACCATTTATTACAGGTACTGAAGAGAAAGCAGAAAATCTTTCAATAGTCTCATGAGTAAGGGTTCTAAGTACTATACCGTCTGTCATCGAACTAATCACCCTTGAAGTGTCTTCTAGAGGTTCTCCTCTTCCTAGTTGAAGTTGATCTATAGGAAGGAAACTTGCAACTCCACCAAGCTGGGCCATTGCAACCTCAAAAGATATTCTTGTTCTCGTTGATGCTTTCTCAAAAATTAAGCCCAAGAACTTTCCTTTCAAATCTTTAGAGTATTGCTTCCCTTCTTTTAATTTTTTTGCATTGAGTATAAGTTCAACAATATGATCTTCTGAAAGGTCTTTTAAGTTTAAAAAATGCATAACTACATGGAAAAAAAGCATTGGATTCTATAGGTTATCGAGAAAGCAATCAAATAGTGTTATGCTGCCCACCTTTAAATTTGGTACTTATGGCTAGGTATAAAATTAAGACTTTAAGTAATATTTCTCCAAAGGGTTTATTCGCTTTGTCGCATAGCACCTGCTCTATTGATGATAATTGCAAAGAACCCGACGGAGTTTTAATTAGAAGTACTAAACTTAACGGAAAAGAACTAAACAAATCTTTAAAAGCCATATCCAGAGCAGGAGCTGGTTTTAATAACATACCGATAGACCTGTGTTCAAAAAAAGGGATAGTTGTATTTAATACACCTGGAGCTAATGCAAATGCTGTCAAAGAGTTGGTTTTAGCAGGATTAATGCTTTCTTCTAGGAATGTTTTTTCAAGTATAGAATTTGTTAATAGTTTAGGACACTTTAAGAATATGAGCGACTTAGAACCTTTTCTTGAAGAAAACAAGAAAAGATTTAAAGGAAGAGAGTTGTCTGGATCTACCCTAGGTGTAGTCGGATTAGGAGCTATAGGTTCTCAAGTTGCGAGAATGGGAGTAGCTTTAGACATGAAGGTTGTTGGTTACGATCCAGCTCTTTCAGTAGAGGCCGCATGGCGTTTACCTAGCCAAGTAGAACCAGCAGATTCTATAGAAGATTTATTCTCTGCAGCTGACTTCATAAGTCTTCATATACCAGCAAATGAAAAAACAAAAGGCATCATAAATTCTAAATTAATAGCTAATGCCTCAAAAGCCTCTTTATTAAATTTTGCTAGACATGAAGTGGTAGATGAAGGAGCTGTACTGAAGGGTTTAGATGAAGGTTCTTTATCAAACTTCATAACTGACTTTCCCACACCCAAACTTATTAAAAGATCTAATAACCAAGGTGATGTGGTACTTTTACCCCATATTGGTGCCAGCACCAGTCAAGCTGAGGAGAATTGCGCTATTATGGCAGTTGAGCAAATAGTAAATTTCCTAGAAACTGGAAATATAGTTAATTCGGTAAATTTTCCTAATGTTACATTACCTAGATCTACAAAATACAGAATAGCAATAACAAATAAGAATGTTCCTGCTATGATCGGTAAGATTGCTACTAGTTTAGGAAACTTAAATCTAAATATTTCTGATATGACAAATGTCAGTAGAGGGAAAATAGCCTATAACCTTATAGATGTAGAAAATAAGGTAGTTAAGCAAACTTTAGAAGAATTATCTTCGATAGAGAATGTCATTAATGTAAGGCTAATTACCAAAGCCTTTTCATAGACTCTGGAGTATAGGGGGTTAGGTCTTCTAGTCTGCCTTCTTTCATTTTTAATACCCATTCAGGATCAGCTAACAAAGCTCTTCCCACAGCTACTAGATCATACTTGCCATTCTTAATATCTGAAACCGCTTTTTCTATGCTTGTAGGATTGGCAGACTTAGCTTCCTCTTCCCACCGAGTGGTTTCTTGAAAGTCTTTATCAAGTCCTACACTACCCACACTTATAGTAGGAAGATTTGAAAAGGATTTTGTCCAACTTGCTAAATTATCTTCAGATTCTGTAAATTCAGGCTCCCAAAATCTTCTCATGCTAGCATGCAAGAAGTCTACTCCAGATGATTGAATGGGTTTTAAGAACTCTTCAAGCTCATGAGGAGAATAAGCTAATTTTGCTTCATAGTTTTGTTGTTTCCACTGCGAGAATCTCAGCCCAACAACAAAATTTTTATCTACTGCTCCAACTATAGATTTGATTATGTCTGTAGCAAATTTAGTTCTTTTCTTAATACTTCCCCCGTAAAAGTCTTGTCTTTGGTTTAAAACTTCCCAAAAGAAATTGTCTATAAGGTATTCATGAGCTCCATGTATTTCTACTCCATCAAAACCTATTTCTTCACACCAAATAGCATCTTGAGTATATGCCTCTATAACTTCATCAATATCTTTCTTTTTCATTTCGTAAGCCTTCTTCTTCCCTGGAGAGGTTAGACCTGAAGGAGAAAAGCCAGGAACATCTGGGTCCGGTTGCATCCCTTTTTTCCTAATGGATCCAGAATGCCATAATTGAGCTATCATTGAGCCACCTTCTTCTCTAACTTCTGATACTACTCTTTTCCATCCTTCTCTAGCTTTCTTAGAATCAAGTCTGGGGCAGTTTGGGTATGCACTCGAAGCTTTATGACTTAGCTCAATTCCTTCTGAAATAATTAATCCAACTTCTGCCCTAGCTCTTCTTTTATAATAATTAGCTACATCAATGTTTGGCACTCCATTTGGACACATGTTGCGTGTCATAGGAGCCATAACTATTCTGTTTCTTAATCTTAAATTTTTTAGTTTAAATGGTTCGAATAGCATCTGTATCTTCTTGTATTTAAAAGAGTTTTATCTTCCCTTTTCCTTGATATTAATGTTTATTTTAAGTAAATACTTTCTATATTTAACCACAATTGCATCTAATTGAAAAAAAACTTCTTTCTAAATTTGTAATAAATGTGATATTTATCATAAGTTATTGTTTTTATTTATCTATTTTTAGTAGATTAAAATTTAATCAGTTTGCTACAAGGGTTATTTTAATTAGTACTAATTATTTTATCCAAAGAGTTATCCACAGTTTTTGTGGATAAAATTTAACTTTAATTTCAATAGATCTTATATTAAGCATATGGATACTAAAAAAGAGAAATTAAAAGCTGCTTTAGGCGTATCTTGGTTCAAACTTTTAGCAGAGGAGTTTGAAAAGTCTTACATGAAAGATTTAAGTTTCTTCCTAAAATCTGAAGTGGAAGATGGGAAAAAAATTTACCCCAAAGGAAATGAAATGTTTTGCTCTCTAAATTTGACCCCTTATGAGAAAGTTAAAGTAGTTATTATAGGGCAAGATCCTTATCACGGACCAGGTCAGGCACATGGTCTCTCATTTTCAGTAAGAGAAGGTGTTAAGACTCCACCTTCTTTACACAATATATTTCTTGAACTGAAAGAGGATCTCAATATTTCTATTCCACAAAACGGCTCCCTTTTTTCTTGGGCCAAGCAAGGGGTGTTACTGCTTAATAGTATTTTATCAGTTGAAAGTGGAAAACCTGGATCTCATTCTTTAAAAGGGTGGGAGACATTTACAGATAAGATTATTTCTCTACTAAACAACAAAGACAATATAGTCTTCATGTTGTGGGGAAATTATGCTGCACAAAAGGGAAGAACGATTGATCCTTCTAGACATTTAGTGCTTAAGTCTCCACATCCATCTCCTCTCTCCTCGCACAAAGGTTTTTTTGGCAATAAACATTTTTCTAAGTGTAATAAGTTCTTAGAAACTAAAGGGATTAAACCAATAGAATGGAAAATTTAAGATTCTAAATTTAAATCAGCGAACTTTCATCTTATTAAGTTCAAAGGTAGGTTGAGTTCTTTTATCTTTAAGCCTTCAGCTTTATTTTGGATTTTTATAGAAGCAATGCAGATAAATCCTGACCCTTCCTTAGCAGTTTTTAATACATTTCCAACTTTCTTTCCCTGGATATTCTCTATTGTCATATTTTCCTGTACTGGCCTTTTAGTATCAAATTGCCCAAGCCTTATTTTAGGTAAATTTTTTGCTCTATAATGCATCCTTGCCACTATTTCTTGCCCTGTGTAACAACCTTTTTCAAAGTCTACTCTCTGAGTTTTTTGGTAGTTAAGCTCATGAGGTGTGTAAAGCCCAGAAAGTTCTTTAGTTATTTCTATGTTCTCTGAATATATATCATCAACATTCCATTTATTTGTGTCATTTTTCTTGTTGAAAGAGTTAAAAGGAGTATTTTTTTCATTATTCTTGCTTACAACTAAAAAAAACTCCTTTTTAAGATAGTCAATGAATTTAAAGTCCTCATAAGTAAAGGTATTTCTTCCTTTACTAGTTTCTATAGCACGACTCTTTTTTAACTCCGATTTATTTAAAGCAAAAAGGCTATAACTGTTATTTTGTTTAACTTCTACTTCATAAAAGGGAAGATATTTCTCTAAAGCCACAAGAGTTTTAGAGACTGTTTCTTTAAGACAAACAAGATTAAATTGATTAGGGCCCTCTGAAGTTAATACAAAAGAGCTAATAACCCTTCCCTTGGGATTACATAATGCTCCTAAAGAGCTGTTATCTTTAGAAACTTTAAGAACATCACAAGTTAATTGTCCTTGCAATAATTCCTCAGCCCCTTTACCAGAAAAAGTGATAACTGTTAAATTATCAAGTATTATCATTTCATTATCCATCGTGCATTATTATAAACTTTCTATGACTAGAGACTTAGATAAAAAAATTCTTTGGCAGTGCAGAAGAGGGATATTAGAACTTGATTCAATCTTATCATCCTTTGTAACAAACCATTTTGTTCAACTAGATCAAAAAGAAAAAGAATTATTACAAATCTTGTTAACATATGAAGATGTTGATTTGATGAGTTGGCTAATTCATCAGCAAGAACTTCCACCGCATTCTTTAAAAAACATAATAGAAAAGATTATCAATAACTATAGGATTCCTAATGAAGAAGAATAGGCTAACCTTAATAGCAGATGTAGGTGGAACAAATGCTAGGCTAGCATTAATAAAAAACAATTTAAAATATCAAAGGAAGAGGTACTTTAAAACCAATGATTTTAAATCATTCGAAGAGTTAATTTCTTATTATCTAAAAGATAACTTAACTTCAGAGAGTATACATGAAGCTATTTTTGGCGTAGCAGCACCAGTAGTAGGGGATAGAATAAAATTTGTTAATAGTTCTTTATCATTTAGCCAAAGGAGTATAAAACAAATTTTTAATTTCAAAAAATTAACAGTACTCAATGATCTTGAAATGCAAGCCTATTACCTAAGTAGACCATTAAAAAGAGAGCTTAAATTAGTTAGTAAGGGGAAAAGTGTCAGAAAAAGCGGTAAAGTTTTGGTCTCACCCGGAACTGGCTTAGGCCTAGCGTTTTCTCTAGGAGACAGAGTTCTTTCAACAGAGGCAGGGCATCTTTACGTTCCTTCTAACCTTTCTAAAATTAGTGATTTAGTGAATAAATTTACTTTTAAGTTTAAAAGGATACCAACTTTCGAGGACTTGCTTTCATCGAAAGGTATAGTTTTTATTCATCAACAAATTTCTAAGTCAGATAAGAATATAGAAACTAAAAGAATTTTAGAAAATAACATCAGTAATAAATTTTATGCTGACACTAGAGCCACTTATATTTATTTGCTTGCTATTTATTTACGATATGTTGCCCTAATATTTGGGGTTAAAAGTGATATTTATTTATCTGGATCTATTGTAAAGACAATTTCTAAAGATCTAGAAACCAAGGGTTTTCGAGAAGAGTTTGAAAATAGCGACACTATGAAAAGTTTGTTACCATCTATATCCATCTTTGTTGTAACCTCATCGGATATTGGTCTACAAGGTGCGCGAAACTACATTGAAATTTTTTAGAAACTATATGTTCTTAAACATTTTTCTTAAAATGACGAACTTTTGATAATAAATATAGTCTATACCAACCATGCAGCAATCTCATTTGAAGAAGATAAGCAATAAAGACGAAGACATCTCTCTAGTGCATAGAGCTCAAAAGGGAGACTATAGAGCCTTTGATCTTTTAATTTTAAAATATCAAGCAAGAATTATTACTTTAGCCCACAAATTTGTTAATGATAGTCAAACTGCTGAGGATATTGCCCAAGAGTCCTTTATTAAGGTATACAAATCTATTAACTCTTTTAGGGGTGAAAGTGCTTTCTTTACTTGGCTATATAGAGTTACAGTGAATACAGCTAAGAACTACCTAAGCTCACAAAAGAGGAAGAAAGAAATACCAGTGTCCGATATCTCAGACTCTGACACAAAGGATCCTTTAAGCGCTTTAACAACAGAATCTCCAGAAGATATACTTGCTTCAAATAACCTTAGAGAGATTATTTTAAAATCTTTTAGTGATTTGCCTGAAGAGATAAGAACTGCCTTATCATTAAGAGAATTTGATGGGTTAAGTTATCAAGACATAGGTAAAATTTTAGATTGTCCAGTTGGCACTGTTAGATCTCGTATATTCAGAGGAAGGGAACAGATCCAAGAAAGCATAGACCACCTATTACCTTCTTCAATCCGCTCAAGAAATGTTAGGAGAAAAAAAGAATGAATAAGGCTATTAAAGAGAGAATTTCTGCTCTCCTTGATGGAGAGTTATCTGAATTTGAGACAAGAAGAGTTATAGAGGAGATACAAGATGATCCTCATCTAAGGCAATATTGGAGCTCTCTTGTAGTTACTCGAGAAGGTTTCAAAGAAGAATCCTTATCTTTTATAGAGAATGATATATCTAAAGAAGTGGCAAATGAATTAGGCTATATAACGAACAAAGATGAAGAAATATCAAAAGATAAACCTGTTTGGTATACAAGTAAATTTAATTATCTTGCATCATCAGGAGTGTTTGTAGCTTTAGTAGTATTAGCTTTTAACATGGAAAACAACAGCATTGAAAATACATTAGCAGAAGATTCTTTTTCAACCCAAGCTTCACAACGAATAGCACAAGCAATAGAAAGCCCTGAAGCGATAAATTTATTGAATACTGCTGTGCAAGGTATAGATGCGAAGTTAGAAGGATTAGATTCCTCTTCTCTAGGGATAATACAAGCTAATTATGTTGTCCCTTCTAGCGGCAATAAGTTTAAAGTTAATCTTTCTCCCATATCATCTTCTTATGATATAAGTGCTAATCAAGCTTCAAAATTAGTTTACTTGAGAACTAACAATGGTTTATTTGTACTTTCAATTAGTGGCAATATAGATTCTAAGCAAAAAGCTAAAATCTTAAGTAATGCAGCTGTAAGTTTTAATAAAAATAAATAAATTAAGGAAAATTTGATATGGGCAATTCTAAGCTTGCTATATTTCTAATAACTTTCTTTAGCATTATTAGTCTAGAAATTTTTTCTAAAGAACTACCTGATTTTTCAGAGTTAGCTAAGGTTTCTTCTCCCGCAGTGGTTTATATCAAAAGCAAAAGAACTGTTACTTCCAGTTCATCAAGAAATAGAGGATTTAATGACCCATTCTTTGATGATTTTTTTAGAAGATATTTTCCTGATGAGCAATACAGAGGTGGAAGGGAAAGACAGACCCAATCAAGCGGGTCTGGCTTCATTATTTCCGAAGATGGATATTTGTTGACTAACAACCATGTAGTTGAAGGCGCTGATGAAATAACTATAAGTCTTAAGGATAGAAGAGAATTTAAAGCAGAGATAGTAGGCTCAGATAAAAGGTCAGATGTTGCGTTGTTAAAAATTAATGGAAAAGACTTACCCATTGTTCAAGTAGGCATCTCAAAAGAGCTAGAAGTTGGTGAATGGGTTGTAGCAATAGGTTCTCCTTTCCAATTAAATTCCACTGTTACAGCCGGTATAGTAAGTGCTAAAGGAAGAAGTATTCCTAATGGCACTGATTCTAATTACGTCCCCTTTATTCAGACTGATGTAGCTATTAACCCTGGTAATTCTGGTGGACCTTTATTTAATTTAGAGGGAGAAGTAGTTGGTATAAACTCTTCAATTTATACAAGAACTGGTGCCTATATGGGCGTTTCTTTTTCCATACCTATAGATTATGCAATGGATATAGTTAATCAACTAAAAGAAAGTGGTTTTGTTTCTAGAGGTTGGTTAGGAGTAAGCATTCAAGAGGTTAATAGTGATTTTGCAAAGGATTTAGGAATGTCTGTTCCTAAAGGAGCACTTATAAGTCAAGTAATAGAAGGTAGCCCTGCAGAGAAATCTGGTCTACAAGTTAGAGACGTTATAGTTGAGTTCAATGGAGTTGACATAATCTATTCAGGAGATCTCCCTCATACTGTTGGCAGCATAAGACCTGGAACTGAAGTAGAGGCTGAAGTTATACGTGATAAGAAAAACAAGAAATTGAGAATCAAAGTTGGAGAACTTCCTTCAAACAATATGACCGCTGAGAATTCTTCCGAAGATAAAGGAGATATCCTAGGTATAACAGTAAAACCTATTAGTGGTGAAAAGAAGAGAGAATTTGGGATTTCTTATGGTGTTGAAGTTGTTCAAGTAAAACCATCCGGTTTAGCTGCTTTGCAGGGTATAGTAAAAGGAGACATCATTACTCAAGTGGGTAACAAAAAAGTTAGAAGTTCAAGGGATTTCTTAAATGAAATAAAAGAACGCAAAGAAACTTCAGGCACTGCTATGATCTTACTAATAAGAAATGGTCAATCAATTTTTATTACACTTAAACTAATAAAATAGTTATTCTTTGTTCTAAGAGAGCCTCTTAAGTGCTCTATGGATTATGAATATAAGGAATTTCTCTATTATTGCCCATATTGATCATGGAAAGTCTACTTTAGCTGATCGAATAATAGAGGAATGCGGTGGGTTAAGTGATAGAGAAATGACTAATCAAGTCCTTGATACGCTTGAGTTAGAGAGAGAAAGAGGCATAACAATTAAAGCCCAAACTGTAAATTTGAATTATCAATCGAACAAAGGAAACTCTTACCAACTTAACTTAATAGACACTCCAGGGCATGTTGATTTTTCTTATGAGGTTTCAAGATCTCTTTCAGCTTGTGAAGGAGCTATTTTATTAATTGATGCATCACAAGGTGTAGAAGCTCAAACTCTTTCAACTTGTTACAATGCTGTTGACCAGGGGCTTAGCATTATTCCTGTCTTAAATAAGATAGATCTAGCCCAAGCAGACCCTGATAGAGTAAAAAAAGAAGTAGAAGAAATCATAGGTATTGATGCTAGCGAAGCTCCGTGTATAAGCGCCAAAGAGGGAACAGGCATACAAGAGGTTTTAGAAAGAATAGTAGAACAGATCCCTCCACCAAAAGTTGATTTGGCTAGCCCCCTTCAAGCCTTAATCATTGATTCTTGGTTTGATAATTATTTAGGTGTAGTTTCTTTAGTAAAGGTAGAAAAGGGGAGCTTAAAAAAAAGCGATCTAGTTGAGGTCTTTTCAAAAAAAGAAAGACACTCTGTTGATCAGATAGGAGTTTTTACACCTAAGAGACAAGAGGTTACTAAACTAGACTCAGGTCAGGTAGGTTTTGTTTGCGCGTCCATAAAAGAAGTAAGAGGAGCACCAGTTGGAGATACAATTATTGAAGCTAATAGCAAGACTGAAAGATTACCGGGATTCAAAGAAATAAACCCCCAAGTATTTGCAGCTTTATTTCCACAAAATTCAGATGAATTTGAATCATTTAGAGATGCCCTTGAGAAGCTTTGTATAAATGACGCATCATTACGATTTGAACCAGAACAGTCTGAAGCTCTTGGAGCAGGTTTTAGATGTGGATTTTTGGGTACATTACATATGGAAATAATCACAGCTAGGTTAGAAAGAGAATATGGTATCAGCTTAATAGCAACAGCCCCTACCGTGGCATATAGAGTTAAAGATCAAAAAGGTAATGAAGAAACCATTGAAAATCCTAGTCATTTTCCCAGAATGGATCATATATCAGAAATAAAAGAACCCATAGCAAGAGCTAGTATTCTGGTACCAGATAAGTATATTGGAAGTGTAATGACTTTATGCAATGAGAGAAGAGGAGCACAAGTCTCAGTTAGGTATATTTCTCAACAGGTCGAGTTGATTTATGATCTACCTCTTAGCGAGATAGTGGTTGATTTCTTTGATAGGTTAAAATCTGTAAGCAAGGGTTATGCTTCTTTAGATTACCGTCTTCAAAGATATGATAAAAGTGAAGTAATAAAGATGGACATTTTGTTGAATGGAGACAGAGTTGATGCCTTATCATTAATGGTTCATAAAACTAACGTTCAAAAAAAAGGAAGACAGATGACAGATTCACTTAAGGAAGCAATCCCCCGTCAACAGTTTGATGTAGCTATACAAGCCTCGATAGGGAAGAGAATTGTTTCACGACAAACAGTGAAAGCTTTTAGAAAAAATGTCACTGCAAAGCTTTATGGAGGAGACGTAACGCGCAAAATGAAATTACTAGACAAACAAAAAGCTGGTAAAAAAAAGATGAAGAAAATAGGTAAAGTTGAAGTTCCTCAAGAAGCTTTTTTATCTGTTTTGAAGGTTCAAGACTAGAATGGATATGGCTCTTTTTATCCTTATCTCTTTAGGTCTGACATTCTATATTGCTTGGATATTTTCGACCCTTAAATCAATTAACTGGTTAATTCGCATTCTAGAAATAGGAATGTTTGCTTTAGCTTTGTCACTTTTATGGACAGTTTTCAAACTAAATTTAGATTTTGGACTTGTTCTATCTATAGCAACTGCCTTTTCTGGATTGTCATGGTTCTTGGGTCACAAACTTAATCTAAAAAACTTACTGGAAGAAAGTAGGTCTTATTTTTGGTTACTTCTTTTAATCTTATCCGTTAGATCTTTTTGGTACGAGCCTTATCAAATACCTTCTAGTTCCATGGAACCAGGTTTACAAGTGGGGGATTTTGTCTTAGTGAATAAATCTGCTTATGGACTAAAATTTCCAGGTACCACTTTTCCTATTAATCAAGGGAAAACACCACAAAGAGGAGATGTTGCAGTTTTTTATCCTCCACATACTTTATGCTCAATTAGACCCGAAGACTCTCGTCCTGACTTATCAAGTCTAAACTTATCTGAGAGTCAATCTTTTCTGAGGCGTTTTATTTCATTACAGAAATCTAGGTGTACAAATTTAGGAACAAAATATGTAAAAAGAGTACTCGGAATTCCAGGAGACGAAGTAAGAATGAGCGGGCATCAATTGTGGATAAATGGTGAGAAAGTGGAACATAAATTTTTGGGTAAAGAATTCGAAAAGAGTCTCTTTGAAGAAACTTTAGATAATAGCATTTATGTTATTAGGACCAACAACAAAGCTGTATACAATGAATACAAATGGCAGATACCAAAAGGGAAATACTTAGCTATAGGCGATAATAGAGACAATAGCTTAGATAGCAGGGATTGGGGTTATTTTTCTGCAAAATATTTAGTTGGTAAGGCCGAATTTATTTGGCTTCATTGGTCTTCCTTTTCTGAATTTCCTTCTATAAAGAGAAATAGCAGGATTAAGTGAAAACCTCTGATCAGAAAGAGTTATCTAAAAAACTTAAATATAGTTTTAAAGATAAAGAACTGTTATTGCTGGCACTAACTCATAAGAGTTTCTCGAATGAAAACAATGAAAGATTAGAGTTCTTTGGAGATGCTATCTTGGGCCTTTTTGTTTCAGAGATATTATTTACCACATTTCCTCACTTAGCAGAAGGAAGATTAACCCAGCTAAGATCAAAAATTGTAGAGAGAAAAGTATTAAACGAAGTTGGAAATGATCTAAATTTAATAAAATTCATTAAACTTGGCCCTTCTGAAGTAAGTGTTAATAACTCCATACAAGGAAATACATTGGAAGCATTACTAGGAGCAATTTATTTAGATGGTGGTTTTCATAAATGCTCAAAGGTTATAAAACAACTTTTTAAGAAGAAAATTGAAAACTTAGATCCAAGCAAAGATATGAGAGATTCAAAGACTAGGTTGCAAGAGTACACACAACAGAAAGGTTATAAATTACCTAAATATACTCTGGAGAGTTCTAAAGCACATAAAGAAAAAAAGTTTTTAGAAGTAGTTTGCGAGATAAAAGACTTAGACTTAAGGCAGTATGGCAAAGGCAAGAATAGAAAAGAAGCCGAGATGATTGCAGCAAAGCGCATACTAAAAAAGATCTTAGGACGAGATAATGGGAACTAAAAGAAAGAGCGGTTTTGTATCTCTTGTTGGTAGGACTAATGTAGGAAAATCTACTTTAATAAATACTTTGATTCAACATAAGGTATCTATAACTTCCAGAAAACCCCAGACAACAAGGTTTAGGGTGCTTGGTATTAAAACAAAGGAGAATGCTCAAGCAATAATTATTGATACGCCTGGTTATCACCAAGGTCACAACAGAGCTTTAAACAAATTTATGAATAAAGTTGCTATAGACACTCTTGTTGGAATAGATGTATTAGTTTTTGTTGTGGAAGCTCTTAAATGGAATGAAGAAGATGACAGCTTACTTAACAAAATACCCAAAGAGTTAGACAATGTTATTTTAGTTATTAACAAGATTGATAAAATAAAGAATAAAGAGAAGCTGTTACCTTTTATTGATAAATTAAGAAAACTATATGAATTCTCAGATATTCATCCTGTTTCTGCTCTAAGAAAAAAAAATATTTCTCAACTTGAGAGATCCATATTGACTGCTTTACCAGAATCAGATTTTTTATATCCCGAAGATCAAATTTCGGATATCTCTGAACGCTTACTCATTAGCGAGATAATTAGGGAGAAATCTATAACTAGAGTAGGACAGGAGATCCCATATCGTACCTCTGTTGATATAGACCATTATAAAGAAGAAAATTCAATTATAATTATTCACGCAACAATCTACGTAGAGAAGAAGAGTCAGAAAGGAATAGTTATTGGTCAAGAAGGTAAGAGATTAAAGTCTATAGGAACTTCTGCCAGAAAAGAACTAGAAAACAGGTTTAATAAAAAGGTTTTAATTAAGCTTTGGGTTAAGGTGAAGACCAATTGGACTGATAATGAGTTATTTATGCAATCTTTAGGTTATCGAGTTGAATAAAAATTTTAATTCCTTAATTGCTTTTGTTCTACATTTTAGAGCTTATAAGGAAACTAGCCTGTTAGTAGACTTTTTTACCAGGGACTTAGGAAGAATAACTGCTGTTGCTAAAGGGGTGAAAAGACCCAAAAGTATTCTTAAACCTGTCTTAATTCCAACTACTTTACTAAATATTGACATATCTGGTGCAAGAGAACTAAAAACTTTAAGAAAATCAGAAATAGTATGTTACTTTTCTTTATCTTTAAATTTACAAGTAAACTCCATACTTTATTTAAATGAACTACTTATAAAATTTATAGAGAAAGAGGATCCTCACCCTTTAATCTTTGATAAGTACACAGAAGTTCTTAAATCTTTAGAAAACTTGAGTCTAAAACAAAAGGTAGAAGCTGAGTTGAGATCTTTTGAATTGATATTATTAGAGGAATTGGGCTACGGTATAGACTTAAATTTAGAGGCAAGTACAGGAAAGAAAATTAAGGAAGATTTGACCTATTTTTTTGATCCTATGAAGGGTTTTTTAATTAACAGAATGAGTGAAATTACAAAAGAAGATCTTTTGTTTAGTGGGCAAGATATATTAAATCTTGCTAAGGGAGATTTCTCTTCGGATAAAACAAGAGCTGCATCAAAAAGAATTCTTAGAACAGCTTTAGATAATCATCTCGGGAAGAAAGATCTTAATATAAGAAAATTTTTCTCTTAGAGGAGAACATTAATGATTAAAGGAACAGGGGCTGACTTACTTGAAAAAAAAAGGATAGAGAAGCTTTTCAACGACTATGGGAAGAAATTTGTAAAAAAAATACTTACAGATAAAGAGATAAGAGAACTAGATAATAAAAAGAATGATATAAAAAAAATTTCTTACCTGAGTAATAATTTTGCTTGCAAGGAAGCGGTGTCTAAGGTTTTGGGAATAGGTTTTTCAGAAGGTATAACTTTTAAAGATATTGAGATTTTAAGAGATAAGAGAGGTGCTCCAATAATTAATCTAAGTGAAAAAGCAAAAAATAAGGCCCAACATCTAGGTTTCTCTAATTTTTTTGTTTCTATTAGTGATACACAAAAACTCACATTTGCAATCGCAGTAGGGGAGGGAAGGTGAGAGTTGTATTGTTAGGCCCTCCAGGGGCTGGAAAGGGGACGCAAGCAGAAGTTCTTTGCAAGGAATTCTCTATTCCACATATTTCAACAGGCAATATGCTTAGAGAAGCCATAGAAGCTGGTTCTAAGCTTGGGAAAAAAGCAAAAAAGTTAATGGATGAAGGTATTCTTGTCCCTGACGATGTCATTAACAGGTTAGTTGTTGAAAGGATCAGAGAAGAGGATTGCAAAGAGGGTTATTTATTTGATGGCTTTCCTAGGACAATTCCACAGGCATTAGCATTAGATAAAGAAGAAGTGTTCTTAGATATAGTTATAGAGATAGATGTACCTGATGAGGTGGTAGTAAAAAGAATGTCTGGTCGAAGAGTACACCCAAAATCAGGAAGAAATTATCATATTCAGTTTAATCCACCCAAAATACCAAATAAAGACGATGATACCGGCGAACCATTAATTCAACGAGATGATGATAAGGCTGAAACTGTGAAGGATAGATTAAAAGTATACAGATCCCAGACTCTTCCTTTAATAGAATTTTATCTTACAAAGTCAAATGAATCTGCTTTGACATACATAAGAATATCTGGAGAAGATACCCCATCAATTGTCTCAACAAATATTTTGGAAAGAATCAAACAGTAGATGTCTAAAATTCTAGCAATAGAGACTTCTAGTGAAGCTTGTTCTGTGGCTGTGAGGTCAGATATGGTTATTAATTCTTATCATGAACTTATACCTCGTCAACACTCTTCAAAAATTTTAGATATCCTTAAAGACTTGATGTCGCAGTCATGCCTTAACTTCAAAGATCTAGATGTTATAGCGGTGGGTTGTGGTCCAGGTTCTTTTACGGGAATTAGGTTAGCTTGTACTCTAGCACAAGGGCTTTCTTTTAGTTTAGATTTACCAGTTGTAAGAGTTTCTAGTCTAGAAGTAATTGCAGAACATTTTTATAAAAAATATAAAGTTAATAATATAACGGCTCTAGTTAACGCACACATGAATCGAATTTATATTGGAAAGTTTGGTTATAAAAATGAAGTTCTTTACTCGTCTTTTCATGAGATAAAAAGAATAGAAGAATTTCAAATTTCTGAATTTAGTTCAGAAACACTTTTTGCAGGTGATGGTTGCAACCTTGTAGTTGACCATCTAACCTCATTAGGTGCTAATTTCTTTGATCATCAACCAAACGCTTTAGATTTATTATCGATCTCAGAAAGAAAGCTTGAAGAAGGTTTAGTTGAAGGCCCTGAAGATCTTATTCCTTTTTATCTTTCAGGTGAAGAACAATGGAAGAAAGTCTAAATGGATTTTATTCAAATTTTCTTACTATCAATTATACAAGGACTCACAGAATTCCTTCCTATATCTAGTTCTGCACATTTGATTCTCTTTAGCGAATCTCTCTTTAATCTAGATCAAGGAATTTTCTTTGATGTAAGTGTTCATTTAGGAACATTAATAGCAGCTGTTCTTTATTTCAGAAATGACCTAAAAGTCATTGGGTCAAAAGTTTCTTTAAATCATTTTTCTTATCTAGAAAATCGTTTGTTATGTAATCTTCTAATAGCTTTGATCCCTGTATTAATCGTTGGGTATATATTTAGAGATTTGGTTGAAGAGTATTTAAGGACAAAGGAAATTATAGCTTATTCAACTATAGGGTTTGGAGTTCTTTTATTTGTATCTGATAAATATGGAAATAAGAGGAAGACACTTAATTCTCTAAGTCTACTTCAAGCACTTATTATTGGAGTATTTCAATGTTTAGCCTTGATTCCAGGCACTTCAAGGTCAGGAATTACCATAACTGCAGGTTTATTCTTAGGGTTAAAAGGAACTGAAGCAGCACGTTTTAGTTTTTTATTAGCAATTCCTACAATAGCTTTAATAACTGTAGCTGAGATCATGAACATCCCGCTTTCAGTTTTTTTAGACAATTTTTTTCAAACCTTTTTAGCCTGTTTCATTGCCTTTATAACAGCTTATTTCACTATTGATATTTTTCTAAAGTTGATAACTAGAATAGGTTTTGCTCCTTTTGTTATTTATAGGATTCTATTAGGGTTTTTTATATTAATATTCTGGATGTGAGTAAAGAAGGACCCTTTGTTGTAGGTGAAGATAAATCTTCTGAACACGAAGCTGAAGAATTAGCCCTTAGAACTAATCTTTTCTTCAAAGGAAACTTAGAAGATTTACAAAAAGAGACTTTAAATAGGATACAAGAATTAAATAAACATTATTTTCTGGTGCTGGGAAATAAAAATTTATATTTGAAGTTAGGAGTTACCCTTAAGAATAAACCTATTCATAGTGATTTTATTGGTTGGAGTAAAAAGCCAATGAAATCTAACATTCTAGTTGCTATGAAAGGTCTTCCAAGAGATTGTTCAGTTTTAGATGCAACCGCAGGCTTAGGTCAAGATGCATTATATCTATCTACTTTATCCGGAGAGGTTATATTATTGGAGAAGATACCTTGGGTATACTCTCTTCTAAAGAATGGCCTGGATAAAGCAAAAAGAGAGCAAAACAAGATTTTTTCCAAGATGCACCCCCTTTGTACCAATGCAAAAGACTATTTACAAAAGTTGGAAGAAAGTCCCGATGTGATATATCTAGATCCAATGTTTAATTTTTCCACCAAGTCTAAAGCCAAGAAAGATTTACAAGCGTTAAGAGAGTTAATTCAGGAAGGTCTCACAAGCAATTTGCTACAGATTTCTCTATCAAAAGCAAAGAGGCGGATTATAGTTAAAAGACACAGCAAACAAGAGTACCTCGAAAATTTAAAACCCACTTATTCCGTTTCAGGGCGTGTAATCAGATTTGATGTTTATGCAATTAGTTAAGTTGATCAACTTTTTGAGTAAAATCTTTATCTAGTATATTTTCGAGATTGTTTATTAAATTATTAGTTTTTTTGCTTACACTAATCATATTATTCAAATCCTCCTTTATGTAATCTTCTTTAGTGAGGTTTTCGATAACAAGTTTTAGCTCTTGAGGATCTGATAATTTTTTTGTATTGGGTAGGTTAGTAGTCTCTTTTAATTTTTTTGAATTATTTAGACTAATTTTTTGAAGTTCTTCTATAGATGTAAATTTTTTCTTAGTCAAGATTTTGAGGATAATAAAACTCTCTCTAATAGCAGAATCAGAAATACCACAAATTGATAGAAAGTTTGAAAAAGCCTGTGTATTCCTGTCTGGTTGGCTGAACAGATCAGAAGGTAGTTTTTTAATAAGTTTTAATTGAATAAGCTGTTTTAAAGAGTTATCTAAGACTTTTTCTAATTTATCTTTAGACCAAATTAAATTAAATTCTTTTTTAAAAAAAGGATAAATTAAGTTAATTTTGTCTAAAAGGTCCTCTTTTGATACCTTGCCTAATTTTAGATATTGGCATACTAATGAGAAAAGCATGTAAAGATGAAGAACATTATTTTTATAGTAACTTAATAAGGCAAGGGTCTCTTCGTCTGGTCTATAGACCTTTGCACCACTTATCATTTGATGTTTAACTAAGTTAAGTTCTTCTATTCTGGTAATGATCTGGCTACCTGATAGATCAGAAACCCACACATTTTTAAATATTTTTTCTTCTCTTATTAAATCCATAAATAATTCTATTTTTAGCACCATTTCGTCGTATTCTAGACTCTGAGTTTTACTTGTTAAAAGTGCCAATGCAAAAACACTAGTGGAGGTTATAGTTGTTGAAGCATTAATGCCTTTGACGATCTCTAGACCAAGATTAGAGGTAGCTTTTCTAAGCCACTTAGGTCTTTCTAAAGAAGAATGAATTGAGAAATCTTCCCCCTTTAATTCCTTCACCAAAAAATCATTTAAATCTATTGGTTCTCCAAAATTAATAAAAGCATTTCCAAGAAAGTTATTAAAGTCTTTCACAGAATGAAAAATATCAAAAAGACTTTCTTTCCTTTTTTTTCTTCCTAAAAGCTCTGACAGGTATGATTTTCCTTCAATAATTTTCTCGTAGCCTATATAGGTTGGAACAATTTTGACATTATCTATCTTTAATCCAGCAAAACTCCTTAAAATCATAGAAATAAGACCCGGTCTTGCTGGCAAAGAAGATCCGGTTCTGCTTCTTCCACCTTCAGGAAAGAATTCAATGGAAGAACCCCTCATCATGAGTCTTTTTAAATATTGAAAAAAAATTATGCTATACAACTTATTTTTTATGAAAGATCTTCTCATAAAGAAAGCGCCTCCTCCTCTGAGGATCTTCCCAAGAATTGGTAAATTGAGGTTATTGCCTGCAGCTATATGTGGAAGCATTAAGCCTCGTTCAAGCAATACATAAGATAGAGCAAGATAATCTATATGGCTTCTATGACAAGGAACATAAATTAATGCATTGGAATTAGCAATTGATTTAATATTTTCAATATTCCTAACATTAATACCTTCATACCTGTTGTTCCAAAACCAGGTTAAGCCTTTTTGTAATAGTCTTACTATAGGGTAACTAACATCTGAACAAATCTCGTTTGCATATTTAAAAGCCTTTCTTCTAAGTCTATTTTTGTTTGATTCGTTCTGCGCTTGATTTGATATCTCTTTTTTTACTTCTTTGTCTTTACTTAAAGATCTGACCAAAGTCCTTCTATGAGATATATCTGGTCCTATAGCCGCTTTCTTATCCTTTCTAAAGAGAGCTCTAATATACCTGTTAATAAGATGAGCGTTTGAATCTATATCTTTTTCTCTTACATTTAACTCTTCTATAAGTAGTGGTTTATTGAATTTAATTAGTAAACTTCTTCCGTGAAATAATAGTCTAAAAATTTTTTTGATGGGGTTCGTTGCTCCCCATGATTGAGAAAAAATTATTTTAAATATAGATTTTTGTTTTTCTGGATGCATACCCCAGTAAAAAGATACAGGAAGAAACTTAGTATCTGTAGATGCAGAAGCAAGTATTTCTCTAAGGTTATGAGGGAGTTTTCTTCTAATCTTTTGTTTTGAAGGATCAAAAGCGGGTCTAAAGAGACAAATAAAGTTAAGGTGTCCAGTTTGCTTATTTTTATTAATTGGAGAATTTATTTGAGCACTAGACGAATAAAGGTCTAGGGCTGCTAGATCAATAAGTGAATTTTCTGGTAATGCATAATAAACATTATCCTCAGTTAAATTCTTTATGTTTACCCCTTCTTCAAACTCCACTTCCCATTTAATAAGAGGGGATAGACAGAACCTAACTACTGCAAAAATCCTTTCACTTATCCAAAATCTCAACATAAGATGTACACAAATAATTTAAGAATAGAGTTTAATTTTTTTTAAGTAAACTTTTTCTGTAGTTTTAGAAGCCGGAGTGGCGGAATTGGTAGACGCAGGGGATTCAAAATCCCCCGATTTTTTAATCATGGGGGTTCAAGTCCCCCCTCCGGTACCAACAAATAAGGATTTTATTTGAAGCTTACTGACTTTAATTTTGAACTGCCACCTGATCTTGTAGCTTTTTGGCCATCCAAAAGAAGAGCAGAAAGCAAACTTTTAGTTCTAGGGACCTCTATAGCTGATCATAAATTTAATGATTTACCTTCTTTTTTAGGTCCAGAGGATATTTTAGTTATAAATGATTCAGCAGTCATTAAAGCTAGACTTAATGGAAAGAAAGCTACGGGTGCGAAAGTAGAAATTTTGATTGAAAGGATTATAGAAGACAATTTAGTTCTAGCTTTAACAAGGTCAAATTCTAAACTTAGAGAAGGTGACAAGATACTTTTATCTACCAATGGACCATTTTTAACAATCGAATCCAAAAAAGAAACGCTATCAAAAATTAAATTTTCAGAACCTGTTAGGTCAGTTATAGATAATTATGGGGAAGTTCCTCTTCCTCCCTATATAAGAAGGAAGGCAGAAGAATCTGATATATCGCGATATCAGACAGTTTACGCAAATCTTAATAAAGCAAATTCTATTGCTGCTCCGACTGCAGGATTACATTTTGATGATGAGTTAATCTCTTCTTTAAAAGATCAAGGAACTAAATTTGCAAAAATTACTTTGGATGTAGGTTTAGGAACCTTTAATGCTATAAAAACAGATCTCATTAAAGACCATGTTCTTCATAAAGAAAGAATAGAAATTAAAGAAGAATCAGTAAATTTAATAAACGAAACCAAAAGCAAGGGAGGGAGGGTTGTTTGTGTAGGCACAACTTCGATGCGCTGTATCGAGTCTGTTAGCTTGTTAAATAAAGGCAAGCTAAAACCTTTTAGTGGAGAAACAGATCTCTTTATTAAACCGGGCTTTAAATTTCATATATCTGATGCCTTAATAACCAATTTCCATTTACCTTCTTCTTCTTTATTAGTTCTTGTTAGTGCTTTTGCAGGTCGCCAAAGAATTCTGTCAGCCTACGAACATGCAATAACCAATCTTTACAGGTTTTATAGTTATGGAGATGCTATGTTTATTCATCCTGAGATAAAATAAATTATGTCATTCACTTTTAATCTTATAAGTTCAGATGGAAAAGCAAGGAGAGGTGAGATTTCTACACGTCATGGCAAAATACAAACCCCTGCTTTTATGCCTGTAGGAACTTACGGGGCTGTTAAAGCAATCAGTCCACAGATTCTCGAAGAAATAGGTGCTGAAGTAATTTTATCTAACACCTACCACCTTATGGAAAGACCGGGTATTGAGATCATTAAGAAACTTGGAGGGATTCACAATTTTATGGGATGGACTAAGCCCCTTTTAACTGATTCAGGGGGTTATCAGGTATTTAGCCTGGCTCAAAAAAGAAAAATTTCTGAACAAGGAGTAGATTTTTTTTCAACATTAAATGGTAACCAACTTCATTTAAGTCCTGAGACTTGTATGCAATATCAAATGGATCTTGGTGTGGATATTGCTATGGTTTTAGATGAATGCACTCCTTATCCAGTTGAGCATCAAATTGCTAAAGATTCAATGGAGCTTTCTATGAGATGGGCAAGCAGATGTAGAGACTCTTTTTTATCTGAAAAGAATGCTCTGTTCGGTATTATCCAAGGTGGAATATATGAAGATCTCAGAGAAGAATCCCTAAACTGTTTAACTAAGAATGAATTTGAAGGTTACGCAATAGGTGGTTTGTCAGTAGGTGAAACTAAAGAAGAGATGAATGCAATAGTTTCTTTCATATGTCCTAAGATGCCACAAGAAAAACCAAGGTACCTTATGGGGGTAGGCACACCCTTAGATATTATTAACTCAGTACAACAAGGTGTTGATCTTTTTGACTGTGTAATGCCAACGAGAAATGCAAGGAATGGCTACTTATTCACTTCTAAGGGGGTTGTGAAAATCAGAAATTCAAATAACAGAGTTTTTGAAGGACCAATTGACGGTGAATGCCTATGTTATACATGTAGGAATTTTTCTCGGAGTTATTTACACCATCTAGATAAAACCAAAGAGATGTTAGGCGCTACACTTAACTCCATACATAATTTATTTTTTTATATTCAGCTTATGTCAAACATCCGAAAGGCTATACAAGATGGAAAATTAGAAAATTTCTCAGAAAAATTCTCTAAAAGTTGGGATAATGACATTAATTCCTAAAATTTTTTTAAATGAACGATACGCCTACTCTTTTTGATCCAACTCTTTTATTGTTAGTTGGTTTCATGGTACTTATCTATTTTTTAATGATTCGACCTGAAAACAAAAGACGCAAAGCTCATCAAGAAATGCTTGCTAGCATAGAAGTAGGGGATGAAATAGTTACCTCTGGCGGAATTTTAGGAAAGGTAGTTAAAGTTAAAGATCAGTTTCTTGTGGTATCAGTTTCTGACTCGGTAAATTTAAAGGTTCAGAATACATCGGTTGCAAGCGTGTTACCTAAGGGTACTCTAAAATCTATATAGGCTTTAAGTGAGACGTTACGGTATTTGGAAATATACTCTTATAATTTGTGTTCTTTTATTGGGCTTTATTTATGCGTTGCCTAACTTGTATGCTCCAGATCCCTCTGTACAAGTATCTTATAATAGCAGTTCACAAGAAACCGACTCTTCTCTTCTTAGAAGAATAGATGTCTTATTAAATAATTCTAAGGAAAAGACTACTGATTACCAAATAGAACAACATCAAGATTTCGTTCTAATTAGACTCTCATCTAACGAAGAGCAGCTAAATGTTAAAAGATTGCTATCTTCCGATTTAGGCAATGACGTAATAGTAGCGCTTAATTTAGCTCAAACAACTCCTAAATGGCTTGAAGATATAGGTGCTAGCCCAATGAAACTTGGGCTTGATTTAAGAGGAGGGGTTCATTTCTTGATGGAGGTAGATACAAATGCTGCTATTAACAACAGACAAAATGGAGTTATTCAAGATCTTAAGAGGCAGCTTAGAGAAGAGAATATAAGGTATAACTCCATCTATGTAGAGAAAGACCAGACAATCTCTTTAAAGATAACCAATCCAAAAGATTTAACTAGTGCAAATGATTTTGTCGAGGACTCCTATCCTCAATTTCTTATTTCTGAGAATTCAGAAAATACGATGCTTTCCTTAAAACTTTTAGAGGAAGAGATAAAAAATATTGAGTCTGATGCAATTGATCAAAATCTCACTACCTTACGCAACAGAGTAAATGAGCTAGGAGTATCAGAACCAATTGTTCAAAGACAAGGGAAAAAAAGAATATTAGTTCAGTTACCAGGAATACAAGATACTGTCGAAGCTAAAAAGATTCTAGGGAAAACAGCAACTCTTGAATTTCATCTAGAAGCCCAATTCGATACCCCTAGAACAAGAAAAACTTCTTATCCATTCAAAGATAAGACCTTAGGTAAGGCAGAACTGCAAGATCAAATTATCATAGGTGGTGATCAAGTTGCGACAGCCCAAGCTAGTTTTGATGAAAATGGTCTTCCTCAAGTAAATATAACCTTAGATGGACAGGGTGGAGCCAGAATGCACCGTTCCACCAGAGGAAATATCGGCAAAAGATTGGGAGTACTTTTCGTGGAGCAAAAAACGAGAACTATTTACACAGAGGATACAGAAGGAAACAAAATATCCACTCAAGAAACCTATGATGTAAAGGAAATTATAAGTCTTGCAACTATAAGGGCAGCCTTGGGAACTCAATTTAGAATAACAGGGCTCGACAATCCTAGAGAGTCTTCTGAACTAGCTCTTCTTCTTAGAGCTGGAGCTTTAGCAGCACCCATGAGATTTGTGGAAGAAAGAACTGTGGGACCAAGTCTTGGAAAAGAAAATATTAGGTTAGGACTATTATCTATGCAAGTAGGAATGCTTCTCGTATTGGCTTTTATGTTATTTTATTACAGAGTCTTTGGCATTGCAGCAAGTCTAGCCTTAACAAGCAATATAATACTTTTAGTAGCTATTATGTCTGTACTTACGGCAACTCTCACTTTACCAGGAATAGCTGGAATAGTGCTTACAGTAGGTATGGCTGTCGATGCTAATGTACTTATCTTTTCAAGAATACGTGAGGAATTAAAGAAAGGAAGGAAACCATTGGATGCCATAGATAATGGCTATGATAGAGCTTTCTTAACTATTATGGATGCTAACCTAACAACTCTACTTGTAGCTTTAGTTCTTTATGCGTTAGGAACAGGACCTATAAAAGGATTTTCTATTACTCTATCTATAGGCATCTTAACTTCTATGTTCACTGCAATTATGGGAACTAGAGCTTTAATCTCATTAATTTATAGTGGTAAAAGAAGACTAGAAAAGGTTTCAATATGAATACAGAAATAGATTTTATGAAATGGAGGAAGTATGCACTAATACTTTCTGTAACATTAGTTTTTTTCTCTCTAGCTTCACTTTTCATTAAACAGCTTAATTTTGGCTTAGATTTTACAGGTGGATCTCTTGTGGAGGTTCACTATAGCAAGCCCGCAAATATCTCTGAAATTAGACAGGTACTTACAGAAGCCGGTCATGAAGGAGCTCAAGTTACTAATTTTGGTTCGGATCAGGATGTGCTTATACGTTTATCAGGTCAAGTAAACGATACTTTGGGAGCTGAGATAATTTCTATTTTAAATACTCAATTAACAGAAGGAGATTTAGATTTAAGAAGAATTGAATATGTGGGACCTCAAATTGGTAGTGAATTAAGAGACGATGGCGGTATGGCAGTGATACTTGCTCTCATCTTCATGATGATTTACATAGCTTTTAGATTTCAATCTAAATTTGCGGTTGCAGCTGTTAGCGCTCTTGTTCACGATGTTCTGGTAGTGGTGGGGATTTTTTCCTTTTTTGAATTAGATTTTGATTTAACTGTTCTAGCTGCTATTTTGGCAGTAATAGGGTATTCATTAAATGACACTATTGTTGTTTCAGACAGAATTAGAGAAAATTTTAGACGGAGTAAGCAACAAGATTCTCAAGAAGTTATTAATTCTTCCTTAAACCAAACCCTTGGCAGAACAGTAGTAACCTCTTTTACTACCTTATTAGTTCTATTCTGTTTGTATTTTTTTGGTGGAGAGATCATTAAAGTATTTTCTCTTGCTCTTATTGTTGGGGTTATTGTAGGTACTTATTCTTCTATTTATATAGCAGCAAATATTTTATTAATAATGGGTCTGACTAGTGAGCATATGTTTATTGAAGAGAAAGGAAAAGAGGATTTTGGAGGCCTTCCTTAAGTTCCAACTGTTACGTAAGGCTTTATAGATTGGAGAGTTGGTTTAAAACATTTTTTCGAAGTGCATATAATATTCCCCCCTTCAAGATAGTCTGGTTCTCCTAAATAGTTACTCACCAAACCTCCTGCTTCCTGCACAAGTAAACCTCCTGCTGCAAGGTCCCATATTTCTAAGCCACTACCCCAAAAACCATCTAATCTACCTGCTGCAACGCTTGCCATATCTAAAGCAGCTGAGCCAGTTCTTCTAATCGTTAGACCATAAGCGTATAGAGCACGAAAAGTAGCAATATTGTCATGCTGCAATTTACCTTTATCAGTGTTGTGAGAAGAGTTGCTAAGTAAAGCTCCTTTTAAACCCTTTTGTGAACTTACCCTAAGCCTCTTGTTGTTTAAGTAAGCTCCCTTACCCAAACTTGCGTAATACTCGTCTTGTCTAGGCACATCGATAGTAATAGCATGCAAAGTTTTACCTTTCTCTACATAAGCCATAGAGATAGCATAATAAGGAAATCCATGTATAAAGTTTGTAGTCCCATCTAAAGGATCAATTATCCAAATACTTTCAGCAGATTTACCAGAACCCTTAATTTTACCTACCTCTTCCGAGATATAAGTGTGATGAGGGTAGGTCTTTTTTAATGAGTCAATTATTATCTTTTCTACACGCTTGTCTAAGTCAGTTACATAATCAGCAGGACCCTTTTCTATTACATCAAGTTTATCGACTTCATCTGCAAATCTGAGTAGTTCCTTGCATCCTTTTCTTGCAGCTTCTAACGCTATATGAACTTTGGCTTCCATCTCTTTTTCCTAAAAGCGCAGTATTCTAACAGAACTACCTTTTGTACCTTGGTAGAATATGTTTATGAACAGTAAGATAGATATCACTAATCTAGTAGATAAAGTAGTTCGTTTCGTCCTAGTTAGCACTTCTCATCCAGGAAATATTGGAGCTTCAGCAAGGGCGATAAAGACTATGGGTTTTAATAGAATGGATCTTATCTCACCAAAAGACTTTCCTCATGAAACAGCTATTTATAGGTCTAAGGCAGCTAGTGATATCGTAGAAAAGGCTCAGATTCATAAGAAATTATATGATGCGATTGAAGACTGTCAGTTTGTAGTTGGTACGAGCGCTAGAAAACGCAAAGTTCCTTGGCCTCTTGTTGGTCCGCGAGAGGCTGCAGAAGAAATTATTAATCTCAGTTTGAGTGGAACAAAGAATATAGCCATAGTTTTTGGCAGGGAAGATCACGGTCTTAATAATGAAGAAATGGGACTTTGTAATCTGCATGTTGCTATACCTACCAGTGAAAAATATTCATCATTAAATCTCTCTCAAGCTGTTCAAATTTTAGCCTATGAGATAAGAACACAAGCTTTATTTAAATCAAATAAAACCTTCAAACAAGAGTGGGATGTACAGTTAGCAGATTCCGAAGAAGTAGAAAGACTAATAAATCATTTCGATGAAATCATGCAAGATGTAGATTTTTATGAACAAGAAAATCCACGAAAACTCCTAACTAGGGTTAGACGTTTTTTTAAGAGATCAAAGATGGACCACATGGAAGCTAATATTTTTAGAGGTCTTTTTTCATCTATCCAGAAGAAAATAAAAAAATAGTTCTTTACTTGTAAGTGTATTACTTTACTAATACACTGGTTAAAAAGAATTCAGCTATGCAGTGGACTAATGATCAACCTATCTACCTCCAGGTAAGAGATCATGTTGTTTCTTTAATAATTGATGGTGTGTTAGATGCGGGAGATTCCATACCCTCTGTTAGACAAATGGCTGTTGAGGGAGGTGTTAATCCTTTAACAGTTTCAAAAGCCTATCAAGAGCTTGTTGACCTCAATATAGTTGAAAAAAGAAGGGGCTTAGGAATGTTTGTTACTGAGCCTGCAAAAAAACATCTTTTGAAGATCGAAAAGGATAAATTTCTTAAAGGAGATTGGCCAGCTGTTTTGAGGAAAGCTGATCAGCTAAATATTGATCTAGTTGAGTTAATTAATAAAAAATGAGTAATAGAAAACAAGTAATAAGAGCAAGAAATATACAAAAGAAATATTCTGGTCAGTCGGCGTTATCCGGTTTTGATTTAGAGGTATATCAAGGTCAGATTATGGGTCTTATTGGTCCAAACGGAGCAGGTAAATCAACTTTTCTTCAAGCCGTATTAGGCCTAGTAGAGACTACTGGAGAGTTAGAAGTTTTAGGATTATCTCCTAAACGTGATAGACATGAGCTATTAAAAAGAGCTTCTTCCATAACAGATGTTGCTGTAATGCCCAGATGGATGACAGTAGGGCAGGTACTTAAGTACGTAGAGGGAGTGCATCCTCGTTTTGATATGAATAAGGCTAGAAAAATCTTATCTAATACCAACATACAGAAAGATTCCAGAGTACGCACTCTATCAAGAGGAATGGTAGTTCAATTGCATTTATCTCTCGTCATGGCAATTGATGCTGAACTATTGGTTTTAGATGAGCCCACTCTAGGACTAGATCTTGCTTACAGAAAAGAATTCTATTCCCAGTTAATAGAGGATTATTTTGATGGCAATAAAACTATTATCATCAGTACTCATCAAGTAGAAGAAATTGAAGGCGTGCTCTCCGATGTTGTCTTTTTAAATAAAGGCAAAGCAATTATGAAAGAATCAATAGACAGTTTGAATACAAGATATTTAGAATTAAGACCGAAAGCAGAATTCTTAGAAAAAGCTAAGTCGTTAAAACCTATTTATACTAGAACTGAACTAAGTAGGCCAGTTTATTTGTATGAAGATACCGAAATACAAAAGCTAGAGATCTTTGGTGAAGTCCACCCCCCAGCTATAGCCGATCTTTTTCTAGCCATTATGAATAAAACTAATCAAAGCGAGGAAGGTTCATGAATGCCCTTAAAGCCATAATAGTAAGGGAAATCCAAGAGCACAAATGGGGCTTTGTTTATCTCCCTTGGATAGTTGCAACCTTCATGTCTCTAGTGGTCGTTTTGGTTTACTTAGGATTAACTGAAGTTAATACGGAGAATTTTAAATTTTCTACAGAAATATATTCAAATCCAGATGTAGCTCAAGCAATGAAAGATTCAACTTTAGAACAACGAAGTGAAGTAATAAGGACAGGCTTGCAAGTTTTGGGTACACCTTTAGTTATAGCCCTTGGCTTCGCTATCTTGGCGTTTAGTCTTTCAACATTCTTCGATGAACGAAAAGACAAAAGCATTATCTTTTGGCGATCATTACCAGTATCCGATACTTTTACAGTTTTATCTAAGTTGCTAGTGGCAACTATAATAGCGCCATTGTTGGCGGTTCCCCCTCTTTTAGTCTTGCATCTGATTTCTGTATCAGTTGGCTCAATATTTTTTGTTGTTGCAGATATAGTACCTTTTTTCTGGGCATGGGAAGCCTATCCTTTCTCTGATTGGATTAGGGTTATCTTAAGCTTATGGATGCAAAGTCTTTGGTCTCTTCCAATTATCACTTGGATAATGTTAACAGGTGCTTATTCTCGGAAGCCAGTTATAGGAGCAATTTTACCACCCGTAGTTATAAGTTTAAGTGAACAAGTAGCTTTTTCTTCGAGTACCTTTTTTGATTCTGTAATGCAAAGAGTACAACCTTGGTCGAGATCTGAATCTTTTCCAATTGAATACGAAGGTCTTAGAGTTTCTGAGATTGCTGATATTCCTCTATTATTTAGCTTAAATGAATTCTGGATCGGCATTGTTGTAAGTCTTATTTTTATAGCTTTGACCATCTATTTTAGGAGTAGGAGCGATTATTCTTCGGTAGAATAAGAGTTTGACCTATTATCACTTGCTTTCTACAATGCTCGACCGAAGTAGTGTCCCCTTCGTCTAGTCTGGTCCAGGACACCAGGTTTTCATCCTGGCAACAGGGGTTCGAATCCCCTAGGGGACGCCA
>CAZMZZ010000010.1:0-39095 GCA_964571215.1 uncultured Gammaproteobacteria bacterium
CCTTATTATATTTTGGTTGAATATTCTGGATCGGATCAGGTAAAAGATTCTGAACGTTTTAATTTAATATTGGAAAAAGCATTAGAGAAGAATTTAATAACAGACGCTGTTATAGCTAAGAGTGAAAGTGATAGAAGAAAGCTGTGGGCTATACGAGACGATGTTGAACAGCAATATCAATATGGTCCTATTAAGATATTTGATGTAAGTTTACCAATTAACTGTATGGAAAGTTATATCAAAGATGTAAGAGAGAAAATGTCAGAATATTGGAAAGATTTTAACTGTACTGTCTTTGGTCACCTAGCAGATTGTAACCTTCATATTATTACTGCTGTAGGAGCAAATGATCCGAGTTCGATAAGAAAGATGGAAGAGTGTGTTTACGAACCTCTAAGGTCTTTTAGGGGCTCAGTATCTGCTGAACATGGAATAGGCTTGGAGAAAAAAAACTATTTGGAGATATCCAGAACTGATGAAGAGCTATCTTTAATGAAGAGCCTTAAGAACACTCTAGATCCAAACAACATACTTAATCCAGGAAAAATATTTGGCTAAAGACTGTCTAGCTTTCTTACTCTATAATGGCGGCATTTCAAAATAGGGTTATATGAATTTTTTTAAATTAGTTCTTGCTTTACTTTTTATTTCCTTCTTTTCTTCATTAAATTCATCTGAAGCAGAGGAAGCTATTAAAAAGAGAATTTCACCCGTTGGTCAAGTATGTGTAGAGGGGCAGGATTGTGCTGAGAGCAAATCTAATAAATTAACAAATCAAGCAACCGAAAGGACAGGAAAAGAAATTTATGAAAGCTCTTGTGCAACCTGTCATGGAATAGGATTAGCCGGAGCTCCAAAATTTGGAGATAAATTTAGCTGGGGAGATCGAGCAGACGAAGATTTGGACCACCTTGTTGGGACAGTAACAACTGGGTTAAATGGCATGCCTCCAATGGGCTTGTGTATGGATTGCTCTGGTGAAGAACTAACAGAAGCAGTTCAGTATATGCTTGATTCGCTTAAGTAATAGAATTTAAAGCTCCCTCTAATTCATGCCACGAAGTAATTTCTTGGAATCCTTTTACATTATCTAAAGGCCAGATAATTTTTTTTTCATTAAACCATATAGCTTGCATTCCTGCGTCTAGACTACCTTGCACGTCGTTTATTGGATGATCTCCAACATGACAAATCTCATGTGGCTCTACTCCTGATACCTTTATAGCTTGTTTAAAAATTTTATGATCAGGCTTACTTGCCTCAACATCTGCTGCAGAAATATTGAAATCAAAAAAGTGATCTAAGCCTATAATTTTTAGGTCTGCATTACCATTAGTTATAATCCCCAGACTATAACTCCTCTTTATTTTTTTTAAACACTCCTGGACACCTCCATAAAGAGTAACTTCATTTCTAGCTTTAAAGAATATTTCGAAAGACTTCGTGGCAATCTGCTCTGATTCTTGTTTCCCATACCCTGCTCTTATTCCAATTTTTGAAATTATTAAACTTCTCAGTTCAGATAATTTGAAGATTAAAGAGGAATCTTCTGAAATCAATTCATCTCTAATTTGATACATCTCTTCCCTTTTAAGTAGCGTTTCTAAGGCAGGATAGTTTTTAACTAACCACCTGTTTGTAATTTTTTCAGCTCTAAGCACCACAGGAAGTATGGGCCAAAAAGTGTCGTCTAAATCAAAGGATATAACTTTTAAGGTCAATGTTTCTTAATGTTTTTTAGCTCTGGGGTGAGATTTATCATAAACTTTTGATAGATGTTGAAAGTCTAATTTAGTGTATATTTGTGTTGTGCTTATATCTGAATGACCAAGCATTTCTTGAACAGCTCTAAGATCTCCACTTGATTCTAAGAAATGACTGGCAAAAGAATGTCTAAGCATATGAGGGTGGATTAATGGCACCCCCCTTAATTTACTTAATTTCTCAAGTCTTAATTGTACAGATCTAGGAGAAATCCTTTTACCTCTGTTATTTATGAAAAGAGCTTTTACACTGGTATTACAAATTTCCTCTCTATGAACAAGCCATTCTCTAATAGCAATTAAAGCCTTTTCTCCAACAGGAAGATCACGCATTTTCATTCCTTTTCCAGTTACTCTACATTTTTTTTCTTTAAGCGAAATGTCTTGTAAATCTAGGTTGCATAATTCAGAAAGTCTTAGCCCCGAAGAATAAAGCAATTCTGCTATCGCTTTATCTCGTATTTCAAAGAATCCTTTTGGAGTAAAATCAAGGAGCTTTTTTACTAAATCCACATCTAATGCCTTTGGAAGTATAGATGGAGACTTTGGTGAAATAACACCATGGGCAGGATTTATAGCTACCTCACCTTCATTCACAAGAAAGCGGAAAAAACTTTTTATAGAAGAAAGTAGGCGTTGAAGGCTTTTTGGACTAAGGCCTCTTCTTCTTTCTTTATTTATTAGACCCCTTATGTGATGTTCTTTTATTGAAGCAAGTGAATTTACCTTATTTTCTTTTAAATAAACTTCTAATTTTAGTAAATCTCTTTCGTAGTTATGAATAGTATTAAAAGAGAAGTTTCTTACGACCTTTAGGTTAGAAATAAATTGGTTTATGGAAATGTTAATCATTCGAGATGCTTATCTATAAGGATGCTTGCTACTTCCGTTATAAAATCTAGGAAGAGGCTGTCTTTAGATTCATCATATTTACCTATCTTATCAGAACCAAGTGCTAAATAACCTTTTATGTATGAACATGAGAGGGGTGTAAGTATTGCATCAACTATCTTTTGTTTTTTATTAAAAATGAAATTAGATTGATCCTGATGTAATACCCCCCTGTAAGTCTTATTTTCTTTAATTAAATCCCCTAGGATATCTTTAGATTTGTCAGGGTCTTTTACTCTTCTATTGGGCAAGGCTTTGTTTTTTTGTTCAAAAAAGACAAATTTACAGTCAGTTGTGTGAAAGTCTTTTTTGAAAGCTTTCTCTGTGATTGAAATAACTTCCTCTATACTTGAGGTGTTAATTAGATCTAAAGTTAATCTCTTAGTTAAAGAAAAAATATTTTCGTTATTTTTAGCCTCTTCAAGAAAATTTAGAAGATTATTTGAGGTTGTATAGTAATTCTTTCTAAGAATTTCTACTTGCTTTTGTATAAGTGAAACTGCAGCCCCTGAATCATGATCTACCCTTAAAGAACTTAAAATCTGTGGGTTATCTACTAAAAATTCGGGGTTTAAGATTAAATACTCTGCAACTTCTTTCTTTTTTAAATTAGTCTTAAATTTCTTAATCATGTTTCTAGAGATAGCTCTTTAACAAACTCAACCTTGCCTCTAGCCAACAAGAACCCCTCTTTTTTTTGATACTGTACGCTTAAATTACCACCACTAAACAGTACTTCGGTTTTTTCTTCAATTAAACCCAAGTTATGCCCTATAACTACTGCAGCACAGGCTCCACTCCCACATGATTTAGTTTCTCCTACTCCTCTTTCAAAAACCCTAAGAAGGATTTTTTTTTCTGAAACTACTTCAGCGAGACCAAGATTTACTCCTTCTGGGAAAAGGTCATTTAATTGCAGCTTTTCTCCCCAAATTTCAAGGGGTTGATTTTTTATATCTGTGATGAAACAAACTGCATGGGGGTTCCCTAGCTCAATCACACCCAGATCTAATATCTTTCCTTCAACATCTACTTGATAAAAACCTGTAGATTCTTTCTGAGGGGGCGTTCTCCGTTTTGTTTTGTATTTGGGTGCATCAAATTGAACAGAATACTCTTTGTTTGCATGAGACTTTAATTTCCAAACGCCTCCTTTTGTTTCAATTTTAGGCTCTTTTTTAAACACTACCTCATTCTTAGTTAAATATTTAGCTAAACACCTTGCTCCGTTTACGCAGTTTTCAGCTTCTGAACCATCTCTATTATAGATATCTACCCAAAGATCATTTTCAGGCTTAGAAGGTGGCTTGATAGTTAAAAGTTGATCAAAATTTACCTTGTTAGTATCTAGAATTAAATCTATCTTAGATTGGGAAAATTCTTCTTCAGACAAAAGGTTTATAATCAGAATCTCATTTCCAAGTCCTGAAAATTTTTGAGCTCTCAATCTCATTGAATTACAAATTTGTTTGAGTTGAAATTAAATCTTGAAAAGACTCTCTTCTTCTAATTAACCTTACCTCACAATCATTTACAAGAATTTCAGGCGGCCGGGGCCTACTATTATAGTTGGATGACATAACATGACCATAAGCTCCAACATCAAGTATTGCCAAGATAGAGTCCTTGGTTAAGGACAATCTCCTTTTCTCTCCCATGACATCAGTGCTTTCACATACAGGACCAACTATATTAAATTCTTCTGGAGAATTTTCTCTTTTTTCAATTGTTTTAATATTATGCCAGGCATTGTACAAAGAGGGTCTAATAAGGTCGTTCATACCTGCATCTATAATAGCAAAATTTGAAGTTTCAGTTTTTTTTAAGTATTCCAATGTTGTTAACAGAATGCCCGAATTTCCAACAATGCTTCTTCCCGGTTCAACAATTAAGTTTGTGTTAATTAATGTCAACTTGTCTATAACCTCTTTAAGAACATCTGATGGGATAAGTTGATTTTCTTCTTTATAGCTTATACCTAAACCTCCCCCTATATTAATATTGTTTAAACTAATCCCCGCTTCTTGAAAGATTTGTTTAGATTCAATTAAAAAATCTAAATTTTTTATAACTATCTCTTTTTTAGAAATTTGAGAACCTACATGTGAAGCTATGCCTTTTATTTTTATGACACCTGAATTCTCTGCTTTTTTTGCTATTTTGAGTGCAACGGTTCTTGAAAGACCAAATTTTGAAGATTTTCCCCCTGTCTCTATAAAAGGGTGTGATCCAGCAGATATGTTCGGATTTAACCTAAAAGAACATTCTGCAATCGCTCCATTCTTTTTAGCAATTTCAATAATTCTGTCGAGCTCGGCCTCAGACTCTATATTGATTGAAAAGATTTCTTCTTCTAAAGCCAACTCAATGTCTCCTGTAGATTTTCCCACACCTGAAAAAACAATGTCTTCTGGTTTGCCACCAGCTATTAGGCATTTTCTTAATTCTCCCGAAGAAACTACATCAAACCCAGAACCTTTATTTGCAAGCATTTCAAGGATGTGTATGTTTGAATTAGATTTTACAGAAAAACAAATTTTGTCATTTTTCCTAATTGACGAAAAATAATTATCAAAATTTTTGATTATTTGGGCAGTAGAATAAACATATGTAGGTGTTCCATAGTCTCTAGCGATATCTAAAAGAGGTACCCCCTCTACACAAAGACTATTATTAACTTCAAAAAAACTCATAACCCAATAGTCTTGTATATGTTAATTGGTTCAGGAATTTTTAGGGGTCCTTTTTGACCACAGCCCATGTTTACTGCAAGTATTAAAAGGAAAAGAAATATATGGTTCAGTTTCATGTTTTCTTTCTGGCTGTGAGAATTTTTCTTGCTTTTTTGGCTTGTCTTAAAACTTGCTTCGGAGCTGTGCCCCCTTCTAGGTTTCTAGATTTAATAGATTCAGAGGGTAAAAGAAATGAAAATACATCTTTATCAATTTTCTTGGAAAACTTTTTAAGCTGTTCAAGGCTAAGATCAAAAATCTGTAGTTTATTTCTTTCGGCATACATTACTATCTTGCCCACCATGGAGTGTGCTTTACGAAAGGTCACTCCCTTAAGAACAAGATAATCAGCCAATTCAGTCGCTGTTATTTGACCTAAATTACAATCTGCTTCCATTCTTTTTCTATTCACTTTAAGACCTTCTATTAGGGAGGAGAAGACTTCTAAACTAGATATACAATAATCAATGCTTTCAAAAACAAAACCTTTATCTTCTTGCATATCCCTGTTGTAAGCTAATGGTTGGTTTTTTAGAAGACTCACTATACCAATAAGGTTCGCAATGGTTTTAGATGAGCCGCCACGCAATAATTCCACCACGTCTGGATTCTTTTTTTGGGGCATTATCGATGAACCCGTACAAAACTCTTCAGGAATTTCTACATATCCAAACTGACTAGAAGACCAAATAATTATTTCTTCACTCATTCTTGAAAGATGCAAGCCTAGCATGCAGGTGCAAGATAAGAATTCGATAGCAAAATCTCTGTCACTTACAGCATCAATAGAATTTTTAGTAACCTTTCTAAAACTTAATCTCTTAGCTATTTTGTTTCTATTTAAATTATATCTAATACCTGAAAGTGCACCTGACCCCAAAGGAAGTGTGCTAATTCTATTCTTGGTATCAGTTAGCCTGCTGTAATCTCTTTCTAACATTTCATACCAGGCTAACAGATGGTGTCCGAATGTAACTGGTTGGGCTAGTTGTAAATGTGTAAAACCAGGCATTAATTGTGTATAAAATTTAAAGGCTTTATTTACTATGGATTTTTGTGTTTTGGTTATTAATGAATTAATTTCTGTGATAGATTCGATTAAATAAAGCTTAAGATCAGTAACAACCTGGTCATTTCTAGATCTTCCTGTGTGTAATTTTTGGGCAGCTCTTCCTATTTTCTTTTCTAATGCGAATTCAATATTCATATGAATATCTTCTAATTCTTCTTGCCATTGAAATTTATTATTTTCAATTTCTTTTAAGATCTTATTTAATCCTTTAATAATTTGTGAATATTCTTTCCTGTTAACAAGTTTTGCTTCATGAAGAGCTGAGGCATGAGCCAAAGACCCTCTAATGTCTTGTTTGAATAATCTTTTATCTTTATCTAGAGAGGAAGTATACTTTTTAGCTGCTTTATTTGATCCTGAATCAAATCTCCCTCCCCACATAGGATTAGGTGCTTTCTTTTTTCTTTTTTTCACTTTTTAAAGTCTAAATTATTAATGATTGAATTAGTGGGTTCTTCACGATTTACAGTATAAAAGTGGATACTAGGAATACCAAAATCTATAAGCTTAGAACAAAGGTCTGTTATAGCTTCTATACCAAATTTAACCAAATCTTTTTCATTTGTATATTTGTTCATGCCCTTTTCAAGCCAACTAGGTATTTTGGCACCACATTTATTTGCCATCCTCACCAATGCTTCAGAGTTATATATTGGCATAATTCCGGGGACTATAGGAATTTCTAAGCTTTTCTTGTTGCATTTTTCGATGAACTGGAAATATGATTCAGGTTCAAAGAAAAATTGTGTTATTGCACCTGAAGCCCCAGCTTCTATTTTTTTCAAAAAATTTTTAAAATCACTATCTTCACTAGTTGCTTCTGGATGAATTTCTGGGTAAGCCGCTACTTCAATTTTAAAAATGTCTTCATATGTTTCTTTTATGAATTGAATTAGATTAATTGCATAAGGAAAATCTCCCAAGCTCCCCACGCCTGAAGGTAAGTCTCCCCTTAATACCACTAGCCTTTTAAACCCGTAATTTCTATATCGGTCCAAAATTTCTTTAACTGCCTGCTTTGAAGTACCAATTCCAGAAAGGTGCGGACAAACCTCAACATTAGATCTTGACAGAGATAAACATGTTTCCAATGTTCCGTCCTTGGTTGATCCTCCAGCACCAAATGTTACTGAAAAATATTCTGGAGAATATAGTTTAAGTTTTTTTGCAAGTAGTTCTAACTTGTTTTTACCCAAAGGTGTCTTTGGTGGAAAAAACTCAAAGCTTAGGCTTTTGGCTTTTTTTTTCATAGGGATAAACAGGAATATTAGTATTTATATATGTCGGTCTTGAAAGGCCCTTCTTGAGAGACATTAATGTAGTCTGCTTGCTCTTTAGAAAGTTTTGTAACTGTTCCTCCAAAGCCCTCTACCATGTAAGAGGCCACTTCTTCATCGAGCTTTTTTGGTAATATTTCTATCTTAATAAGTTCTTTTTTTGATTCTTCATCATTGACTAAAGCAAATTTTTTCTCATATAAATACATTTGAGCAAGAACTTGATTTGCAAAAGAACCATCCATAATCCTAGACGGATGACCAGTCGCATTACCTAAGTTAACGAGCCTTCCCTCAGATAATAATATAATGTAATTTTTGCTTTCTAGCTCTGGAGTCTGGTCTGCTGGTGTATCTCTGTAGATTTTATGAACCTGGGGCTTTATTTCTTCCCAAGCCCAACTTTCTCTCATGTATAAAGTGTCAATCTCGGTATCAAAATGACCTATATTACAAACCACTGCCCCATTTTTAAGAGTTTGGAGCATATTTCTATCACAGACCTTATAGTTACCTGTGGCTGTAACTATTAGATCAGTGTCTTTTAGTAAACTCTTATTGATGCATTCATCGTTGGCTTTATTTTCACCACCTATATAAGGAGAAACAACTTCAAACCCATCCATGCAAGCCTGCATGGCACAAATAGGGTCTATTTCACTTACTCTTACAATCATACCCTCTTGTCTAAGACTTTGAGCAGAACCCTTTCCAACATCTCCATAACCCAGCACAAGAGCTTTTCTCCCTGCTAAAAACATGTCTGTAGCTCTTTTAATACCATCATTAAGACTATGTCTTGTTCCGTATTTATTATCATTTTTAGATTTTGTTACTGAGTCATTAACATTAACAGCTGGCACCTTTAATCTATTTTCTTTTATCATTTCATGAAGCCTTATCACACCTGTAGTTGTTTCCTCCGTAATACCATGAATATTATCCAGGATAGAAGGATGTTTTTGGTGTGCCATAGCTGTAAGATCTCCCCCATCATCTAGAATCATATTTGCATCCCAGGGCTTACCATCTTTCAGGATGGTTTGCTCTATACACCATTCAAATTCTTCTTCGGTTTGACCTTTCCATGCAAAAACTGGAATACCAGCTTCAGCTATAGCAGCCGCCGCATGGTCTTGAGTAGAAAAAATATTACACCCTGACCACCTAACTTCTGCTCCCAAGGATATAAGGGTTTCAATTAATACAGCAGTTTGTATAGTCATATGGATGCAACCTAAAATCTTAGCCCCTTTAAGAGGTTTTTTTTCTGAGTATATTGATCTTAATTTCATTAATGCTGGCATTTCAGATTGAGCAATTAATATTTCTTTTCTTCCCCAATCAGCTAAGGTGAGGTCTGCTACTTTGAAATCTTCTTTCATTTTGTTCATTCTTTACCCAAGTTAATAATTCTATAAGTATTTTTTAAGGTGTTCAGCTTTATCTGTTTTTTCCCAAGTAAATGACTCTTCATTTCTCCCGAAATGACCATAGGCTGCAGTCATCTTATAAATGGGTCTTTTTAAGTCGAGCATTTCTATTAACCCTTTAGGTCTTAAGTCAAAGTTCTCTTGGATTATAGAAGAAATAGAATTTTCTTCTATTTTTGAGGTTCCAAAAGTATTAACACTTATAGAAGTGGGTTCAGCTACTCCAATGGCATAAGAAACTTGTATTTCACATTTATCAGCTATTCCTGATGCCACTATGTTTTTAGCTACATACCTACAAGCATAAGCAGCAGAGCGATCAACTTTTGAAGGGTCTTTACCAGAGAAAGCTCCACCGCCATGCCTTGCCATCCCCCCGTATGTATCAACAATAATTTTTCTACCGGTTAAACCACAATCTCCCACCGGTCCCCCAATTTCGAATCTACCTGTAGGATTTATGAAGAATTTTGTTTCTTTATTTATCCAATTTGAAGGCAATACAGGCTTAATGATTTCTTCCATTACTGCTTCCTTAATTTCATTTTGTGATACATCTGGACCATGCTGTGTAGAAAGCACTACAGCTGAAATATATTCAGGAACACCATCAGAGTCATAGACAAAACTTACTTGACTTTTTGCATCTGGCCTTAACCAATCAATTTTTCCAGACTTTCTAACAAATGCTTGTTGTTCAACCAATCTATGAGAGTAAGTTATAGGTGCTGGCATTAGTACATCTGTTTCATTACTCGCATATCCAAACATCAGGCCCTGATCACCCGCCCCTTGTTCTTTGTCTTCCCCCTCTCCTTCGTTAACACCTTGAGCTATATTTTGCGATTGTTGTCCTAAGGAATTAATTACTTTACAGGTATTACCATCACATCCCGCTTCAAGATCATTGTATCCAATGTCGCATATCACGTTTCTAACTATTCCTTCTAGATCTGGATTAGATGTGCTGGTTATTTCTCCAGCCAAAACAACAAGGTTATCTTTAACAAGCGTTTCACATGCAACCCTAGAATTAGGGTCATCAGTTAGCATAGCATCTAGTACTGCATCAGAGATTTGGTCTGCCATTTTATCAGGATGACCCTCAGACACCGATTCTGAAGTAAAAACTTTATATTCCGACATATTTATAACCAATGAAGTTTAAAAAGTTCGGCATTCTACCTCTACTTTGGTTCATTTTTCCACTTTTCATAAATAAAGAAGTGTACAGGGTTTTTATAATCATAGAGAATACCTTACTTATTATTAAGTGATGACTGATAATACGGAATTAGCAAATGCACTAAGAGTCCTTTCCATGGATGCTGTAGAAAGGGCTGGGTGTGGTCATCCAGGTATGCCCATGGGCATGGCTGACATAGCTGAAGTTCTTTGGCGTAAACACCTTAATCATAATCCATCAAATCCTGATTGGTTCAATAGAGATAGGTTTATTCTTTCGAATGGTCATGGTTCTATGCTCCTTTACTCACTTCTTCATTTATCTGGATATACTCTTTCTATTGACGATATTAAAGATTTTAGACAACTTGGTTCTAAGACTCCAGGCCACCCGGAGTATGGAATTACTCCTGGAGTAGAAACTACAACAGGTCCCTTAGGACAGGGCTTAGCTAATGCTGTGGGTATGGCTATTGCAGAAAATTTATTATCTTCAAAATTTAATACCAAGGACTTTTCTCTTGTAGATCACTTCACCTATGTTTTTTGTGGTGATGGTTGTCTCATGGAAGGTATAAGTCATGAAGCCTGTTCTCTAGCGGGGACTTTGAACCTTGGAAAGTTAATTGTCATTTATGACGATAATGATATTTCTATAGACGGTGAAGTTTCTTCATGGTTTACAGAAGATATTCCAAAAAGATTTGATTCTTATGGTTGGCATGTTATTCCAAGTATAGATGGTCACAATTCTAAACAAATAGACAAGGCACTTAATCAAGCTAAAGAGACCATAGATCAACCCACCATAATCTGTTGCAAGACTGAAATAGGTAAAGGTTCACCAAATAAATCTGGGACAGCAAGCGTCCACGGTTCAGCTTTAGGAGAAGAAGAAATCGCTCTTACAAGAAAGGAATTAAACTGGAAGCATCCAGCTTTTTCTATTCCAAAAGAGATTTATTCAGGTTGGAGTGCAAAAATAACAGGAAGCAAAAAAGAAGAAGCTTGGAAAGAATTATTTAAAAACTATTCAGAAAAATATCCTGACCTTACTAAAGATTTTATTAGGTGTTGTTTAGAAAGAGAGATGCCAAAGAATTTTAAAGAAGAAATGAAAGGATTTATTAATAATCTTCAAGATGAACAGGGTGATGTAGCCACAAGAAAGTCCTCAGAGATTGTCTTGAACTTTATCGGTCCTCTGTTGCCGGAGCTTTTTGGAGGTTCAGCAGATCTAAGTGGTTCTAATAACACCAGGTGGTCTGGATCTAAATCGATTAATAAATCAAAAGAAGGAGCAAATTATTTATATTACGGTGTCAGAGAGTTTGCAATGACTGCAATTATGAATGGAATGGCCCTGCATGGTGGATATATACCTTATGGAGGGACCTTTTTAACTTTCTTAGATTATGCACGCAATGCTGTCAGGTTAGCAGCTTTAATGAAAATACCCTCTATATTTGTTTATTCACATGATTCAATAGGAGTTGGAGAAGATGGTCCTACCCATCAACCTATTGAACACCTATCTAGTCTTAGATCCACTCCAGGTATAGAGACTTGGAGGCCCTGCGACACTGTTGAAACAGCAGTTTCGTGGAAAGCGGCATTACTAAATAAAACCTCTCCTACAGCTATTATCCTTTCTAGACAAAGCTTAAAATCACAAAAAAGAAACCAAAATCAAATAGACTCTATCGAAAGAGGTGGATACATTCTCTTGGATTCTGACGGCATACCAGATTTAGTTATTATTTCTACAGGATCAGAACTTGGGGCAGCAGTAGAAGCTGTGCAAGAATTAGGTTTAGAGAAAAGAATTCGTATAGTTTCCATGCCTTGCACAGAGAGGTTTGACAAGCAAGACGAATCTTATAAACAAAATGTTTTAGGTAAAAAGGACGTTATAAAGCTAGCAATAGAGGCTTCTCATGATGATTGGTGGAGAAAATATGTTGGCTTAGAAGGAGAAATAATAGGCATGAGAGATTTTGGTGATTCAGCACCAGGACCAGTCCTTCAAAAGCATTACGGATTTGATAAAGAAAATATAATAGAAGTTATTAAATCCTTAATTTAATGCAGCTAAAAGATTTAACTGATTATCAAATTTCTTCAAAAAGGGTCATGTTAAGAGCCGATATGAATGTACCTATTAAAAATGGCAAGGTTGAAAACGAAGAAAGAATAGATAGATCTCTTAAGACAATACAATTCATCCTAGAACAGGGTGGAAAATTAATACTGCTAAGTCATCTGGGAAGACCAGAAGAATCGGGCGAGATTCAGGGAGAGTTTAGTTTAAGGCCTGTAGCAGAATGCTTAGAAAAAAAATTAAATACATCAATTGTTGTAGAAGAATCGTTAGATGGTCTTATTGATAACAAAGCCGACCTGGTAATGTTAGAAAACATACGTTTTTTTAAAGGAGAAAAAGAAAATAGTCCTAAGTTAGCAAAAGAACTAGCAAAAAATTGTGATCTTTTTGTCAATGATGCTTTTGCAACCTCTCATAGAGCCCATGCCTCAACAGTAGGGGTAGTAGATTTTGTTAGAGAAGCTTGTGCAGGTTTTTTAATGAGAGAAGAATTAAGGGCTTTAGATAATTTTGATCAAGCCAGGAGACCAATAGTAGCAGTTCTTGGTGGAGCAAAGATCTCTACCAAATTGGCTTTAATCTCCTCTCTAGCAGGGAAGGTAGATTTTTTAATATTGGGAGGAGGATTAGCCAACACCTGCCTGGGAGCACAAGGAAAAGAAATAGGCTCTTCACTTACAGAATTGTCTATGTATAAGGAAGCAAAAAAGTTTGTAAAAAATGAAAAGATTTTACTTCCAACCAAAGTCTTGGTTGCTAAAGATATAGATTCTATTATGGAAGAGAAAGAAGCTGATTCTTTAGGTGAAGAAGATTGTATATTTGATGTTTCTCCAGATTTTTTTAGTTCTTTAGAAAATATTTTCAATAAAGCAGAAACAATCGTTTGGAATGGACCGATGGGTTTATTTGAAGAAGATAAATTTTCCCACGGCACCCTAGAAGTTGCAAAACAAATTGCCAATTCAAACGCTTATTCAATAGTTGGAGGTGGAGACACCATTTCTGCTGTGACTAAAGCTGGAGTCTTAGACTCAATAAGCTATCTTTCAACAGCGGGAGGCGCTTTTTTGGAGTATCTGGAAGGAAAGACTTTACCTGCACTTTTGGCATTAGAAAAAAAAGCTCTTGAATCACCTAATGAGGGAGCTTAGGATATTTAATAATTTATTGGAGGAGACCAAATGTCCTTAAATAATATAGAAGAAATTGCTCAGTTTATAGTAGAGGAAGGCAAGGGAATTCTTGCAGCTGATGAAAGCAATCCTACTTGTAGTAAAAGGTTTGATTCTATAGGGGTTGAGTCAACCGAAGAAAACAGAAGAGATTATAGAGAAATGCTTTTCAGGTCTGAAGGTATGAAAAACAATATAGGCGGAGTCATTTTATTTGATGAGACAATTAGACAGAAGGCCAAAGATGGCATGCCCTTAATTAAATTGATAAATAATCAGGGTGCTTTGCCAGGTATCAAAGTAGATAAAGGTCTAAAGCCTTTAGAAGACTCACCAGAAGAAAGTCTAACCCAGGGCTTAGAGGGGTTAGATGAGCGCTGTAGAGAATATGAAGAGATAGGTGCAAAATTTACTAAATGGAGAGCTGTAATAAGAATAGGAGAGTCTATACCAAGTCAAAACTGTATAGATCAAAATATGCAAGCTCTAGCTGATTACGCAAAGATAGTTCAAAAAAACAATATGGTACCAATTGTAGAACCAGAGGTTCTGATGGATGGAGGCCATTCTATTGAGAGATGTTTTGAAGTAAGCGTAAATACTTTAAGCAGTCTTTTTAACTCTTTAGAAAAAAATAGTATCAATATCAAAGGAACTTTACTTAAACCCAGTATGGTCACTTCAGGTTCAAAAGCTGAAATCAAAGCGGATATCCAAGAAGTTGCTGAGTTAACTCTGAAATGTCTTAAAGAGAATGTTCCTAGTAGCCTGCCCGGAATAACCTTTTTATCAGGAGGGCAATCGGATATAGAGGCTACAGCCCATCTTGATGCAATGAATAAAATAGGTGGGTTTGAATGGAAGTTAAGTTTTTCTTATGGTAGAGCACTGCAACAACCAGCTCTAAAAGCATGGTTGGGTAAAGAAGAAAATGTAAATTATGCTCAAAGAGCCCTTTCTCACAGAGCTTTAATGAACAGGATGGCAGCTCAAGGGCAATGGGATTCGAGCTTAGAATCGGCTTAACTAATTGAAATTACTTGCCCAAAGAGTACTTAGTTCTACTCTAAAAATAAGTCACAAGAAAATATGTTCAATAGATAAAGGCATACTAGCCTTAGTTGGGTTTGAAAAAAATGATAATTTGGTTAAATGTAAGCAAATGGCAAGAAAGTTAGTCTCTTATAGGCTTTTTCAAGACGAAGAAGGTAAGATGGAAAAAAGCATTTTAGAGGCTGATGGTGAAATTTTATTAGTTCCCCAAATTACCCTTGCGATAGAAGCTGATAAAGGAAATCGACCCAGCTTTTCAGACGCTGCCAACCCAAAAGAAGGACAAAAATTATTTGATGTTTTAGCGCAAGAGGTTAATAAATTTGAAGTAAGTAAATTAGAGTTAGGAATTTTTGGTGCTGATATGGAAATCAGTTTAATTAATGATGGCCCAGTTACCTTTCTGTTTCAGAATTGAAGTTATATTTAAAAAATATCTAGATCTAATTCTTCTCTTTTATCAAAACTCTGCTTAGTAAAAGTCCTGCCTCAAATAAAAGCCAAGCAGGAATGGCGAGGAGAGTTTGAGAAATAATATCGGGGGGTGTAAGCAGCATACCAAAGACGAAACACAGCAAAATAACGTAAGGCCTCTTGGCAGAAAGACTCTGCGGTGAGGTTATACCAGACCAGTTTAATAGTAAAATAAATACAGGTATTTCAAAAGTTATAGCAAAAGCTAAAAACATAGTAACTATAAAATCAAGATAACTTGATATATCTGTCATTATTTTTACCCCTCCTGGTGTGATAGAAGTAAAAAAACTAAAGATTAGAGGAAAGACAATAAAATAAGCAAAGAGAACACCAAGGTAAAAAAGAGCAATACTTATAAATAAAAGAGTTACCGAGAATTTTCTTTCTTTCTTATACATTCCTGGAGCTACAAAACTCCACATTTCATAAAGAACATAAGGGATAGAAAAAAATAATGAGACATAAAAAGTAAGCTTAAGTGGTGTTAAGAATGGAGAGGCTACTTGAGTTGCTATCATTGAAGAATTACTGGGAATGAGAGATTGAAGGGGACCTGCTAAAAACTCATATATATCATTAGAAAAGTAAATAAGCGATAAGAAAAAAACCAAGATTATTGCAGCTGATCTTAACAGTCTTGATCTAAGCTCAGTTAAATGTTCTATATAGCTCTGTTTCTTTTTTTTTGAGGTTACTGACATTAACTCTTTATGTCTTCTTTTTTATTTTTGTTGGTTATTTCTGATTTTAATATTTTTTCATTGTGGATATCTTGGCGTATTTCTTCTAATCCGATATGTTGTTCAATTTCATTTTTAGCATTTATAGTTAAATCGCGCATCCATTTTGAAAACTTCATAAAGTTTCTAACTATCTCTGGTATTCTTTTTGGACCTAAAACAAAAAGACTTATAAGGGCTATGAGCAGTAACTCTGGCAAGCCAACATCGAACATATAATTTTAATTATTGGTGAATTTAATTCTTATCTTCTTTATCTTTTTCTTCGTCATTTACGGCTTTTTTAAAGCCCTTTAAGGCTTCACCCAGGTCTTTGCCTATGCTTCTTAGGCGTTTTGTGCCAAACAACAAAAGAATAATTACAAGAATTACTAATAGTTCCCAAACTCCGAAGCTCATAAAGCCCTCCTTTTAAATGTCTTCCTTTCTAGAGCTTTTCTCAACTATACCAGATATACCAAATCTATCTTCTAGTTCTTTCAAAATTTTTCTATTATCTATGTTCTCATTTGACAGAAGAACCATGGTATGAAACCAAAGATCAGCTACCTCCTCTACCACTCTTCTTTCTCTGTCACTACCCTCTTTTCTAGCAGCACTGATAAGCTCGAAAGTTTCTTCTTCTATCTTTTGAAGGATTTTTTCTGTTCCTTGTTCATAGAGTCCCTTGACGTAGGATTTATCAGGGTTTGTTGTTTTTCTTTCTTCTAGAACTTTACTTAATTTAGTTATGATATCCATTGCAAAAGATTTACTTTTTGTTATCTAAAAAAACCAGAGAGATATACCAAGCCCAAAAATTATAGCTAGAGAGATATAGACCCTCCTTTGCTCTCTTAGGGCTTTAGCCATTAATTCAGCGTGTCTATTTTCACTATCTTGATTATATTTTTCTAGTTTGTTTAGTTGGTTTAGAGCAGATTCAGCTGTTTCAGGAAGTTTTCTTGCTTTTTCTATCCAATGTATTGCATTAGATTGTGCCCATTGAGTGATTTTTGAAGGGTCATATCTTTCTGTGATCCAATTCTGTAAAAATGGATCGGCTATTGACCAAAAGTCTAGTTTAGGAAAAAGTTGTTTTCCCAATCCTTCAATATTTATCAAAGTTTTTTGAAGAAGCATAAGAGAGGGTTGCATGTTTAAGTCAAAGCTTCTAGCAGATTCAAAAATATCCAGAAGTAGTTCTCCAAATTTTATTTTTTCTATGGGTTGTTCAAATACTGGTTCGCAAACAACTCTGATAGTTCTTTCAAGTTCTATTGGATTTGAGTTAGGATCTACCCACTTAACATCAATCATAATATTAGCTATTTCTTTAAAGTTTCTTTGTACAACAGATAATAACATTCTGCCTATCTGAAATTGCTCCTCTTCCCTTAAAGATCCAACAATTGCATAATCTACAGCTACATATGAAGGATTAAAAGGGTCTTCTGCGTTGACAAATATATTGCCAGGATGCATGTCAGCATGGAAAAAATTATCTATGAATACTTGTTTAAGAAAGATCTCAACTCCTCTTTCTGCAAGGAGTTGAAGATTTACTCCTTTTTTTTCAAGCTTTCTAATATTATCTATAGGTATGCCAGATATCTTCTCCATAGTTAGTACCTTTTTGGTGGTTAGTTCCAAATAAACTTTTGGAACATGAAGAAGTTTATTTTCTTTAAAATGAATCTTTGTTTGTTTCATATTTGAAGACTCTATTCTCATATCTAATTCAGAATTAATAACTGCCTCATATTCATTCACCAAATCTAGAAGTCTCAGTCTTTTGGCTTCTAAAAATTTATTTTCTATGAATTTAGCTATTCTTTTCATCAAAGAAATATCTCTAGCTATTATCTTTTCAATACCAGGCCTAACCACCTTAACCACAACTTCTTCTTTAGACTTTCTAAGTTTTGCTTTGTGAACTTGTGCGATAGAAGCCGCGGCTATTGGTTTGTCTTCAAAAGAAGAAAAAACCTCTTCTATAGGCTTATTCAACTCATAGACAAGAATTCTTTTAGCTTCCTCAGTTGAAAAGGGTTTTAGGTTATCTTGAAGTCTTGAGAGGCTTTTCGCTATATCTTTAGGGATAATGTCTGGTCTAGTAGACAAAAGTTGACCGAATTTTATAAATATAGGTCCAGCTTCTTCCAAAGCACCAACAAGTCTTTCTCCCCTGGGGACAGAACTAGAAAAAAATTTCCAGGGGGAAAAGAAAAAAACAAGACTCCATACTGAAGAAGAATAATCTTTTACTAACAAATCAATTCTTGCTTTCAAAAAAATGTTAATAATCCCAAATAATCGAATAATATCTTTAAACATTTCTTATTTGGGTTTAATTCCCTTGTGAATGGCCACTATTCCATTGCTTAAATTTTCATATTGACATGAAGTATAGCCAGAATCTTCCATAAGCTTTAATAATTCTTCTTGATTGGGATGCATTCTTATTGATTCAGCCAAGTACCTATAACTTTCTTCAGAATTTGCTACGATTTCTCCAAGCTTAGGCAGAACCTCATAAGAATAAAGATCATATAGTTCCCTAATATAGTCATTGGTTGGTTTGGAAAACTCCAAGATAACAAATTCTCCGCCTGGTTTTAAGCAACGCAAAACCGATTCCAAAGATTTTTTTTTGTTGCTGAGATTTCTTAAGCCAAAAGCAATAGAAATAACATCAAAGCTATTTTCTTTAAAAGGTAATTCCTCTGCGTCTAACAAGACAGAGATAACATTATTAATGCCTTCATCTATAAGGTTATCTCTTCCTATCTCAAGCATTTTCTTATTAATATCTGAGAGGATAATCAACCCGCCTTTATCAATCTTTGAAGACATGAGTTTTACCACATCCCCTGTCCCTCCAGCTAAATCTAAAACTTTATAGTTCGGTCGTAATTTACAGCTATTAACGGCTGCTCTTTTCCAAAGCCTATGAACCCCCAAAGATAAAATATCATTCATTAGGTCGTAATCTGCTGAAACGGTATCAAAAACTTCCTCCACCATTTTCTTTTTGCTTCTTTCATCTACCTGATGGAAGCCAAAAAAGGAATCTTTCGTTTTCGTTTCTTTTGTCATTTTGAAGGAGTATTCTTAAGAATCTATAATTTTCTCTATTAGATAAATATAATAGTCGATCCTTTTTTGGTATTTCTTAACCTGATCTTTATCTAGAGAAGAGAGTATATCAACGATCATTTGAAAGAAGATTAAACGATTTTTCTCATCCTTTATTTTATAATCTTCACCACCCATTCTTTCAACACCCTGTAGGTACTTCGTTAAACTTTCATCGAATTCTTCTTTTTTTCTATTTCTAAGAATTTCTATAAGACCTTTATTCCAGCTTCTTTGAGCCAAGATAGATTCCTTCCTGATATCTTCTATTGAATGAGAGAACCCTTTAATAATTCCTTTCTGATTATTATTTAATCTTATTCCTAGCCTTTTAAATCCTGAACTGGAGTTTTTGATAATATCTTCTTTAAAAGTTTCTTTATCAGCCCTTTGAATAATCTTTTCTCTTTTTACCAAGATCATTTCAAAGTGTTTTTCGATTTGATCAACCTGCTTCTCATTAAGATTTCTAGAAAAAATAATCATATGTGGAATAAAGAAATTATTGCTAGATCTAAAAAGTACAGAGCCCCTAGAATAAAGATCTTCTAATTCCTGTTGAGAAATGTTTTTGTTTAATCCCCTAATATCCTTTAGAAGCTTTACATACTTAGGAAGCTCGTTTTCAAAATGCCAGATTTTATATTCTTTAGTAGTATTCCTAATTGAATCCTTTTGTTTATCGGAGAAATCAGCATAATCAAAAAAGTAATTGTTCAAATAAGAATCTAATCGATTGATGTACCACCATTCTCCAATAACAGAGCAAGAGGCAGTTAGGACCAACAACATTACTAAGAAAATTTTTTTAAACATAGAAATAAATTTTTTATAACAATATTTACAGGGTATTATACTTTCCAGATGGATTTCTCAAATGTCAGATGTTGATAACCACCCAAAACTAGTATGGCTAGACCTCGAAATGACAGGTTTGGATCCAGATTCAGAAAGAATAATAGAAATAGCAACAATTGTTACGGATTTCGAATTAGATGAAGTCATAGAAGGGCCCAACCTAGTAATAAAACAACCAGATGAATTTATAAAAAATATGGATGAGTGGAATCTAAACCATCACTCTGAGTCTGGTTTAATGGAAGCTGTAAGGGCTACAAAAGTAACATCAGAATTAGCTGAAAGAGAGACTCTAGAGTTCTTGAAGCAGCATACTTTAAAAGGGAAATCACCTTTATGTGGAAATTCTATACATCATGATAGAAGGTTTCTAAGTAGGTATATGCCGGACTTGGGAGCCTTTTTTCATTACAGGAATATAGATGTGAGTTCCATTAAAGAACTAGTTAAGAGGTGGTATCCAGAATTAGTTAAGTATACTAAGAAAGAGGCTTCGCATAGAGCGCTCTCAGATATAAAAGAATCTATAGAGGAGCTTAGGTTTTATAAAGAGAATTTATTTAAACAAAAGAAGCTGCCTTAATCTTTTTTGGGTGGAATCTCTTTGTCTAAAATAGGAGTTGGCATCGCCATTACATTATTTCCTTTACTTTTTTTTATCTTTGCATTCCCTCTTTTTTCAACTTCATCTATTCTCAGAATTGCATTAATAGGTATATAGCTTCTATTAACTCCTTTAAACTCAGATTTAAGCTTATCTTCACTTGGATCAACAACTATTTGAGATCCTTGGTCAAACATATAGCCTTCTATTTCTATAAATCCATACATGTCACTCTGATATATGCTTTCAGCATATATCTCATAAACTTCTCCCATTTGAATAAATACAATTTTGTAGATTCCTTTTTTTGGCATTACAATCCAACCCCTTTTAAAATATGATTAAAGAATTATAAGGAATATATGGGCAAAAAGTTATACATCAAGACCCACGGCTGTCAAATGAATGAATATGATTCAAAGGCAGTTGAAGATTTATTGAATTCGACTCACGGTTATAAAAGAACTAACAGCCCAGAGCGAGCAGATCTAATACTCTTAAATACTTGTTCAATTAGAGAAAAAGCAGAAGAAAAGGTATTTCATGAACTTGGTAGGTGGAAGGAATTAAAAGAGCACAACCCAGAATTAAAAATAGGCGTAGGAGGCTGTGTGGCTAGTCAAGAGGGAGAAAATATTAAGAAGAGAGCTCCGCATGTAGATCTTGTCTTCGGCCCGCAAACAATTCATAAAGTTCCTTTATTATTAGATTCTTCTAAACAAAGCTCTTTAGCTATAGATATCTCCTTCCCCAAGACTGAAAAGTTCAATGAGATTCCAAAGAAAAATGATTTCTCTGCTTCTTCTTTTGTTTCTATTATGGAAGGATGTAATAAATATTGTTCTTTCTGTGTTGTGCCACACACAAGAGGTCATGAAATTAGCAGGCCCTCTAAAGATATACTTGAAGAAATAAAACATTTAGCAAAAAAAGGAACTAGAGAGATTGTGTTTCTAGGACAAAACGTTAATGCTTATAAAGACTCTGAGTCTTTAGAGAGTAAGAAAAAGGGTATGGGCTTAGCAAACCTTATTAGAAAATCGGCTGAGGTTAAAAATATAGATAGAATTAGGTTCATTACTTCACACCCATTTGAATTTGGTGAAGAGCTGATAAATGTTTACAAAGATGTACCAGAGTTGGTTAGTCATGTACACCTTCCCTTACAAAGTGGTTCGGACAAAATTCTTAAATTAATGCGAAGGAGATACTCTATTAAGAGTTACATAGGAATTATAGAGAAACTAAAGAAAATTAGACCCACAATAAGTATATCTTCTGATTTTATAGTGGGCTTTCCGGGAGAAACCAAGAAAGATTTTGAAGCTACTCTTGGTGTAGTTGATGAAGTAGGTTTCGATGAATCCTTTAGTTTTATTTATAGTCCAAGACCCAATACCTCAGCTAAAGAAATGGAGGACACGGTTACTTATGAAGAAAAAAAATCTCGTTTGTATAAGCTTCAAGAAAAACTGACAAATAATGCTCAAAAAATAAGCAGGAGAATGGTAGGAGGCGTGGAAAGATGTTTAGTTACTGATGTTTCTAAGAAAGACCCTTCTGAGCTTCAATCGAGAACAGAGAATAACAGGGTGGTAAACTTTGGTGATTCTAAAGACTCCTTAATTGGCAAGTTTGTAGATTTAGAAATTGTAGATTCTAGACCTAACTCTCTTAGGGGCATATTGGTTTTGTAACAGAGGGGTTATGCAGAGAGAAATAAAATTTCAAATACTACCAGCTGACAAAACAAGACTAGGTTTGCTTTGCGGTCCAATCAATTCAACCTTAAAACAAATTGAAGAAACACTAGATATAAAGATAAACAACAGGGGGAATAGCTTTAAACTAAAAGGGTCAACGCAAGATATTAACACCGGCAAGTCAGTTTTAGAAAACTTATACAATAAGTCCATAGATGGTAAAGATATTTCTCCAAATGAAGTCCAGTTATTTTTAAGTGAAGCTATTAACGGTACAAACAATTCTCAAAAAACTAAAGAAAAAGAAGAATCAAAGAAAGTAATAAAAACTCCAAAAATTTCTGTTTACTCGAAAGGCGAGAACCAAAGGCTATATTTAGAAACTATTAGGGAAAAAGATTTAACTTTTGCAATAGGACCTGCAGGCACTGGCAAGACATACTTAGCTGTAGCATCTGCTGTTCAAAGACTGGTAACAGGAAAGATTGAAAGAATTTTACTCGTTAGACCCGCCGTAGAGGCAGGTGAAAAATTAGGTTTCTTACCGGGTGATTTGCATGAAAAGGTTAATCCTTATCTAAGACCTCTTTATGATGCTTTGTTTGAAATGCTTGGCTATAAAGAAGCTAGCAGACTTATAGATAAAAAGGCTATAGAGGTAGTTCCTTTGGCTTTCATGAGGGGCAGAACATTGAATAATTCTTTTATTATCTTAGATGAAGGACAAAATACTACACAAAAGCAGATGAAAATGTTTTTAACTAGATTTGGTTTTGGATCTACTGTGGTGGTTACAGGTGACATAACTCAAATTGACCTACCTAGGGATACAACTTCTGGTTTAATGCATTCATTAGAAGTATTAAAGGGTATTAAGGGTGTTGGTTTAGTTAATTTTGAAAACTCTGATGTAGTAAGGCATGGACTTGTTAAACAAATAGTTGAGGCCTACGAAAAGTACGGAAAAAGTGAGTGAACAAAAAAAGTTATTCCTAGATACCGAAGAAAAGCAGATAGCCTTAATAGACGAGTTGACTATGAGTTCTTGGCTTTTAGTTCTAGAGAAATATATCGAACCTTTAAATGATAGTTATTCGATATCTGTTAAGTTTGTATCTTCTAACACAATGAAAAAGTTAAATAATCAATTTTTAAAGAAAAATGCACCCACTAATGTTCTGGCCTTTCCCTTAAATTCAGATAATGACCCTTTTCATTCTTTGGGAGATATAGCTATATGTTCAGAATTAGTTAAAAAAGAAGCTAAAGCTCAAGATAAGCGGGTTGAAGATCATTTAGCCCACCTATTCATTCACGGGGTTTTACATTTATTAGGTTACAGACACAGTTCAAAGAGTGACTCTAAGAGAATGGAAATTATGGAAATAAAGATATTAAGTGAGCTGGGAATTGGCAATCCCTACTGAAATTATTTAATATTTGAATATGTTTATTAATAAAGGAGAGTATGAATACTGAACCTCCAAGTACTTCGGCCGAGTCAGGCAGGCTTGGCATAAGAAAAAAGATTAAAGAAGAAATTAGAAGAATCTACAGATATTTTTCTTACAAACCACAAAACAAGCAAGAAGTAGCAGGAACTATAAGAGAATCTGAAGAAAGTGGTATTTTAGAGAAAGGAACAGTGAGCATGATTGAAGGTGCTCTAAAAGTTTCTACAGCCCAAGTCCGAGATATTATGATTCCTAAAACACAAATGGTTTGTGTAGACACCTCTGAAAATCCAGAGGACTTTCTACCCAGGATTATTGATGCCCATCATTCTAGATTTCCAGTAATAAACTCTGAAACTAATAAAGTAGACGGGATTCTTTTAGCAAAAGACCTACTTCCATTTAATTCTAAAAAGGATTTTAAGCTTTCTTCAATTATCAGGCCTCCGGTACTAGTTCCTGAAGGAAAAAAACTAAATATCCTCTTAGATGAATTAAGGATAAACCGTAATCATATGGCTATTGTTTTAGATGAATACGGGAGTGTGTCTGGTCTTATTACTATAGAAGATGTATTGGAAGAAATAGTAGGCGAGATAGAAGATGAATATGATATTGACCAAGAAGAATATATTAAACAACTTAGTGACACCGAATATCTGGTTTCAGGTTTAACTCCCATAGAAAAGTTTAACGAAAGATTTGAAACTTCTTTTAGTGAAGAAGAATTTGATACGTTGGGTGGAATAATGCTTCAAAATTTTTCTACTTTTCCTAAGTTAAATGACTCAATAGTAATAGATGGTCTAAGGTTTGTAATTTTTGCCTTACAGGAAAAAAGAATATCCAGTATAAAAGTTACAAGAACGTCAAGTTAACTTCACTTAGATTGCTATTAAAATTAAAGTAAGTAAAGAAGGTGAAGACTTTATTCTTATCAATGTTTGCTGGCGCACTTTACCCACTGGGATTTGCCCCCTTTGACTTGTGGCCTATAACGGTTTTTTCTTTATTTTTACTATTAAAGTTATTAAAAGAATCTTATAAAAAGAATGCCTTTAATATAGGATTAAGCTATGGAATAGGGTTGGGGTTAGCGGGGCTCTCTTGGCTGTATGTAAGTATTCACTACTATGGAAATATAGGTATATTAGCCTCTATCTTACTAACACTCTTATTTATATTTATATTTGCTTTATTTTATGGACTGGTGACAATTTTATTTAAATTACTGAAAGTTGAAAGAGACATAGACTGTTTACTAATTTTTCCTTCTGTCTGGGTTTTGGTTGAAATTATAAGAAGTAATATTTTTACAGGATTCCCATGGTTACTACTAGGCACCTCCTTGGGGACTTCTTTCTTAGATGGATGGACTCCTATCTTAGGAGTATATGGAAACTCATTTATATTAGTTTTGATATCTTCATTGGTTTATCTGTCTATAGAAAAAATAAACACTAATAAATCTCTAAAGATATCTTTGCTAATCTTCCTAATAATATCAATTTCAAGTCTAGGACTAAAACAGATAAATTGGACTCAGAAAACAGGAGAAATTTTAGTTTCTATACATCAGCCTAATTTAGAAATATCAGAAAAATGGAGCTTTAAAGGGGTCAATGCTACTAAGAAATTAATAGAGAAATCAATTGCAGACTCTGATGAATCAGAATATATATTTTTTCCTGAAACGGCAATTATTCAGACTGAAGATGATATTTCTGAGTGGTTAGAAAAGATAGATGCTCAAGCTAAGCAAAAGGGAGTAACTTTAATAACCGGCATTACAGGAAAAAACGAAAAGGATAAGTTTACTAACAGAATTCAGGCATTTGGTTCTTCATATGGCTTTTATGATAAAAAGAGGTTAGTTCCTTTTGGGGAATATATCCCTTTGATTGATTATTTTGGTAATTTATTAAATATATTGGGCCTAGATCATTTTAATGATGTAGGAACAGCACCTGGAAATGGAATAAATTCAATGGTTACTAAGAAAATAAGTATTTCTCCCTCAGTTTGTTATGAAATAGCTTTTAATGGTCTTATAAAGGATCTTACAAAGAGTTCCAATCTACTTCTTACTATAAGCAATGATACCTGGTATAGAAATTCAATTGGTCCTGCACAACATTTAGAAATTGCTCAAAATAGGGCCATAGAGCATCAAATTCCTTTGATAAGGTCAACAAATAGCGGTTTAAGTGCAATAATAGACAAGAATGGGAGAATAATAAATATGTTAGGTTACTTTGATAAAAAGAAAGTTATCAAACAAAACATAAATATATCCGAAGGATCAACTCCATTCAATTTATATGGAAATCTTCCGTTATACCTTATAATATCAGTGATATTTATTATAATTTTATATAATAAAAGAACATATGTTCAATAAAGATATGTTTTATAAATTAAAAAGAACAAATGTTATATTAAATACTCTTAGAAACTTATTTATAACTATTTTATCTATAACACTAACATCATCGTGTGTAACTATGTCTCAAATAAAACCTGATTTTGAAGATATAATTAACAAAAAAGACCTTTCTTTTAAGTTTAAAGATTATAACTCTTTTATTTTTGTAGATATAGATAACCAAGTTTTATTTTTTTTAAAAAAAGGTACAGTTAAAAAGTCCTATAATATATCTACTTCTTCGTATGGTACAGGTAGTAAACTTAACAGTTTAAAAACTCCATTGGGCGAACATAGAATATCAGAAAAAATAGGCAAGGACCTTCCTATAGGAGCAATACTAAAGGGAAGGGTTTGGACGGGGGGTATAGCAAATATAATAACTGAAAACATAGATACAGATGAAGATCTAGTAACTTCAAGAATATTATGGTTAGAAGGAACACAAGAGGGGTTAAATAAAGGACCAGGAATTGATTCAAAATCTAGGTTTATTTACATACATGGTACTGCAGAGGAAGGTTTGATAGGAAAACCTGCTTCTGATGGTTGTATTAGAATGTACAATGAGGACGTTATTGAACTATTTGCGTTTGCTTCCTTAGGTACTGAAGTTTGGATTTATTAATTTTATTTAAAAACTATGAAAAAAATCATATTCTTATCTTTATTTTTGTTTACTTCTTTTTTGTCAGCAAACTGTCCCAAAATACTTGATCATGATATTAGGTTGTTAGACTCTCAAGAAACAATTAATCTTTGTGAATATAAGAACAAAGTTATTTTAGCTGTCAATGTCGCAAGCCGATGTGGGTATACGTATCAATATGAATCTTTGCAGGCACTTCATGAAGAATATGAAAAAAGAGGCTTTGTTGTTTTAGGTTTTCCTTCATCAGATTTTTTCCAAGAATTTTCTAAAGAAGAAGAAGTAAAGGAATTCTGCAAAACTACTTTCGGAGTGAGTTTTCCTTTATTTAAAAGGTCGCATGTTACAAATGGAGGAAAGTTTGGATTAAGAAGTTATAAAGCAAACCCATTCTTTCAATCTCTGATAGGAGAAACAGAAAAGGGGCCATCTTGGAATTTCAATAAGTATTTGATTTCAAGGTCAGGCGAGGTCTTATATTTTAACCAAAGCATAGAACCAGATAGTAATATTTTAAAAGAAGCTATTGATAAATTTATAGAAAAAGAAGGATAATTTTTATACTGCAAGTAAATGCTTACTTACATCTAAAGCCCAATTTTGTTAATCTTCTAACTTTTGCACATCTACTCTTTGGTTACCTGATATTAAAAGGATATCAGCTTTCCTTTTAGAAAAAATTCCGTTTTCTAGTACACCTGGAATGAAATTTAAATTCATCTCCATTTCGAATGGGACCTTAATATCAAGATTATATATATCTATAATTTCATTCCCATTATCTGAAATGAACCCTTTCCTAAGAACTGGCTTTCCTCCCATTTTTAGAACTCTTCTTGCTATAGAGCTTCTGGCAAGATCTATCACTTCTATTGGAAGAGGAAAATTACCTAGTTTTTTTGAATATTTTGAATCGTCTACAATACAGATAAATTTTTCTGCTGAATCTGAAAGAATTTTTTCTCTTGTTAATGCACCCCCACCACCTTTTATAAGTTCTAATCTGTCATTAAATTCATCTGCTCCATCAACATAAAAATCTATTCCATAAATTTCATTCAATTCAAGAATATTAAAATTAGAATTTTCAAATAATTTTTTAGATGCAAATGAACTACAGACTACTCCCCTGATCTTAATATTTTCTTTCTTTAATAGTTCTATGAAATAGTTGGTGGTTGAACCCGTACCAATACCCAAGACCGTATTCTCGTTTAAATCAGAAAGTATTATATCTAGAGCTTTTTTTGCAGCTTCTTCCTTTTTTTCTTCTTTATCCACTTAAATTTTATATTTTATGTGCCAATAACTTGTAGCCCAGTATAATAGCGCGCTCCAGTTTTTAGGACATTAATAAATAATAGATGGAATTAATAAAAAGTAAACCATACCTAAAGAAAATAGAGAGTAGCGCTGTCTACGATGTTGCACAAGTAACTCCATTATCGAAGGCAGAAATTCTATCTACAAGATTTAAAAACAATATTCTACTAAAGAGGGAAGACCTACAGCCTATTTTTTCTTTTAAATTAAGGGGGGCTTATAACAAACTAGCTAAATTAAAAGCAAAGGGTGAGTTGGGACCAGTTATAGCAGCATCCGCAGGAAACCACGCCCAAGGAGTAGCCTATTCATCAAAGAAAATGAAAATAGCTGCTACTATTATTATGCCAGTCACCACTCCTTCAATTAAAGTTGAATCAGTTAAGCAATATGGCGCTGAAGTTATTCTAAAGGGGGATAATTTTGATGAGTGTTTTGAATTTGCAAAAGATTTTGCTAATAAAAATGACATGAACTTTATTCATCCGTACGATGACAAAGAAGTAATAGCTGGTCAGGGGACAATAGGAAAAGAAATTCTAGATAGCTTTGATGATGAAATTGAAGCAGTTTTTGTTCCAGTTGGGGGCGGAGGTCTTCTGGCCGGTATAGGCTCCTATATTAAGTGTAGAAGACCGGAGATTAAGGTTATTGGAGTTGAGCCAGATGATGCAGCTTGCCTAAAAGCTGCCATAACAGCCAAAAAAAGAATATCTTTATCTGAAGTAGGTTTATTTGTAGATGGAGTGGCTGTAAAGAAAATTGGAAAAGTAACTTTTCCAATCATCAAAGAATGGATTGATTCTAATATTACAGTCAGTGTAGATGAGATATGTGCAGCAGTTCAGGATACTTACGAAGAAACAAGAACTATAGCTGAACCAGCAGGTGCTTTAGCTTTAGCAGGACTAAAGAAATACTGTAAAGAAAAAAAAGTAAAAGGAAAAACACTTATAGCTATTAATTCAGGTTCTAACATAAATTTTGACAGACTTTCGCATATAGTAGAAAGGGTTCAGATAGGAGAAAAAAAAGAAGTATTGCTAAGTGTGGTTATACCCGAAAAGAAAGGAAGTTTTAGAAAATTTTGTAAAGATATCGGTAAAAAAATGATTACTGAGTTCAACTATAGAGCCAATGACAGTGAAGAAGCCAGTATATTTGTAGCCTGTAGATTTAATAATGGTCAGGATGAAAGAGATGCACTTATAAAAGGACTCAAGAGCAAAGGTTATTCTACTATTGATTTATCTGATAATGAGCTAGCTAAACTGCACATTAAACACATGGTAGGTGGTAGAGGACCAAAGAAGGTTATCTCTCACGGAGAAATAATTTTTAGAGTAGAGTTTCCTGAAAGACCCGGAGCTTTAATGGACTTTTTGAGTTCTCTTGGTGATAGATGGAATATTACTTTGTTTCATTATCGTAACCAGGGAGCAGCCTTTGGTAGAGTGCTGGTAGGTTTTCAAGCCAAATCTTCTGAAAATAATCTTCTGAAGGCACATTTGGAATCAACCGGTTTTAGATTTTGGGAAGAAACAGAAAACTTAGCCTATTCTTCTTTTTTAGAATAAAGTCTAGAAAAGAAAAAAATTGTTTGGACAAATTACGCCATCTAGCTTGAGATCATGAACCTCAGGAAAACAGGAATCTACTTCTTGAAATTCGTATGCTAGACCCAACAATTTAGAATCAAGTTTTTCATTTTCAGTGTTAAATGTTGTATCAAAGAAACCTCCTCCCATTCCTATTCTGTAACCTTTTTTATCAAATGCTACCAAAGGGATAAATACCACATCTAATTGATTGGCAGATATTGCTCTACCTTCTGAGGGTTCCTTAATTTGAAATCTATTTAGTTCCATTCTAGAAGAGTCTATATATCGTCTGAAGACCATAAGTTTAGATTTTTTATCTTTAGAAATTACAGGTAAATAACACTTTATTTTTTTAAAAAGTAATTCTTGTATTATCGGAAGTGGTGAGATTTCATTTTTTTTAGGCCAATAAAAACCCACTCTTTCTATATTCGTAAAATCTCTTCTTGCTTTCCAGATAGATAGAATATTATTTTGCGATTCAACTATAGATTCTTTAGATAAAGAATTTCTTAATTTTAAAACTGAATTTCTTATAGACTCTTTTCTCATTTTAGTGATGCTTCCCGGTTTACCATTATTGATATTCCCTGAACCAAAAAGAGTTCAAGGCGGTGGTTTTGAAGATCTATCAGGTCTCCCTAAAATAAATAAGGGCTCACTCAACAAGACCAAACAAAACCTCCTAGTATTAATTATCGGCTCGAGGGTACTACCAACTAGCGAATAAACTAGGAAGCATTAGAAAGTATAACCCATTAAAGGTTAATTTTAGATAGGCTATCTATTTGCTTCTGTAACATCTCCGATAACTCTTTTATCTTCAGGGTTGAATCAGATTCCTCAGTTTTAGAAGATAGGCTTCTAAGATGATCATTTGTGATATTTAAGGCTGCGATTATAGAAGCCCTTCCCTCATCTATTTTTGAATTATTTCTTATTTCTTGAAGTTTATTATTAAGGTAGACGGCAGCCTCTTCAACCTGAGGGGCTTCTTCAGGCAAACAAGATATTTTATATTCCATACCCAATATTTTTACACTAGTTACATTCTTTTCCATGCTTCAAAAGTTTATTACTTTTCCTCTAGCCGATTAACCAACTTCTTTATTTTAGTTTTTGTTTGTTCTACAACATTAAATAAACTTGTATTTTCCTTTTTAAGAAAACTATTCTTTTGGAGAAGATGTTGATTGGCTTCTTGCAGTTGAGAGCTCAATTTTATTAACTTGTGAATCTTATTTTCTAGTTTTTGTAGTTCTTTGTTTGCCATAGAGTCTGAAGAAATCCTACCAAACAGCTTTGCTTGATAGTACGATCTTACTTGGTAGGATGAAAAAAAGGAATATTAAATGTCAGAAGAAAAAATAAATTATGTTAAAAGGAGAGAGCATCTTTTTGGAAAGATTGAAGAAGATTCTGTAGTAATTGTTGCTTCTTCTACTGTAAAGAAAAGAAATTCTAATTCTAACTTCCCTTTTAGGCAGGATAGCAACTTTTTTTATCTTTCGGGCTACAATGAACCAGAATCCCTATTAGTCCTAAGACCAGAAGAAAAAGAGAAATATATACTTTTTTGTAGAGAAAGAGATGCATCATTAGAGCAATGGGAAGGTCTTAGATCAGGACAGAAGGGAGCTATAGAGAAATATAAGGCTGATGCATCTTACAGTATTACAAAGCTAGATGAATTGATGCCCTCTTTAATTGAGGGCAAGAAGAATATTTATTATTCAATGAGCTCACCTAATGGTCTCAACAATAAAATAAAAAAATGGGTAGACGAAATAAGGAAAAATACAAGAGGGGGGTCTGAGTGCCCAGTAAACCTTATATCGCTTGATTCGATAACAGATGAAATGAGGTTAATAAAATCAAAAGAAGAACTTAGTTTAATTAGAAGAGCTTGTGAAATAACCTCTTTAGCCCATAAAAATGCAATGCAAAAGGTTTCTCCGGGGATTTTTGAATATGAGCTAGAAGCTGAATATCTATATTACTTTATGCAGGGTGGAGCAAGATCACCAGCCTATAACTCTATTGTTGGCGGAGGAAATAATGCTTGTATTCTCCACTACACAGAAAACAATTCTATTTTACAAGATGGCTCTTTAGTACTTGTAGATGCAGGATGTGAGTTCCAACATTATGCTTCAGATGTTACAAGAACTTTTCCTGTGAATGGCAGGTTTTCAGTTGAACAAAGAGAAATTTATGAGGTAGTACTAGAAGCTCACACTGAAGCTTTGAAGGAAGTAAAACCAGGGAACCCCTATATAAATGTTCATAACCGCTCTATTGAAGTTATAACTGAAGGTTTAATTTCACTTGGATTGTTACAAGGCAAGGCTACTGAACTTATAAAAAATGGTGAATTTTCTAAATATTATATGCACAGGGTTGGTCATTGGCTTGGTATGGATGTTCATGATGTGGGGAATTATAAAGTAGATGGAGATTGGAGAAGACTAGAAGAAGGGATGGTCTTAACTATAGAACCAGGTATATATATACCTGAAAGCATCGGTCAAGTCGATAAAAGATGGCTTGGTATAGGAGTAAGGATTGAAGATGATGTTTTAGTTACAGCTGATGGTAATGAGATATTAACTTCTATAGCTCCTAGAGAATATGAAGACATAGAAAGCTTGATGAGTTCTTGAAGACTAATTTTGAAATAATAATAGTAGGAGCTGGAGTAGTTGGTTCAACATTAGCTTTTTTACTAGCAAAAGAGGGCTTAAACGTATGTCTTGTAGATAAAGGGTCTCCGCATAAGGTAACTTATAGCGACTATTTTTTGGGTAGAACATCTTCATTAAATTTAACTTCTGTAGATCTATTAAAAGATATCGATATTTGGGAAGAGCTTAGTAAATTTTCTACACCCGTTAAGAAAATGTTTATTTGGGATGGCGAAGGAGATTCTAATATAGAGTTTCAATCCAAGGATATAAAAGAAAATGCTTTAGCCTATATAGTATCCAATAATGCCATAGTTGCAGAATTATTTAAGCAATTCTCTAAATTAAGTAATTTAACGATCTTAACTGACGAGACGTTGAAAAATATAATCCAAGATGAAGAAAATGTTCAATGTTTACTGAGTTCAAGAAAAAACATCTCTGCTAAGCTGGTTGTTGGAGCAGATGGGATATTTTCAACTGTAAGAAACATTTCAAAGATACCCGTAAGAGCTTGGGGCTATAATCATACCGCAATAGTAGGGTCTGTAATCGCCTCCGAGCTAAATGAAAAGACTGCCTGGCAGGTTTTTACTTCTATTGGCCCCCTAGCCTTTTTACCTTTTGATCAAGCTAGTGGGGCTAATTTTTCTTTAGTTTGGTCAGTCAATAAAGAGAAATTAGATTTCCCACTAGACCAAAAGAAAGCTTTAGTTGCTGCTCTAGAAGAAAGATCTGAATTGAGATTAGGTAAATTAAATATCTTGGGTAAAACATTATCCTTTCCTCTTAACCAATTGCATGCAAAAAAATACTACAAAGAAAGAATTGTATTAGTAGGTGATGCTGCTCACACTTTTCATCCCTTAGCAGGGCAAGGAATGAATCTTGGACTATCAGATGTCTTTTCTTTATACAAAGTGCTTTCTTCTTCAAGAAGGAAGGGAGTAGACGTGGGTTTAGACAAAGTCTTGATTACTTATGAGCAACAAAGGAAGAAATATAATTTAAGAATGATGGCTTTGATGGAAGTTTTGAAGTACGGTTTTAGTAGCGAAAACTCATGGATTAAACTAGGAAGAAGTTTTGCCTTCGACTTTACAGGAAAAAATAAAGAGATAAGAAAATTATTTATTAAAGCAGCTTCAGGCGTTATTTAATCTTTTCTTCTTTATAGATGACATGTTTTCTTACAACTGGATCGAATTTCTTAATTTCGAACTTGTCTGGCATGCTAGACTTGTTCTTATCAGTTGTATAAAAATGACCTGTTCCTGCAGTAGAAACTAATCTAATTTTTTCTCTCATAGATCAATACCTCTTTTCTTAATATCAGCAAGAACTTGGTCAATACCCTTTTTATCAATAATTCTCATTCCCTTGGCTGAAACGTTTAAGCTAATATGTCGTTTCTCAGATTCTATCCAAAACCTATGTTTATGAACATTTGGCTGAAAAGTCCTTTTAGTTCTATTTTTTGCATGAGAAACTTTGTTCCCCTTTAGGGGTCTTTTCCCAGTTACTTGACAAATTTTAGTCATATCAATCAAAACTCATTAGAAGTCGCGCTTTATACCAGAACGTCTATCTGCAAGCAAGGATATGAAGTTATAATAAAACCCCTTATCTAGAAAAATTGACTTACTTAACTAACAAAAATATCCTTTTAGCTGTGACGGGCGGCATCGCTGCTTATAAATCAGCTGAAATTGTAAGGAAATTGAAAAAAGAGGGGTGTAATGTCAGGGTTATTATGACAAAGTCATCTCAAGAATTCATAACCCCCCTAACTTTACAGGCTCTTTCAGGAAATCCTGTAACAAGTGAACTATTGGATTCAAGGTCCGAGGAAGCCATGGGACATATAGATTTGTCTAGATGGGCAGATATTATGTTAATAGCCCCCTGTACAGCAAATACTGTTGCTAAGTTAGCTTCAGGAAGGGGCGATGATTTGTTGTCAGCAGTAACTTTAGCTTATGACGGAACGCTGATATTAGCTCCTTCAATGAATCAGGTGATGTGGAGGGATTCAAGAACTCAAAAGAATATTGAAAAACTAAAAAAAGTGGGAACCGTCATCTATGGACCTGCTTCGGGAGAACAGGCATGCGGAGATGTGGGCCCTGGACGAATGCTTGAACCAGAGGAAATACTAAAGAACCTTTCTTTAATTTTTGATTCTGGAGAATTGTCCGGTAAAAGAGTTTTAATTACTGCAGGTCCAACCCAAGAGCCCATAGATCCAGTTCGTTACATTACTAATAGAAGCTCAGGAAAGATGGGATTTTCTCTTGCAGAAGCAGCCCTAGAGGCTGGTGCAAAAGTGGTTTTAATTAGTGGCCCTGTAAATTTAGATTGTCCTAAAAGTGCACACATAGTCAAGATAAATACAGCAGAAGAGATGTTCAAATCAGTTATGCATCATGTAAAAGATTCTGATATTTTTATAAGTACAGCAGCTGTAGCCGATTATCGCCCCAAAGGTCCCAAGGAAAGTAAGATAAAGAAATTGAGAACAACAAAATCTTTGTCTCTAGAAATGAGTGAAACAGCAGACATCCTAAGAGAAGTGAGTAATTTAAAACAAAAGCCCTTTTTAGTAGGTTTTGCAGCAGAAACTGATGACCTTTTAAAGAATTCTCAAGAAAAATTAAGAAAAAAGAAACTAGATTTGGTCGTAGGAAATGATGTTTCTTCAGAAGAGATAGGGTTTGATTCTGACTATAACGAGGTTTTACTCATAACAAACGAGGAAGAAGTTTTTATTCAAAAATGTAGTAAAAAAATTCTCTCTAGAAAAATAATAAAATTTATATCTAAAAAATTAAAGAAAGACCTCCATTAAGAAATAAACTTTTATTTCTTTTTGGGACTGCTTTTCTTTTGCTTCTCTTCTTTCTTAGCTTCTACTTTCTCTTCTTTCTTAGCTTCTACTTTCTCTTCTTTCTTAGCTTCTTGATCTTTATCGGGATCTTTTTTTGGAGAACCCTGCTTTTTTCCAAAACGTTTCTCGAACCTCTCAACCCTTCCGCTTGTATCAACTAACTTTTGTTGACCTGTGTAAAAAGGATGACATGCAGAGCAAACATCTAAAGTAATGTCCTCTTTCAATGTAGATTGTACTGTTATGACATTACCACAACTACAAGTTGCTTTTATCTCTTTGTATTCTGGGTGGATATCTTTAAGCATAATGACTTCAGAGTCTCAAAAAATTAGATCGCGCACTATAACAGACAAAAATTGCAAGGCAAATGCTAATATAATTTTAGAAAATCTTAAATAATTATATGTCACATAGAATAATAGAAGTTTTAGTACCCATACCGATAAATAAAACTTTTTATTACAAATTACCAAATAACACAAAAGATATCCCTCAAGCAGGTACAAGAGTGCTAGTGGACTTTAATAGAAGGAATTTAGTAGGGGTGGTATGGGGAACAAAGCTTATTGAAAAAAATGACAGAGATATAAAAAATATTAAAGAGATACTTGATGAATTTCCATTAGTCTCGGCAGAACAATTAGAATTAGCAGACTGGACTTCAAGGTATTATCACCACCCACTAGGAGAAGTAATAAGCCACTTTTTAACACCTTCACTAAGAAAAGGAAAAAAAGCTATTTTTACAGAACAAGTTTTTTGGGGACTTTCTAATAAAGGTGAATTCATAGATATAAAAAAGTTAAATAGAGCTCCGCGCCAGGCAGAAGCATTAATGTTTTTTAGAAATAAATCAAAAGAACTTTCTCAAAGAATATTACTTGCAAACGGTATATCAAGACATACATTAAAAAGTTTAGAAGACAGAGGGGTTCTTATAAAAACTCTAAAAGAATCAGAGCCTAAGATTGATCTATTGCTTCCCCAAAAAGAGCTAAACCACAAACTCACAGAAGAACAAGAGGAGGTGGTAAGTAAAATTAGCAATAACAAGGAAGGAGTGTTTTTGCTTAATGGGATTACTGGTAGCGGAAAGACAGAAGTTTATATGGAGGTAATAGAAAAAATTATTACAGAAAAGAAACAAGCGCTGATACTAATACCAGAGATAGGGTTAGCACCTCAAGCTGAAGAAAGATTTAGACAGCGTTTTGGGAATAGGATCGCTTCTTTTCATTCAGCAAAAAATGAAAAGGAAAGATTAGATATATGGTTGAGTATGAAGAAAGGTTTATTAGACGTGGTTATTGGAACAAGATCTAGCGTCTTTCTTCCCATGAATAATTTAGGAATAATTGTAGTAGATGAAGAGCATGACCTGTCTTTTAAACAAATGGATAGATTTAGGTATTCAGCAAGAGAGTTAGCTCTTTATCGTGCCAAAATTAATAAAATACCCATTATCCTAGCTTCTGCAACACCTTCTTTAGAGAGTTTAAAGAATGCATTAGCTAATAAATATTCTCATTTGAGATTAACGAAAAGACCTGGAACAGCAAAACTCCCACAATTTTTCCCAATTGATCTAAGAGGAAGAAAGACAATTGATGGGCTTTCAAATGAACTTATAAATTGTATCGGTGATGAACTAAAAGATAATAATCAGGTGTTAATCTTTCTAAATCGAAGAGGGTATGCAAGTTCCTTGGTATGCAAATTCTGTGGTTGGGTATCAAATTGTCAGAGATGTGATGCGCATATGACTGTTCACAGAAATCCTTCAAAGCTGCACTGTCATCATTGTGAAGCTTCTAAATCTATACCCACAACCTGCCCCTCATGTCTGGGTGAGAAATTTGAGTCTTTAGGTCTAGGCACGGAAAGAATTGAATCCTTTTTACAAAAGCAGTTTAAGAGTTACCCAGTTATTAGAATAGACAGTGACTCAACCAGAGCTAAAGATTCTTTTTTAGGGTATTTAAAAACCATAAAGACAGGAGAACCAGCAATTTTATTGGGTACACAAATGATTGCGAAAGGACATCACTTTCCTGAAGTAACTCTTGTTGGGATTGTTGATGCTGACTCAGGAATTTTTAGTGCAGATTTCAGAGGTAGTGAAAAAGTTGCACAAATAATTACCCAGGTAGCAGGAAGAGCAGGAAGAGGAAAAAAGCCGGGAAGAGTTATTATCCAAACATACTGCCCTGAGCATCCCCATATAGAAAGGTTAATAAATGGTAACTATGAAACTTTTGCAAAAGATCTTTTAAAAGAAAGAATGGCTGCAGGATCTCCTCCATATAGTTATCAGGCAAGGATTCAAGCAGAATCTATTAGAAGCTCAGTCTCTAGAAGTTTTTTAGTAGAAATCTGGAAACTAGCTGAATCTAGAGCAAGTTCTGCAGTGAAAGTTAGAAAAATAGGACCCCTACCTTCTTTTATGGAAAAGAAGCAGGGAGTTTTTAGATGGGAAATAAATTTATTTTCGGACTCAAGAAATAATCTCCATAAGACCTTAAATTCTCTTAATTATTATTTGCAAGAAAGCCCTTTTAGAAATAAAGTCAGGTGGACAATAGATGTAGATCCTTATTTAACTCTTTAGTAAGAAATATTTTTAAGTTTGGTTAATTGTAAACTTAGATCCCAAAGGGTTTCTTGATCGTTTTTATCTTTTGCTCCTTTACTGACTTCTTGAATCTTACAATTTGCAAAATATTCACCAGAAATTTCTGATACTTCATCAGAAGAACATAAAAAAATAGAGGTTTCAGCTCCTTTTAAACTATTTTTGGCTAATAATGGGCTAAAAAGTCCCATTAGACTAGACATTAGAGTTCTATTGTTTTGCTGCCCCAGAGAAGTTGAGACCCAACCTGGATGAAGACAGTTCACAGTAATATTGCTTCCCTTTAATAGTGAAGAAAGCTTTCTTGTGAATAAAATATTTGCGAGCTTAGACTGACCATATACGCTGAAGGTTTGAAATGAGTTCTCTGAATTTATATCATCAAAATTTATATTCCTTACAAACTTATGAGCAGCAGAAGAAACATTAACCACCCTAGCAGGAGAACTTTCTTTCAATTTGTCTAAAAGTCTGAGGGTAAGAGCAAAATAAGAAAGGTGGTTTACTGCAAAAACTTCTTCAATTCCATCTACAGTAACTTTCCTCTCGGTATTAACAATGCCTGCATTATTTAGCAGTATGTGAAGATCTTTTTTCGAATTTATGAACTCAGATGCAGCTCTTTCTATTTCTTTTAAAGAGGAAAGGTCAGCTTTTATGTAGAAAGTTTCTTTACCAGTTAGTTTTACTATCTCCTTATTAAGCTCTTCTGCTTTTTCAGGGTTTCTTGCAATAAAGCATATTTCAGCTCCCATTTTGCTCATTTCTATGGCTGCTGATCTCCCAATTCCACTTGTAGCACCAGTAATTAAGCAGGTTTTATTGTGTAAAATTTTTTTCATTTTTATTTCTTTATGAAACACCAGGTTTCGTTATTTAATATATAAATCGTTGCTTAGAAGCCGATGTTTGTTAAAATGCCAGTCCTTTTAAATTCGAACATGACATAATACATTTTAGGGGAGAAATTATGAAATTTAAGTATTTACCAATTTATTTTCTTCTTGCTTTTGCAAATCTAGGTTTTACAGGATTTGTTTTTGGTGCAGAAGAAGACGAAGTAGAAGAGCTTGTTGTAACAACAAGGCGTATTTCAGAAAGCTTACAGGAGGTGCCATCTGCAGTATCTGCTTTTAATACAACAGCACTAGAGAGAATACAACCCTTAACCATAAGGGATTTAGATACTCTTGTTCCGAACCTTTTCATAGGTATGAATACAGCAGGACCTAACAATGGTTCTATTGCTATTC
>CAZMZZ010000011.1:0-38834 GCA_964571215.1 uncultured Gammaproteobacteria bacterium
TTGTCTTCAAGCAATACAGCTTTTGTCTTTCCAACAGGCTCAGCTCTATTGTAAATTCCATGCCAATCAGCATCTGAAATGTAACAGCCATTAGCAAACATACACCCTTTTCCAATTCTAATTTCTGTTGCGGCAGCTATTCTTACTCCAGGAGTGAACAAACAAAAATCCCCTGCATAAATTTTTCCATCAAAACCTCCTACATTCCAAGTTGTCAGCCTGATTCTGCTGTCATCTGTAGCTACAAAAGTAGGATAATTACCAATATTGATTCCTTTTCCAAAAACATCTATATACCTTGAGCCCATTATTACTGGGTCTTTACCTAGAGATTCAAATTGAGGTTCCAGATAATGTTTAATATAAAATCCAGCCAACTTTCCGAAAAGTTGTTTTAACCAATAAGGGCGATTGTCTTGTCTGATATTTTTTCCTTCTGATGATATTTTCTTAGATTCTACATGATAAGATATGAAGCTCTGATGGAACAGGCAAAGTTAACAGTAAGAAATAAATTTTTTTCTTCTAAACTCACAGAAGAAATTATAAGTTACGCAAAGCTAGCTATACCTATGTTCTTTACTCAATTAGCTACACAATTAATAGGGGTGGCTTCTGTTGTGATGGCAGGAAATTATTCTTCAGATGTGCTTGCTGGAATCCTTTTAGCTAACTCCGTTTGGTTTCCTACTTTCATAGGTCTTGGGGGTATACTCTTTTTCGTAACTGCTATGGTTGCACAACTAAATGGTGCAGGAAAAATAGATCAAATAGGACCTCTTGTTAGGCAGGCTTTATGGCTAGTTATCCCTATTGTAATTATTATTGCCTTAATTTTAATGAGTACAGATTCTATTCTTAAACTAGTAAGGGTAGAAAAAGAAATTATAGTTTTTTCAAAAGAATATCTCAGTACGTTTATTTTTGCTGTTCCTGCTATTCTCTTAAGTCAACCATTAAGATCCTTAACTGAAGGAATAACACGTCCTTTACCTCTATCTGTTATAAACTTCATAATGCTTGGTATTCACATTCTAGCTAGTTATTGTCTTATATTTGGAAAACTAGGATTTCCAGAAATGGGAGCAAAAGGTGCTGGTCTTGCTGCGGTAATAGCTACTTGGAGCGCGCTTATTATTTTAATTAGTTACATTAAATTAAACAAAGTTTACAGTCCCACAACGATTTTTGATTCATTTGAAATTCCTTCCTTAAAGGTTCTAAAAGAAATAATTAAAGGTGGACTACCAGTAGGACTTAGTAATTTTATTGAAGTTAGTATGTTTGCAGGCGCTTCCTTGATACTAGGGCGTTTGGGAAGCGAGGTCATAGCCGCTCACGGAATTGCACTCAATATAGGGGGTCTTTTCTTTATGGTACCCCTAAGCATAGGCCTTGCTGCCGCAGTAAGAGTTGGTAATTTAGTTGGTGAAAAAAGTTATCACAAAGCTAGATATTCTTCCTTTTCTTCTATCAAATTTGGTGTAATTGCCGCACTATTTAATACACTTCTTATATTGATGTTTGCTGATCATATTGTTGTTTTCTATACCCAAGATCTGAATGTTATAAACATTGTATTAATTCTCTTAATGTTTGCAGCTTTCTTCCAGATACCAGATGGTATTGCCATGTGTGCAGTCGGTAGCTTAAGAGGCTATAAAGATACTTTTGTGCCAATGTTAATTATGTTACTAGCCTATTGGTTAATTGCCCTACCATTTGGATATAGCCTTGCTGTAACGGATTTTTGGGCTACTTCTTTAGGAGCTCCAGGTATGTGGGCTGGAATGACAATGGGTCTTTGTATAGCAGCTTCTTTAACTATCTGGAGATTGAATCTTACTTCTGAAAAATTTATAAGAGAAAAAGATTGATAATAAAAGCAGAAGGTTTAATTTGTCCTGAGCCTATTATGTTGCTCCATAAAGCTATTCAAGGAGTTAAAAAAGGGGATAAGATAGAACTCTTTGCTACTGACCCCTCAACAGAAAGAGATGTAACTAGGTTCTGTGAATTCTTAGGACATAAGTTACTGAAAAAAAGTTTAGAATCTGATATTTTTTATTTCGTAATTCAAAAAGATGGAGAATAAATAGATGGAAAAAAGAATTAATAAAAGATGGTTACTCAATAAAAGGCCTCATGGTATGCCTGAAGATGATTGTTTTAAATTTGAAGAGAAAGAAATTCCACCTTTAGAAGATGAAAAAATTCTTATAAAAACTCTCTTTCTTTCTATTGATCCTTATATGAGAGGTCGAATGAATGATACTAAGTCTTATGCTGATCCAGTAAAACTAGGTGAAGTCATGACAGGGGAAAGTATAGGGATTGTAGTAGAAAGTAAATCTAATAACTTCAATGAGGGGGACTATGTTTGTGTGCATCGAGGATGGCAGAGTTACATTATAGCCCATGGAAATGACAAACAACTATATAAAGCAGACCCTAATATAGTGCCTGCATCAACTTACCTGGGCACTGTAGGAATGCCTGGTAGAACAGCTTACTTTGGACTCTTAAGAGTAGGAAAACCAAAAGCTGGAGAAACTGTTGTTGTTTCGGCAGCCTCAGGGGCAGTAGGAACAGTTGTGGGACAAATGGCTAAAATTTTAGGATGTAGAGCTGTAGGAGTTGCCGGAGGAGAAACAAAATGTACATATGTAACAAAGGAATTAGGGTTTGATGCTTGCGTTGATTATAAGGCAGGAAGCTTAGAAGCAGATCTTAAGGCTGCCTGTCCTGAAGGGATAGATGTGTATTTTGAAAACGTTGGAGCAGAAGTCTCTAAAGCCGTTGCCAAAAATCTTAATCCCGGTGCAAGAATCCCTATTTGTGGTTTCATTGCACACTATAACTCAACTGATTTTGAAAAAGAAGAAACCCCATTTCACGTTTTTGGTGCACTTAATCCGACTCCAGAGCATAGATTTTTCGTTGTTACAGAGTGGTTTGAAGAGTGGCCACAAGCAACTAAAGAGTTATCTAAGTGGATACAAGAAGGGAAAATTAAATATAGGGAGACAATAAGCGAAGGTTTAGAGAGCGCACCTCAGGCTTTGAGAGATGTCTTAAGTGGAAAAAACTTTGGGAAACAAGTTGTTAAGGTCTCTAAAGAGTAAAGAATTACTCTCCTAACCAATCTAATTTAGAAATTATATTTATTTCTTCTTTGTTATCTATCATGGTTCTCATAGCGCTTGCAGCATCTTTAGAGTTCATAGTTTTATTAAAAGCTTGTTGCTCACGTAGAAGAGCCTCCTCTAATGGTAAATCTACACCTTCATGAATGACTCTTTTAACTTCTCTTAAAGCAATAGGGGCCCTATTAGCTAAAATCAGACAATATTCATTTAACGATTCTAAGAAAGACTCCTTTGGGAGTATTTTATTTATAATTCCATATTCGTGGGCCTGAGTATTTGATATCAATTGACCATGAAGAATCAAGTCTAAAGCTCTAGAAGTTCCAATTAATCGAGCTAAACGTTGCGTACCCCCTCCTCCAGGAAGAATCCCTATACCAGTTTCTGGAAGTCCAATAAAGTAATCTCCTGATGACATTACTCTTAGATCACATCCTAAGGAGAATTCACAACCCCCTCCTGCGGTGTTGCCATTTATTCCAGCTACTACTATCGCATCTAAATCTCTAATCTTTAAAAGCATTTTATGAAAGACATGCAATTCCTTTTTTATTTTTTTATCAGTTTCAGTTACTCTTTTTTCTAGTCTAATATTTTTTTCTGCAGCATCTGCTAGTTCACCTACTTCGTAATGCCTTATAAAGACACCCTCTCCTGTTCCAGTAAAAGCAAGCACTCTTAACTCTTTATTCCCAACCAAAGAGTCTAAAAAATTATGAATCTCCAATAATCCCTGTGCCGTTAAAGTATGAGTAGGAGGATTAGATAAGTAACAAATAATTAATTTCCCTTTATCCTCAATTTTTAGATGTTTGTAATTTACCACCCTGTTATCTCTCCTACACCTTTACCTATCTCGGCTGGACTTCTTACTGTATGAACCCCTGCTCTTTTTAAAGCTTTAAATTTTTCTTCTGCAGTACCTTTCCCTCCGGCAATAATTGCACCCGCGTGCCCCATTCTCTTGCCTGAAGGGGCAGTAACTCCTGCTATATATGAGACTACTGGTTTTGAGACATTACTTTGAATGAATTCTGCTGCTGCTTCTTCTGCTGTTCCCCCTATTTCTCCTACCATCACAACAGCTTCAGTAAGAGGGTCGGATTCAAAAAGAGAAAGCATATCAATAAAGCTAGATCCAGGAACAGGATCTCCTCCTATTCCTACACAACTACTTTGGCCAAATCCTAAATCTGTAGTCTGTTTTACTGCTTCATAAGTTAAAGTACCTGATCTAGATATAATTCCAACTTTTCCTGGTAAGTGAATATCTCCAGGCATGATCCCCATCTTGCTTTCACCAGGAGTTATCAAACCTGGGCAATTAGGACCTATTAGCCTTGATCCTAGTTGATCACATCTTACTTTCACTTCTATCATATCTAGGGTTGGAATACCTTCTGTAATACAAACTATGAGTTCTATACCTACTTCTGCAGCTTCAAGAATAGATTGCTTTCCAAACTTTGCAGGAACAAATATTAAACTTGCTGAGGCTCCTGTTGAGCTAACTGCTTCTTTAACTGTATTAAAAACAGGTAAGCCTAAATGTCTTTGGCCTCCCTTACCAGGAGTAACACCTCCGACAAAGTTTGTTCCATAATCAATACACTGCTCGCAATGTTGTGTAGCCTGAGAACCTGTAAAGCCCTGACAAATAACTTTTGTGTCTTTATTGATTAAAATACTCAAGAAACTGACCTCACAACTAATTGTGCTGCTTCTTCTAGTCCAGATGCGCTTATTATATTTAACCCACTTTGTGACAGTTTCTGAGATCCAAGATCAGCATTATTGCCTTCGAGTCTTACTACAACAGGAACATTCACTCCAATTTCTTCTACTGCTTGTATTATTCCATCAGCTATAACATCACACCTGACTATACCCCCAAATATATTAATAAGAACTGCCTCTACTGCTTTATCTGAAAGTATTATCTTGAAAGCTTCTGCAACTCGTTTTGAATCAGCGGCACCTCCAACATCTAGAAAATTGGCTGGTTCTCCTCCTTGCAGCTTTATAATATCCATGGTTCCCATGGCTAAACCTGCACCATTCACCATACAGCCAATATTACCATCTAAAGATACATAACTAAGATTCCATTTTGAAGCATGTGACTCTCTCTCGTCTTCCTGTGAAATATCCTTTATTTTGGTTAAAGATTCTTGTCTGTATAAGGCATTAGAATCAACGTTAATTTTTGCATCTAAACATATAAGATTACCTTCAGTATTAATAACTAAAGGATTTATTTCCAATAAAGATAAGTCCTTTTCTATAAACATCTTCGCTAAAGAATGGTATAGGGCTTGAAATTCTTTTTTTTGCGAATCAGTTAAATCTAATGAAGTTGATAGATATTCAGCTTCGTTAGATGAAGGTCCATTTATAGGGTCTACAGGGACCTGAAATATCTTTTCAGGAGTAGTTGATGCCACCTCTTCAATATTTATACCTCCTTCTGATGATGTCATAAAGACTAACCTTTGAGATTCTCTATCTATAACGGCGCCAAGATAAAGTTCCTTATCAATATCCGTACACTCCTCAATCAAGATTGTGTTTACAGGCTGTCCTTTTTCATCAGTTTGATAAGTTACCAAATTTTTTCCTAACCATTTTTCTGCAAATACTTTAGCTTCCTGTATTGAATTAACTAGTTCGACTCCACCAGCTTTACCTCTTCCGCCTGCATGCACTTGTGCCTTTACGACCCACTTTTTCCCATCTAAGGAATTGATTGCTTTTGAAACCTCACCAGAACTAACTATGGGGATCCCTTTTGAAACTGGAATACCATACTCTCTAAAAATTTTTTTAGCCTGATACTCGTGAAGATTCATTTTTTATTTCTTTCTGTTTCCTATATGGATAGCATTTCCTCTGGTAGCTAAAGCTGCTTCATGAAAGGCTTCTGAATAACTTGGGTGACTAAACATTATTAAACCCAAATCCTCTGCACTAGATTCTAGTTGCATGGCTATTACTCCTTGTTGAACAATATCTGCAGCGGAAGGCCCTATAACATGAACTCCTACAATAGAATCATCTTGCGCATTACTAATTACTTTTACAAAACCTTCAGTTTCATTTGATGCCAAAGCTCTACCACTTGCTTTGAAAGGAAAAGACCCAACACTGATGTCTAGGTTATTTTTTAAAGCTTTCTCTTCTGTTAGACCTGCCCATGCTATCTCAGGATGAGTATAGATCACAAACGGAATCCTGCCATAATCTATCTCTGTAGACTCACCTGCTAAATTTTCAGCAACCATAATTCCTTCTTCAGAAGCTTTGTGGGCTAACATTGGTCCTCTAACTACATCTCCTATGGCATAGATTCCTTTTAAGCTAGTCTCACAGAATTCATTTACCTCTATAAACCCTTGATCATTGACTTTAATCTCTAGTTCAGAAGCAAAGATATTTTGTGTTTGGGGTTTTCTTCCAACCGCCATTACTAACTTATCAACTTTTATCTCATTCGCACCTGAGTCATCAGAGTAATTTATTAAAACTTCTTCAGACTCCATCTTTGCTTTATTAACTTTAGCTCCCAACTTAATATCCAGACCTTGATTAGAAAGAATTTTTATTGCTTCAGAAGAGATTTGTTGATCTGCGTTAGGCAAAAAGTTTTCTAATGCTTCTAGAATTACAACTTCAGAACCTAATCGAGACCACACGCTACCTAATTCAAGTCCTATAGCTCCAGCACCTATTATTGCTAGCTTTTCAGGTACTTCATCAAAATCTAGCGCTCCTGTTGAAGTTACTATTTTGTCTCCATCACATTCTATTGAAGGCAGAAGGATTGGACTAGAACCTGTAGCAATTATTATATTTTCAGAAGTTAGAGTAACTTTATTTCCTGATGGTTCTTGTACTACTACCTTTCCTTTTTCTAGTACTAAAGCTTCACCCAGAACAGATTCTACTTTATTTAATCTAAATAAAGACTCTACACCCTTAGTTAAACCTGAAACAATCTTTTCTTTTCTTTCAAGCATTCTACCAACATCCATTGTGATGCTTTTTAAATTAATGCCATGTGATTCAAGTCCTGAATTTGCTAAATGAAAATTATAAGAACTATCCAATAAAGCCTTAGAGGGAATGCAGCCAACATTCAAACAAGTCCCTCCAAATATAGGTTTATTATTTTCTCCACATCTTTCAACACAAAGAGTCTTTAGACCAAGTTGTGAACATCGTATTGCTGAAACGTAACCTCCAGGTCCGGAGCCTAGGATAATAACATCGTAATGACTGTCTTCCTGATCACCCATATCTATTTCATTTCTTTCTGCTTATTAATTTTTTTCTTATGTTTGAAATGGCTTCTGTAGGATTTAATCCTTTTGGGCATACTGAAACGCAATTCATTATTCCATGGCATCGATAAAGACTAAACGCATCATCTAGATCATCTAAACGCTCATCAAATGCTTGATCTCTAGAATCTGCTATAAATCTCCATGATTGGAGAAGAGCTGCTGGACCTAAAAATTTATCAGGGTTCCACCAAAAAGAGGGGCAAGCAGTAGAACAACACCCACACAGGATGCATTCGTATAGACCATCAAGCTTCTCTCTTTCTTCTGGTGACTGCTTTCTTTCTTGTTCAGGAGCTTTATCTTTAGTTATTAGGTAAGGTTTTACTTTCTCTAGTTGATCAAAAAACTGCTTCATATCCACAATTAAATCTCTTATTACAGGAAGTCCAGGCATAGGCCTTAAAACTAATTTATCTCCCTTGATAGCCTCAGAAAGTGGAGTAACACATGCTAAGCCGTTCTTTCCATTTATATTCATTCCATCTGAACCACATACCCCTTCCCCGCAAGAACGCCTAAAAGAAAGAGAAGTTTCTTTCTTCTTTGCTAAAACTAAAGCATCTAAAACCATAAGATCTTTATTTACTGGAACCTCAATCAAAATATCTTGCATATAAGCTTTCTTATCTTTACCTGGGTCAAAACGGTAAACACTGACGGTTAAGCCCCTAACTTCTTCTGTAGGTATCACTGAGCTCATCAATAAGTTCTCTCTGCAGGTTGGAAAGCTTGTACAGTACTTGGTCTAAAATTAACATCTCTCTTTGAAACCGATTTATCAGAAGAAAAGTAAATGGAATGCTTTAACCAATTATCGTCATCTCTTTCTGGGAAGTCATCTCTGGCATGGGCTCCCCTACTTTCTTTTCTCTCATTAGCTGTTATTGCTGTTGCCTCCGCCACTTCAAATAAATTCTGTAGTTCAAGAGCCTCTATTCTTGCGGTATTAAAACAGGCAGATTTATCAGATAAATATATATTTTCAAAAGAATTTCTAGAGTTAGTTAGATCTTCTATTCCTTTTTCCATGAGATCACCTCTTCGAAAGACTCCAAAATTATTTTGCATGTTTTGCTGCATTTCTTTCTTTAGCTCTTCCGTTTCTTTACCATCCTTAGAAGAGTTTAAAGTATTGAGTCTGTTGAGGGCTTGATCTATATCCTCTTCGGAAGAAAGTTGTAAACTTAAATCCTGTTTAAGAGATTCTTCAATATGAATACCCGCTGCCCTTCCAAAAACAACTAGATCTAATAAAGAATTTCCTCCTAACCTATTTCCCCCATGAACAGAAACACAAGCAACCTCTCCTGTTGCATAAAGACCATTTACTACAGAATCTTTTCCATTCTTAATAGTAATAACTTGACCATTGATATTTGTGGGGATTCCTCCCATCATATAATGACAAGTAGGAACAACAGGAATAGGCTCAACAGCTGGATCTACATGTGCAAATGTTTTAGATAATTCAGTTATCCCAGGTAATCGTTTATGAACAACCTCGGGGCCTAAATGGTCTAGTCTTAGTTTAATGTGGTCTTGATCTGTGCCGCATCCTCTTCCTTCTAGGATTTCTTTTGCCATAGCTCTTGAAACCACATCTCTACTTGCTAAGTCTTTAGCATTTGGAGCATATCTCTCCATAAATCTTTCTCCATCTTTATTGATCAAATAACCTCCCTCACCCCTACAACCTTCAGTTACCAAAGTGCCATGACCATAAATGCCTGTTGGATGAAATTGCCACATCTCTATATCTTGCACTGGAAAGCCTGCTCTTAGAGCCATCCCTATTCCGTCCCCTGAGTTAATAAGAGCATTTGTGGTTGAAGCATAAATTCTACCAGCTCCTCCAGTAGCTAAAACGGTAGCTCTAGATCTTATATAAAATATTTCACCTGATTCAACTTCAAAAGCAATAACACCAGTAACTTCTTTTTCAGAGTTCAAAACTAGATCTACGGCAAACCATTCATTTAGAAAATCTGTTCCTGCTTTTAGATTTGCTTGATAAAGAGTATGTAAAAGGCTATGACCTGTTCTATCTGCTGCTGCACAAGTTCTAGAAGCCTGTCCGCCTTTACCATAATCTTTTGATTGACCTCCAAAGGGTCTTTGATAAATTCTCCCTTCTTCAGTCCGAGAAAATGGCAAGCCCATGTGTTCAAGTTCAAAGATTGCTTTTGGACCTTCGCTGCACATATATTCAATAGCATCTTGATCCCCGATATAATCTGACCCTTTTACAGTATCAAACATATGCCAACGCCAATCATCTTCAGGGTCATCACTTTGAATGGCACAAGTAATTCCTCCTTGGGCAGAAACTGTGTGTGATCTTGTAGGAAAAACCTTAGAAATAACTGCAGTTTTTAAACCAGATTCAGCTAACTGCAGAGAAGCTCTCATGCCTGAACCTCCTCCACCTATAATAATTCCATCAAAATCTTTAATGGGTAAGTCTTTAGCTTTTATAATTTCATCAACTTTCATTTAAGCCCTACCAAATAATTAAAAAAGTCCACAGAGCAACAGAGCTTATTATCAGGGCACATATAGCTCTATATACTTTATTGATAATTGGACCTAAACTTCCCAATCTAGATACAGTCAGGTAGTCACTTCCAATAGCCCAAGTTCCTAGCCAAGTATGAACACAAAAAGACAAAAGAAATAGGGTGGTAGATATCTTCATAAAGACATTTTGAAATAATCCTTTCCACAGATCAAAACTTATTGGTTCATAATAAAAAACAAAAAAGGTTAGGTAGGCAGAATAAACCAAAAGAATTAATGCAGTAATTCTAAGTGCTAAAAAATCTTTAGTTCCAGATCCAAATATACCTTTCATGTTAAATAAACTAAATAAACAACTTAAAAAATAAACAGATGGAAGCTAAAAGAAAAATAAAATTATAAACCCATGAAATAAGACTTCCTGATCTTAGATCTTCTCCTATTCCAAAAAAATCAGAAATTAGTTTCTTTAAACCTATTAGGGAGTGATAAAGAATTCCAACTAAAAATAAGTAAAAAATTACTTTCAACAGAAGTAAATTATTCAAATCATTTAAAAGGTTTAAAAACTCTTCTTCGGAAGATAGAGATCTATCTAACATCCACACAACAATAATAAAAATGAAAAACAGAGCAAGCCCTGAAATCCTATGCAAAATTGAAGATATTCCTATGATAGGAAGGTGAACAAAAGGGTTTAGGTAAACTGGACGATTATCTTTTTCTTTCATTGGGCTGTCTAAACAGTAATATTGGGAATATCTTAATTATAATTTGGCAATAAGGTGAATGCTATAAAGTTTTATCTGATAAGTTATATTTCTTAATATTTGAGGCCATTAAAAATACTGTAACAAAAATAGGAAGAATGATTAAAAAAGGAAAAGATGGAGAAATTTCATATAAAAAACCTCCCAATAAAGGACCTAAAGAAAAGCCTAATCCAGGAGCTACCATGGCCAAACCTACTGCTGCACCTTGACTATCTGAATCAGCATTTAAAGATGCTGCGGCTGTGTATCCCGGAGTGCCTAAACCCATTCCAAGACCGATAAGCATCATGCCAAATACATAAAAATTAAAATTAGAAGTGTAAACAGCTATCAAAGTTCCTAATATAAAAAAAGGTGTAGACCATTGAATAAGTTTTATTGGAAGAACTTTTATTTTTTGTACTATTGTCAACTGAGCGACAATTGAGGTTAGTGCCATAAAGCCTAAAGCTATACCTAAGCTTTGTTGAGTTACTAAAATGCTTAAAGAGAAAGTGTCTTGTAGATAAAATGCTGTAATAGATTGAATTATTGCAAATGATGAAAAAATCAAGACCCCAGTTGATATCAGCATTAAATTCCTTTTATCTAAATTGAAGTCCTTTTTTTTGGAATTTGTTTCTTGTTTTATAAATGATTCGGGTAAATAAAAATAGACAAAAAAAAGTGCGATAACCATTAGAAAGGTCATAACCATAAGAGGAATGAGCCTACCATAAGGCTCTAAGAAAGATGGGAAAATAGATGTTTGAGCAAAGAGAAATGCAATAAACGCTACTAAAACTGGTCCAAGAATTGTTCCTATATTATTTGCAGCACCAAATTGACCCATTCCAGCAGACCTATTTTCTTCTGTTGTTACATCTGCCACTGTTGCTCCTGTAGCTGGCCTCATTCCTGCACCCAAAGCAGAATTTAAAACCCTAGCCATCAAAATTAAAAAAATGAGTGTTGTGAAAGTGAAGTAGCCTATCAATCCTAGGTAGGCTATCCAACAAAAAATAAGTGTGGAAAAAATGTAGCCTACTAAACCGATCAAAAGAACAAATTTTCTTCCTTTCCTGTCACTTAACTTACCCCAATATGGAGTAAATATTAAAAACATTAAAGCTGAAAAAGAAACAAGGGAGTTAATTAATTTAACACTAAAACCTAGCTCTCTTCCTATTAAAGGCATAGTTTGCCAATAGACTGATTGACCCATACTTACAAAAATTACTGTAGGAATTAATAAGGCTATTATTCTTTTATTTCTAGTTTTTAAACTAATGACTCTTTCCTTCTTCTTTATCAAGGCGTAGTAAAAAAGCATACTCCATTGCCACTTCTTTTAGAGAAGCGAATCTACCACTAAGACCACTGTGCCCTGCTGTTAAATTTGCTTTCATCAAAATAGGTTTATTAGATCTATTAAACTCTCTTATTTTTGCAACATATTTTACAGGTTCATAGTACTGGACTTGAGAATCCCAAAGCCCCGTTGTGACCAGAATACTTGGATAATGATAAGCTTTTATGTTGTCGTAAGGAGAATAACTTAAGATATATCTAAATTCCTTTTCATTAATTGGATTACCCCATTCGCTATATTCCCCTGTTGTTAAAGGAATAGAAGAATCAGACATTGTTGTGATTACATCAACGAAAGGAACATTAGATATAACTGCATTATAGAGTTCAGGCTTCTGATTAATGACTGCTCCCATCAAAAGACCCCCTGCACTACCACCTCCCGCGTAAACTCTCTCTCTGTCTCCATAACCCTCATTTAATAGTCCTTCAGTTACGTCTATAAAATCATTAAATGTATTCTTCTTTTTCATCATTTTTCCATCTTCATACCACTTTCTTCCTAACTCCTGTCCACCTCTAACATGAGCAATAGCAAATATAAACCCTCGGTCAATTAGAGAGATTCTCGAATAGCTAAATCCTGTATCCATAGAAATCCCATAAGAACCATAACCATAAACAAACAAAGGGTTTTTGTTTTTTCTAAAGGAATCTTTCCTATAGATAATTGATACAGGAATAGGAGTATTATCTCTACCTGCAACAAAAAATCTCTCTACCTTATATCTATTTGGTTCAAACACTCCTTTTACTTCTATCTGCTTCAAAAGCTTCTTCCTACTAGATATAAGACTTACGGAATAAACAGAGTCCGGAGTTCTTAAGCTCGAATAACCAATATAAAATTTGGTATTTTTATATTCTGGATTAGCTGCAAAATAAGTCTCATAGGTTTGCTCTTGAAAGTTAATAAGCCTTTGAGACTTTTTCTTTTTATCAATTATACGAAAATTACTTAAACCCTTAGACCTCTCTAAAGCTACTACATGTGTTGGAAATGACAAAAAAGATTGAATTAGAATTTCCTCGTTATGAGGAAGCAATTCTTGCCAATCCTTCTTCTTAGTTGATTTGCTTATAGGTACTCTCATCAAACGAAAATTCTTAGCTTTCCAATTAGTACGAATAATCATTAGCTCACCATCATCTTCAACTGAATAAAGATGGTTCTTTTCTCTTCTTAGAAAAATATGTGGGTGATCGTTTGGTAAAGAAGAGTCTATTAATAAAGTCTCAGAACTTGTAGTACTAGATATATAAATTTCAATGTACTTCATTGATCGTGTATTACCTACAGAAACATGGAAAGTATTATCTTTCTCTTGATAAATTAAGACATCTTCACTTTGCTTATCACCAATTTTATGACGATAAACTTGATAAGGAAGTAAAGTCTTAGAATCTCTTCTAACATAGAAAATAAATTTACCATCTCCAGACCATGCAATGTCTCCAGAAGTTCCAATCAGTCTTTCATTTAAGAAAGAATTGCTAGAAATATTCTTAATTCTTATGATGTACTCTCTTCTTCCTGTTACATCCTCTGCAAAAGCTAGCTTTTCTTCGGTAGGAGAAATACTCCAATTAGAAAGCTGATAAAAATTTTTTCCTTCTGCTAATCTGTTAACATCTAAAATTACTTGCTCTTTGAGAGTATTTTTTTTCCTCCTGATATAGATAGGGTGTTCTTTGTCTGGTTTATATCTACGGTAATACTCATAAGAACCCATAGGTACAGGAACTGAATCTTCCTTTTTAGGAATTCTTGATACTATCTCTCTAAAAATTTCTTTTCTATAATCAGAACCAGAACTAAACCAATCTTCTAAGTATTTATTTTCTTGTTTTAGGTGATTAATAACTTCCTTATTACTTCTAGAATCATCTCTCATCCAATAATAGTTATCTATCCTCTCTACTCCATGAGCTTCGAATTTTTTTGGTATTTTTTTTGCTATAGGAGGTTTCAAATCCTCTGTCTCCTGAGTAAAAACATAGTTTAAAAAAATATTTAGTAAGAAGAGAAAGAGAATTTTAGAACAATTCACTTTTTTCTTCTGTTTTTTAATAATCTTTTTCTCTTCTTCCTTTGTCTTTCTGAAAGAATATTAGTCTTATGTTTAAAAGGATTGACTCCATCACGGAATTTGATTTGCAATGAGCTAGATTCAAAGCCGATCTCAGATCTAAAATAATTCTCTAAATATTTTTTATAAGAAGCAGATAAATCTTTTGTATTGTTTCCATGAATTAAAATAGTGAAAGGGTCTTTTTTTAAAAGATTTACATATCTTAATTTAGGCCTAAACCTACCTCTTATAGGTGGGCTATGTTCTATTAAAGCCTTTTTTAGAATACTATTTAGCAAAGATGTGTCTATATCTTTTCTGCTTGAGATATAAGCTCTTTCTGCTTTATTTAATAGAGGTTTAACTCCTTTTCCATCTTTTGCAGATAAAAATTGGATCTTAAGGTAACTTGCAAACTTAATATTTTTTGAAATGTCTTCTTGCAGTTCACTAATACCCTTTTTAGTTAAAAGGTCAATCTTGTTTGCCCCTATTATAACTGGTCTTCTCAAAGCTAAAGAAAGCCCCAAAAGGTGTAAATCTTGATCTACTATGGATTCAGTTGAGTCCAACAAAAGAATTACTACATCAGATCTGCGTATTGCTTCTATAGATCTCGATACAGAAGATTTTTCAACACTTTTTTCTTTTATAGATCTTTTTCTTCTAACTCCCGCAGTATCAATAAGTGTTAAATCTTTATTATTAAACTTTATAGGTACCTCTATGGAGTCTCTTGTTGTGCCTGCTTCCTCTGAAACTATCGATCTATTTCCACCAACTAACCTATTAACTAGAGTAGATTTACCTACATTTGGTCTTCCAATTATTGAAACTTTAATTTTATCTTCTTGTAAATTTTCTTGTGTAGGCTTGTGTGTATCAATATTTAACAAGATATCTATAAGATCAGACACTCCCCTATTGTGAGCAGTAGAAATTGCAAATGTCTCTTTGAAACCCAGATTTTCAAAATCTGATACCAAGCTCTCTTGCTTATTTCCATCTACTTTATTTACAAGTAGATAAATAGGCTTGTTTGATTTCCTCAGAAACTGCGATATTTCTTTATCTAAAGGAAGAAGACCTTCTTTTACATCAACCATAAATAACAAGATGTCTGCTTCTTCAATAGCTAAATTAGTCTGTTCTCTTATAGCTCGAGATAAGTCAGAAGATTCTTTGCTTATTCCTCCTGTATCAATTAAAACTATAGAAGTACCAATTATATTTCCATATTGTCTATCTCTTGTTAGACCAAAATGGTTAGCTACTAATGCTGTATTTGAGCCTGTTAGAGCATTAAAAAGAGATGACTTACCGACATTTGGTCGACCTATTAAAGCTACTACATTAGACATATTCTTCTCATAGAACAGATAGAAAAGAGATTATAGATTGATTTACTGTATGGTAAGAGAAATAAGACGTCCTGATTCATCCAAAGCAAGAAGCTCGTTTCCTTGATAAACAATTTCTTTAATTGGTTTTCTTGATACCTTTTTTCTTCCTATAAATGAACCATCTCTAGAATCTAGAAGATGTAAATATCCTTCAAAATCTCCAATAACAATTCCTTTATTTGTTGCCACTGGTGAAGAAACTTTCCTTAATTTTAGTCCTTCCTGCTGCCAGATAAGCACTCCTGATGAGGCTCCGAAAGCCTTAACTATATCTTTTCTGTCAACAGCTACAATTCTAGATCTCGCCTCAGTCAGATCTCTTGTTGTAGAAATATCTTCTTGCCAAACAAGTCTTCCTGACCTGATATCTACAGCAGAAATATTTCCTTGATAAGAAGCAGAAAAGAGCAGTTCTCCCACTAAAATTGGTTTACCATCAATATCTACAACCCTTTCTAGTTCAGATTTACCATCGTTAATTGCTACAGGTATTTCCCATCTTACTGAACCTGAATCTGGATAAATCATAGCTACTTTTCCATTTGCAAAAGCCGTGAAAAGAAAACCCTGCTCAAAAAAAGGTGTAGATGTTCCTCTCAAACTTAATCTTGGGACAGTAGATTGATGTACCCATCTTTCATCACCTGTCTTGAAGTCAAATCCAGATATCACTCCATCAGCACTCTGAACAGCGACGATATCTCCGTTAGTGGTTGGTGGAGATAGGACTTCGCTTGAAGTTTTATTTCTCCATATTTCTTCTCCATTTTCTTCTTCTATGGAAATAATCTCTCCATCAATAGTTCCATAATGAAGTCTTTTAAAACCTAACCCTAATGCCCCTGATACTCTATCTCCAGTTTTTCTTGACCAAATAGCTCTGCCTTTATTTGAGGATAAAGCAACAAGATTCCCTTCAGAAGAAATAAAATATATTTTGTCATTGTTAATAACAGGAATAAACTTTCCCGTAAGACCCAATTCTCCTAAACCTTTATCCCATTTCTTACTAAAACTAGCTTCTTCTTTTATGGATACAAGCTCTGTAGGTTCTTCAACTTCTTCATCATCTCCCCAGAACTTTAGCCAACCAAAAGAAGAGCAACTGTTCATAAAGAAACTCAGAAAAAAGATAATAAAAAAAGGATTTCTATTCAACATTATCATCTATTTGGAGATCTGCTATTTTCATTCTAATAAGAGATTTAAGAGAAGAGCTTTGTGTAGATTCAAGTGCTTGTAAATAGCTTATATTTGCTTCATTAAATCTATTAAGTTGAGATTCAGCATCTCCCTTAACTTCAAACAATGCTCCATTTAAGGCTTTAGCCTGTTTTAGCACTTCAAGAACTTCTTGGGGTTTATCTAAAGAAAGAAGAATCTTAGCTAAACGCAATCTTGCTGTAGATTCAATCGGATCATATTCGTTACTCCAACCAGAGCTAGTTCTATCAATTATATTTTTTAATTCTTGTGAAGCTTCTAATAATTCCCCATTCTCAACAAGAATTTTGGAAAGATGGAAAGAAGCCATATAGGTGTATGGGGTGTCAGGAAATTTTTCTATAAAATCTTTTATTTTTTGCTTATTTTCTTGAGAAGAATCATCTAGAGACTCTGTAAGAGATTGATATTCTTGAGCTAATTCATGTTTTTTATCTTGGGAAGTTTGAGACCAGTACTCAAACGATAGAATCCCTGCAATAACAACAAATAATAAAGAAATAGCAAGGTATTTATATTTATTCCACCAAGAACTAATAAGTTCAAAGTTTTCTTCTTCTGATGAACTGAAAAAATTAGCCATGTTTATAGTCTCATCTCTTTAATCTTTCTATTACTTCTTCTAAAGTTAAAGTTTCCTGTGAACTTTCTTTTCTTAATTCTTTAAAGGAAATGCTATTATTCTTTAGTTCTTCTTCGCCTAAAATAAGAGCAACTTCAGCTCCAGAATTGTCAGCTTTTTTAAATTGAGAACTAGCACTTTCCAATCCAAAATTTGTTTTTAGATTCAAGTTAGTTATTCTTTCTCTTATTGCTTCAGAGTATTTTATAGCAATTGGTATAGTTTCCTCAGTAAGGCAAACAAAAAAAACATCTAAACCTGTAGGTTTGTAAAGTGATTTGTTTTTATCTTCAAGAAGTAGGATCAGTCTTTCCATGCCGATGGAAAACCCAACTCCAGGACAGGGTTTACCTCCTAATTCTTCAACAAGGTGATCATATCTTCCACCTGCACAAATGGCGTCTTGGGAACCAATGATACTGCTCTTCCATTCAAAAACTGTCTTTTCATAATAGTCTAACCCCCTAACTAACTTATTGTTCACCACGAAATTTATTTTAAGCTCATCTAAATTCTTTAGTAGCACTTCAAAATGATCCTTAGATTCTGCATCTATAAAATCCCTTAGATCTGGAGCATCTAAAAGAAGTTTTCTTACATCATCTAACTTAGAATCTAAAATTCTCAAAGGGTTTTCTTTTAATTGCCTTAAGGAATTCTTATCCAGGTCTTTTTTATATTTATCAAAGTATTCTTTTAAGGCATCTTTGTATTGTCTTCTACTATCTGAATTACCCAAAGTATTTATTTCCAAGGTAAGATCTTGATTAATCTCTAATTCTTTCCATAATCTTGCACAAACAGAAATTAATTCAACTTCTATATAAGGATGTGAAACTCCATAAGCTTCTAGACTAGATTGATGAAATTGTCTAGACCTTCCTTTTTGAGGTCTTTCATATCTAAACATAGGCCCCATATACCATAATCTTGCTGATTCAGTTCTAAATAAATTATTAGATAAAGCAGCCCTTACACAACTTGCAGTACCTTCAGGTCTCAAGGCTATCTCTTCACCTTTTCTATCCTCAAAAGAGTACATCTCTTTAGAAACAATATCGGTAGATTGACCTATAGACCTCTTGAATAAGGAGGCTTTCTCTACAATAGGTATCCTTATCTCTTGATAACCATAAGATGAAAAAATCTTCTTAATTGAAGATTCCGCTAACTGCCAAGCTCCCACGCTATCAGGAGTAATGTCTTTCATGCCTCTCAAAGGCTTAATATCCACCATACATTAAATTTTAACTTTGTTTAATAATTAGTGCCTCTTCTTTGTTTTTATGAGTTTTTATTTTCTTTCTTATCAAAGACTCTAAGTGCTCTACTAAACTATCACTACCAATTTTATGGTCAGGTCTTCCATCTATATATATGAGATTTCTGGGAGATGCCCCTGTAACTCCTATATCAGTATGTTTAGATTCGCCTGGACCATTAACATAACAACCTATAACTGCTACATCTAAATTTTCTTCAAAGTCCTCAAACTTTTTTTCTAATTCATTCATAGTACCAATTACATCAAAATTCATCCTTGAGCAGCTAGGACATGCTATAAAATTTATACCTCTTGAGCGAAGTTTTAAACTTTTTAGAAGGTCGAAACCAACTTTTATCTCATCTACTGGATCAGAAGCTAAAGAGATTCTTATTGTGTCTCCAATACCTTCATAAAGAAGAATACCTAAACCTATAGAAGATTTGACAGTACCAGACCTAAATGGACCTGCCTCAGTTATTCCCAGATGAAGAGGTTGATCAATAAGAGTAGCGATTTTTCTATAACTTTCAACAGTTAAAAAAACATCAGAAGCTTTTATGCTCAATTTAAAATTGTCAAAATCCAAGGATTGTAAGATATCTACGTGACCCATTGCTGATTCTACTAGAGCGTCTGAATTTGGTTCTCCATACTTTTTCTGCAATCTTTTTTCTAGAGAACCAGCATTAACTCCTATCCTTATTGGTACACCATGATCTTTAGCAGCAGAAACAACAGTTTTAACCTTTTCTTTTTTTCCTATATTACCGGGATTAATTCTTAAACAATCTGCACCTTGCTTTATAGCTTCTATAGCAAGCTTGAAGTCAAAATGGATGTCAGCTATTAAAGGGGTCTTTACTTGTTTTTTTATAAATCCAAACGCTTCTACTGATTCTTCATCAGGGGTAGAAATCCTTATTAAATCAGCACCTGCCGTTACTAATTGGTTAATTTGGGTAATAGTAGATTTTACATCTGTGGTTTCTGTGTTAGTCATACTTTGAACAGAAACAGGAGCTCCACCACCAATGGGAACATTTCCTACCATTATCTGTTTAGATTTTCTTCTTTTAATCTGGCAAGGTAAATTCAACACAATCTCCTGAAGGTAAGACAATGTAGTTTACATTGGTTTTTCTATTCCTGAGTAGAAATAGATAACAATTAAAGCGATAACCAGTAAGGTCATAATTAACGTTTCATTGGATAGAAAATTAAGAATTTTTTCTTGTTTTTTTCTTTCTTTTCTTGCCTTCTTCTTTTCCTTCTTAATTTTTTTCCTTTGATCACGTAAATAAAGATCATAGCCTTCTAAAATTAGATCTGGTTTTATCCCTAATTCTTTAGAATAGGCCCTAATATAACCACGAACATAAGTAGGACCAGGAAGCTCTTGATACCTATCTTCTTCTAAGTAAACCAAATAATTCTCAGGTAAATTGAGATTAGAAGCTAATGTCTTATAACGAAGCCTCTTCTTTGATCTAGCTTCTCTAAATAGATTTCCAGAGTATTGAGGTTTATTATTTTCTTCCATCAGACAGAAATATTAACTTGGAAAGAAAAAATGAATTTCTCTTTTAGCAGAAACTTCTGAGTCGGAACCGTGAACTGCATTAGCATCTATAGAATCTGCAAATTCATATCTTAAAGTCCCTGGGTTAGCCTCTTTAGGATTAGTATCTCCCATTAACTCTCTATATTTTGTTATAGCATTATTTCCTTCTAGGATCTGAACCTGAATAGGACCAGAAGTCATAAACTCTACCAGAGAATTAAAAAAAGGTTTTTCTTTGTGTTCAGAATAGAATTTCTCAGCTTCTTCTTTTGATAGACTAATAGATTTCTTGTTTTTTATAAGCAACCCTGACTTTTCTATTCTAGAACATATTTCTTCTTCTAATCCTTTGGATACTGCGTCTGGCTTAATAATAGAAAGTGTTTGTTCTAAAGACATAAGTTGATACCATTGTAAATTTAGCGCGCATTATACTTATTCTTCATTGATTAGGTTAATCTTGTTCTTGTATCCAAGCCATTTGTATGGCTTCCAAAATCTTTTCATTTGAATTATTTGGTTCATCGTCAAAGTCTTCTAGATTTATAACCAATGCATGAAGGTCTGTAAATAAAATGTGAGCAGGATCATGATCTACATGCTTCTCATTGAGTTCAATAGCAATCTCATGAATATCTATCCATTTCATAGTTAAGCCTCCTCAGATACCATATTTATAGTATATTTTGGTAGTTCTATCTCCAAATCTTCTTCTCCAATATTAATTTGACAACTCAATCGAGAATTTGCTTCTAATCCCCAAGCCTTGTCTAGCATATCTTCTTCTTCGTCTGTTGCTGATTTAAGAGATTGAAACCCTTTTCTAACTATGACATGACAAGTAGTGCAGGCACAAGACAACTCACAAGCATGTTCTATTGGTATCTTATTATCTAACATCGTTTCACAGAGAGATTCACCAACCTTAGCATCTATATCCTGTCCTTTTGGACATATTTCTGGATGAGGAAAAACCTTAATTTTAGGCACTTGCAAGTAAAAGAATAAAAGTCTTTCTAGGTATTAACTTCGAAGCTTTCTCCACACCCACAAACTGCCCTTACATTGGGATTATGGAATTTAATTCCTTCGTTTACCCCTTCTGTTACAAAATCTACCTTTGTACCTTTTAAAAAAACAAAAGAACGGGGATCGATAAATACCCTTAAATCATTACTTTCAAAAATTAAATCTTCTTCAGCACCACTCTCTACATAGTCCAAGGAGTAAGAATAGCCAGAACATCCAGATGTCTCTTCTACAGAAAATCTAATTCCTATTCCAGTACCTTTAGCATTAAGGTTATTTCGAAGATGATCTTCTGCAGCCTCAGTAAGAGTAAAGCCGTTTGGATCAAATGAAGGTATTTTTACCATTTTTCAGTATATTTATAATTTAGATTCAAAGTCTTCTATCGCCTGTTTTATGCTATCTTCAGCTAAAACTGAACAGTGAATCTTTATAGGAGGAAGGTCTAAAGCCTCAGCTATATCCTTATTCTTTATAGCTTTAGCCTCTTCTAAGGTCCTTCCCTTAAGCATGTCCACAAGTTCACTTGAAGAAGCAATTGCTGAGCCACAACCATAAGTTTTAAACTTCACATCCCTAATTATGTGTTTGTTTTTTTCTAGTTCACACTTAATTTGTAATCTCATAACATCTCCACATGCTGGAGCACCCACCATGCCTGTTCCAATATCTTGTTGGTTCGGATCCCATCTTCCAACACTATTTTTTTCAGGTTCTTTTAAAGTCTTTTCAAACTTATCTACCACTTTTTTGCTATACGCCATTTTGCCCCCTTATAAAATATAGTTATTAATGTGTTACCCATTCTACCGAATCCATATCAACTCCATCCTTATACATATCCCACAACGGGGAAAGTTCCCTAAGTTTTTCAACAGAATCTCTTACTAGTTCAATTGTAAAGTCCACCTCTTTGTCAGTTGTAAATCTGCCTATTGCAAACCTAATTGAGCTATGAGCTAATTCATCTTTTAAACCCAAAGCTCTCAATACATAAGAGGGCTCAAGACTCGCAGAAGTACAGGCTGAACCTGAAGAAACAGCTATATCTTTTAAAGCCATTATTAAAGATTCTCCTTCAATGAAATTAAAACTAACATTTAAAAAACCTGGGGCGCTATTTTCTAAATCTCCATTTAAATAAACTTCTTCAATATCTTTAAAACCGTTCCATAACCTATCCTTCAAAGATTTTATACGCGTATTATCCGTATTCATTTCAGAAGCAGCTATCTTAAAAGCCTCACCTAAACCTACAATTTGATGAGTTGCTAAAGTACCAGAACGTATACCTCTTTCATGTCCTCCTCCATGTATCTGAGCTTCAAGTCGCACACGTGGCTTTCTACTAACATATAAAGCTCCGATTCCCTTAGGTCCATAAATTTTGTGGGCTGAGAAGGACATAAGATCTACCTCTAAAGAAGATAAATCAATAGGAACTTTACCAGCACTTTGAGCTGCATCAACATGGAAAATAATTCCTTTCTCTCTAGTTATTTTACCTATATTTTCAATATCGTTTATAACTCCTATTTCATTATTTACATGCATTAAAGAAACGAGGATAGTTTTTTCTGTAATAGCCTCTTCAACTGTTTTGGGACTAATGATACCTCTTGAGTCTGGATCCAGATATGTGACTTCATAATTTTCTCTTTCTAGTTGCCTACAGCTATCAAGAACAGCCTTATGTTCAATCTTTGATGTAATAATATGGTTGCCTCTTCCTTTATAAAATCTAGCTACTCCTTTTATAGCCAAGTTGTCGGATTCTGTGGCTCCAGAAGTCCACACAATCTCTCTCTGATCACAGTTCAGAAGCTTAGCAACACTTAATCGTGACCTTTCAACAGCCTCTTCTGCCTTCCAACCATAACCATGAGATCTAGAGGCTGGGTTACCAAAATTACCTTCTAAAGTCATAAATTCTTTCATTTTCTCAACTACTCTTCCATCTATAGGAGTTGTTGAAGCATAGTCTAGATAAATAGGCAGTTTCATAATTTTTTATCCTGTAGCAATCAATGCCTGTTTAGTGAGATTATTCTGAAATTGTTGAGATTTAAGAACATCATTAAGTGACTTATTCACAAGGAAATTATTAACTTCTTCATTAAGGCTTGTCCAAAGATCATGAGCACCAGCTTCACATTCTCCTTTTCCTTTACACGTATCTTCATTCATTGTCTTCTCAACAGCAAACACTACTTCTGCTATATTAATATCACTAGATGCTCTAGCTAGTCTAAAACCTCCTTTCGGGCCTCTAGCTGCCTGTAGGATTCCAGCTTTTCTTAGATTTCTAAAAAGTTGTTCTAAATATGGAGCCGGAATATTTTGTCTTTGAGCAACCTCGGATAAAGAGACATAACAAAACCTTGATTCATTTAGAGTCAAATCTAAAAGAGCCAGAACAGCATATTTTCCTTTTGTAGTTAGATTCATAAAGTCAATTTTATATTTCTGACTATTTTTGTCAAGAATAGAGTATATGTACCTGTATAAATTTTAGACAGTTATTTTTTTTATATAAGCATTAAAAAAGGTTGGTATTATAAGTTTTTTTATGTACCATACACAAAAAAATAAAAGGTACATTAACTCAATAATTCTAAAAAAAAGTATGGACACTCGTTATCTTTTTAGAAGACACAATACTTGGTGGGTTAAGGTAGCTGTTCCTAGAACTCTTAGAGATAAATTAGGTTACGATCTAAGGGAATCACTTAAAACCCATGATTTAGCTTCTGCTCAAGAAGTAAGATGGAAAATAGTAGATAAATTTCGTCAGAAAATAGAAGAAGCTAAACTAAACGAAATTCCAAGTAAAAAAGAAACACCTCAAAATGTTGAACAATACATGCCGCCAACAAACACAAATGATCCTCAGTATTATCATAAAATTGTTGACTGTCAGTACGCATGCCCAGCTCATACACCTGTACCTGAATATATTCGTCAGATTTCGCAGGGAAATTATACTGATGCCTACATGATAAATTGGGAATCAAATGTTTTTCCAGGAATTCTAGGAAGAACTTGTGATAGGCCTTGTGAACCAGCATGCAGAAGAAACAGGACTCACGAGAAGCCTGTTGCTATTTGTAGACTAAAAAGAGTGACATATGATTTTAAGGGAGATATATCCCAAAAATTACCAGAAGTTCCAAAGAAGAAAAATGGAAAGAGAATAGCATTAATTGGTGCAGGACCTGCATCCCTAACTGTAGCAAGAGATTTACTTGTCCTGGGATATGAGTGCATTTTGTATGAAAAAGATCCACAGGGTGGTGGATTAATGAGAACTAATATTCCTTCGTTTAGATTGCCTGTAGAGGTGTTAGATGAAGAAGTTAACTTAGTTCTTAATATGGGAGTAGAAGCAAGATTTAATACCGAAATAAAAAGTATGAAAGAACTGCTAAAAGAAGATTTTGATGCAATCTTCGTTGGGACTGGGGCACCAAAAGGCAAAGATTTACAAATAGAAGGTAGAGAGGAAGCTGATAAAAATATCTTCATAGGAATTGATTGGTTAACAAGCATTGCTTTTGGGCATACAACTTCCGTAGGTAAAAAAGTTGTAGTCATAGGTGGTGGTAATACTGCTATGGATTGCTGCAGGTCTTCTCTAAGATTAGGGGCTGAGAATGTAAAAGTAACTGTTAGAAGCCCATTTGATCAGATGAAGGCTTCTGAATGGGAAAAAGAAGAGGCTATGGATGAAGGTATTCCAATTCATGAGAATCATGTACCTAAAAGATTTGTTATGAATAATGGAAAACTTGCAGGGGTTGAGTTTGAAAAGGTAGAAGCAGTATTTGATGATAATGGAAAAAGAAGTTTAGTTCCCACAGGAGAAGAACCAGTTATATTTGAGTGTGACGATGTTTTAATGGCAATAGGTCAAGATAATGCTTTTCACTGGATAGAAAGGGATATAGGAATAGAGTTTGGTGAATGGGATATGCCTAAAATAGATAGAGTTACTTTTCAGTCTACGCATCCTAAGGTATTTTTTGGAGGGGACGCTGCTTGGGGTCCAGAGAATATAATTTGGGCAGCAGCCCACGGTCATCAAGCTGCTATTTCAATTGATAAATTCTGCCAACAAAAAGACTTATTTGAGAGACCTGAACCAGGTACAAATCTGGTAAGTCAAAAGATGGGTATCCATGAATGGTCTTATGATAACGATATCTCGCAGGCCAAAAGGTTCATTGTTCCACATGCTGATCAATCCATTTCTCTTAAAGACCTAAAGGTAGAAGTTGAATTAGGCTTTGATGAACAACTTGCACTTGAAGAAGCTCAAAGATGCTTAAATTGTGATGTACAAACCGTCTTTTCTGAAAATCTATGTATTGAATGTGATGCATGCGTGGATATTTGTCCAACTGACTGTATAAATTTTATACAAAATAATAATGAAGAAGATTTACGAGAAAGTCTTCGCATCCCAGCTTTAAATCTTGATCAAGATATCCTTGTATCAGAGAACCTACCTACTCAAAGAGTAATGGTAAAGGATGAAGATGTTTGCCTTCACTGTGGTCTTTGCGCAGAGAGATGTCCTACTGGAGCCTGGGATATGCAAACGTATTTATATGAAGAAGCAAAGGTATATAACCAGACATGAAAAAGATTAGATCTATTAATGAATTTGTAATTAAATTTGCCAACGTTAACGGTTCTGGTTCTGCTAGTGCTAACCAAATGTTTGCAAAAGGGGTCTTTAGAAGTGGGGTTCCTGTGAGTCCAAAAAATATTTTCCCTTCCAATATTCAAGGTCTCCCTACCTGGTTTGAGGTTAGAGTTAGTGAAAAAGGTTATCTTGGAAGAAGAGATGGAGTAGACATATCTGTAGCCATGAATCCTCAATCATACAACGAAGATATCAGCGAACTGAATGAAGGTGGTTACCTCATCTATGACTCTTCTTGGAGGAGAGAATTCTCTAGACAGGATATTAATATTATGGGAATTCCTCTAACTAATATTTGTCTCGAAAAATTTTCTAATCCGAAACAAAGACTCCTTTTTAAGAATGTAGCATATTTAGGTGCTCTCTCATCTATTCTTAACATAGATATAGAGATTTATATAGATATTATTTCTCAACAATTTAAAAACAAAGAGAAATTAATTGATCCTAATATCTTGGCGCTTAGTGCTGGTTTTGATTATGCAGAAGAAAATTTCTCGAACTATTGTTTAATTGAGGTAAAAAAAGCATCTAAAACAAATAACATGATTCTTACAAGCGGAAATAATGCGGCAGGTTTGGGATGCGTATACGGAGGTGCAACAGTTTGTTCTTGGTACCCAATTACTCCTTCAACTTCTCTTGCCGAATCCTTTTCAAGTTTTACTGATCAATTAAGGAAAGAAGAGGATACTGGTAAAAACAAGTTTGCTATAGTTCAGGCGGAAGATGAGTTAGCTGCAATAGGTATGGCCATAGGGGCAAATTGGAATGGTGCTAGAGCCTTTACTGCAACAAGTGGACCAGGAATATCTTTAATGAGTGAATTTCTAGGCTTAGCTTATTTTGCTGAAATACCCTTAGTTTTATTTAACGTTCAAAGAGGCGGTCCTTCCACTGGAATGCCAACAAGAACCCAACAATCTGATCTCCTGTCTTGCGCTTATGCCTCTCATGGTGATACTAAACATGTTCTATTATTCCCTTGTGATCCCAAAGAATGTTTTGATTTTGCTGTTGAAGCTTTTGATCTAGCTGATAGATTACAGACTCCGATAATAGTAATGTCAGATCTTGATCTAGGAATGAATGATTGGTCTTCGAAAGAGTTTTCTTGGGAAGATTCAACAACTTATGATCGAGGTAAAGTATTAAATAAAACTGATCTTGAGAATATAGAGCAGTTTGGAAGATATCTTGATGTTGATGGAGATGGAATTCCACACAGAACTTATCCTGGTACGCATCCTTCAAAAGGAGCTTATTTTACTAGAGGCACTTCTCATGATGAATTTGCTAGGTATACAGAAGATGGTGAAATTAATGCTCAAAATCTTTCGAGACTGCTTAAAAAATACCAAACAGCTTCTAAACATGTACCTTCTCCTGTATTTGGTCAAAATTCTAATGAAAGCTCAATGGGAGTAATTTATTTCGGAAGTACAGACGTTGCTATGCAAGAAGCTCTGGATATTCTTAACGAACAAAGCATTAAGATTGATGCGATGAGATTAAGATCTTTCCCTTTTAATTTATCAGTTTGGGAGTTTATTGAGGATCATGACCTCCTCTTTATAGTAGAACAAAATAGAGATGGTCAAATGCGCACTTTGCTTATGGCTGAGGGAGGAATAATTCCAGACAAGCTTGTATCAATCTTGTGTTTCAATGGTCAGCCAATAACTGCAGACTTTATATCAAACAAGATAAAAGCTCATATATTAGGCGATCCAGTTAAATTAGCTTCTTCAGGAGATTAAATAAATAATGACTTACATAAAAAAACCAGTAAATCATCACCCTAATTTAGAAAAGAATGAGTTAGGTCTTACCAGGAGAGATTATGAAGGGCAAGTATCAAGTCTTTGTGCTGGATGCGGACATGATTCCATTAGCGCTGCAATAATAGAGGCATGTTTTCAATTAAGCTTATCATCCCATCAAATAGCAAAATTATCTGGTATTGGTTGCTCTTCTAAAGCTCCTGCATACTTTTTAAACCAATCTCATGGCTTTAATTCTGTACATGGGAGAATGCCATCTATAGGTACAGGAGCCAATTTAGCAAACCATGAGCTCCTTTATCTAGGCATATCAGGAGATGGTGATAGTGCTTCAATTGGTATAGGTCAATTTATACACGCAACGAGAAGACAGCTTAATATGACTTATATAATAGAAAATAATGGAACTTATGGCCTTACAAAAGGACAGTTTTCTGCTACAAATGATAAGGAGTCTAAAAGCAAATATGGAGAAGAAAATCTATTTCCTTCCATAGACCTTACATCCTTAGCTATTCAATTAGGAGCTGGTTTCGTAGCGAGAAGTTTTTCTGGGGATAAAGAGCAATTAGTCCCTCTTATCAAAGCAGCTTTTAAGCAAAAAGGTTTTGCTTTACTAGATATTCTTTCTCCATGCGTTACTTTTAATAACCATAACACATCTACCAAAAGCTTTGATTATATAAGAGAGCATAATGAGGCTTTATCAAGAACTGATTTCGTTCCTCTTGGTAAAGAAATTAAAGTAGACTATCAACCAGGTTCAGAAATAGAAATTTCTTTGCACGATGGATCAAAGCTCCGTCTAGAAAAAACTTCTTCAAGATATGACCCTAGAAATAGAAAAATGGCTTTAAATGCCATCCAAGATAGCATTGAGAAGGGGAATGTCTTGACTGGGTTACTTTATATAAATGAAGATTCTAATGATTTAAAAGAGATTCTTCATTTAACTGATACCCCACTTAACAAACTTTCTGAAAAGGAGCTATGCCCTGGAAGTGAGAAACTAAAAAAAATAAATGAGTCTTTAAGATAAGAAGTAGAAATTAAGTTATACCTAGTCTTTCAGCAACTAGTTTATAGGACTCAACCACATTGCCTAGACCTTGTCTAAACCTATCCTTATCTAATTTTTCTCTTGTTTCAGAATCCCAAACTCTACAACCATCTGGAGTAAATTCATCCCCAAGAAGTAAATCGCCTTTATAAGATCCAAATTCTAGTTTGTAATCAACTAATATCATTCCGGCTTGAGCAAACAGTTTTTTTAAAATCTCGTTGACTTGAAAAGTTTTTTCTTTCATTTGAGCAATCTCATTTTCAGTAGCCCACCCAAAAGAAATTATATGGAAATCGTTAATCATAGGGTCATGCAGTGCATCGTCTTTGTAAAAGAATTCAAAGGTAGGAGGATTAAGTTCTAAGCCCTCTTTTAATCCTAAACGCTTACAAATGCTTCCTGCTGCAATGTTCCTTACAACACATTCAACTGGAATCATTCTGAGTTTCTTTACCAAACTATCTGTGTCAGACAACAGTTCATTAAAATGAGTAGCGACACCCTGTTTCTCTAGTTCCTGCATTATAAAAGCATTAAATTTATTATTGGTTTTTCCTTTGTCTTCCAAGCTTTCTTTTTTTTCACCATCAAAAGCAGAGGTATCATCTCTATAATGAAGGATATACAAATCTGGATCTGAAGTTTTGAAAAGGGACTTAGCCTTACCAGAATTAACTAAATCGCCTTTTTTTATTTCTGTCATATAAGTTTATTTTAAGATAAAGATTGATTAATTTGTGAAAGAAGTTCTCTCTCGTAAAATAAAGATTCAGGGTTATCTCCCTTTACTTTCACAATACATTTAGCACCCTCAACAGTTACAAAAATTCTAAAATTCTGTTCTACATCCGATTGACTAAAGTCTAAGAGGCGACCAAAGAATCCTTTCTCCTCTTTTTGCGAGAAAACTACATAAAAGATTCCATTCTCCCTATCAAGATCTTTAATTGAAATTACTGCTTCTTTTAAAGCTCTATCTACAGCAGCCCAGGCCCTAGGAAACTCAAGGTTCATTTCTATGTAGCTAGAACCATTCACATCTTGTTTTAATATTGCTTTCTGACCTAAATTAAGATTAAGAGCAACTAATGAAGTACCTTGAGAAGTTGATGACCTTGATAAGAAATCAAGAATAGATCTGAAAACACTGTCTTCTAGATTTCTTTCTGAATCAACTCTTACCCATGAATCAGAATCTTCTTGTGTAAGGTGAGATATGAAAATCTCCGAACTAGCTGATCTAATACCATGTTCCACTTTTATTTTAAATTTAGACCTTTCGTTGTTATTTTCAATTACTTTAGTTTCAATTACACCTAAATTAGGATCCTCTATCTCTATGCCATATTCACTTGCTGACCAAAATTGCTTCATTAAAGGCCAGATACTGCTAGGAAGAGATTCAACATAAAGCCATCTTAATTCTCCAAGCTTGTGTAAACGAATTTCATTACTTGATCCAGAAGAAAAAAACTGTTCTGGAAGAGGCACTTCATAAACATCAGCATTAAAAGGTCTTTCTTGATCTTTTGGAACGGAATAATAATCTATAACTTGTCGTGAGGTATTATCATTAGGAACTTTAAGAGGTTCTAATGTTTCTTCCTTTAAATAATCATATTTACGATCTGTGAAGATCCAACTACATGAAGAAAATAAAATAAACAAAAAGATTAAAAGAACAAGATTCAATAAATTTTTAAAAATAATCATCTACTCAAGCAAGCCTAATTTAGTCAAAGTATTCTCTATTTTTTTATGGAAGTCATCATTTAAAACTGTTAAAGGTAATCTAATCCCTAAAGGAATCCGTCCTAATCTATTTAAAGCCCATTTTACAGGTATAGGACTAGATTCTATAAATAAATCTTTGTATAGATTGCTTAATTTAGAGTCGACTTCTTTTGCTTCTTCATTAAAACCTTTGTTTATTAATTCACAAATCTTAGACATCATGTTCGGAACTATATTTGCACTTACTGAGATTATTCCATCCCCTCCTCTTATCAAAAATTCTGTAGACGAGGAATCATCTCCTGAATAAAGAAGAAATGAATTATCCTTTATGACCTCACTTAAGACTTCTTGAAGTTCATCTAATCTTCTTAAATCAGATGAAGCCTCTTTAAGACCAATTATATTTCTATGTTTAGACAACTCGAAAACCGTCTTGGGTAACATATCACATCCAGTTCTAGAGGGGACATTATAAAGAATCTGAGGTAAATCAACTTCATTGGCTATTTCTAAATAATGATTCAGTAATCCTTGTTGAGTTGGCTTATTATAGTAAGGAGTTACAAGAAGTGCAGCTGAGGCACCCGCTTGCTTTGCTGCTGCAGTCAAGTAAGTAGCTTCTTTAGTAGAATTTGCCCCAGTACCCGCAATAATAGGTATTCTATTGTTAGCATGCTCTACGGCAATCTCAATAATCTGAACATGTTCTGCAACATTTACAGTTGCAGATTCTCCTGTGGTTCCTACCACAACTATTCCTGAAGTACCCGAATCTATATGCCAATCTATTAAGTCATTCAAATGCTGCCAACTTATACTGCCATCAGCCTCCATAGGAGTTACCAACGCTACAAGACAACCTTTTAGAGATAACATGATTTTATTTCTTTAAAATTAAACTCTTCAATTTAGACAAATAACAACTACAATTTAACATATTGAAGTAAAAGGAGAATAAATGAAAGCACCAAAAGTAGGAACTAAGGCTCCAATATTTAAGGGTGATTGCACAAGCAATAAGAGAGCAGATCTATCAACACTAAAAGGCAAAAAAGTTGTTCTTTATTTTTATCCAAAGGACAGTACTCCTGGATGCACAACTGAGGGTCAAAACTTTAGAGATTTCTATAAAAGATTTACCAAAGCAAATACAGTAATCTTTGGTGTTTCAAGAGATTCAATAACATCCCATGAGAAGTTTAAAAAAAATCAATCCTTCCCTTTTGAATTGATTTCAGATCCAAATGAAAAAATCTGTAATCAATACGATGTTATTAAAGAAAAGAACATGTATGGCAGAAAGTATTTGGGAATTGACAGAAGTACTTTTCTTATCGATGAAAATGGAAAGCTTCTAAAAGAGTGGAGGAAAGTTAAAGTAAAAGGACATGTAGAAGAAGTTCTAAAAGAAGTAGAAGCCGGCTTGCAGCGATGTTGCTAGATTAACTCTTTTCTAGGCCAAGAGTTAATAATAGCTTTAATGAAGGTAGCCAGAGGTATAGCAAAAAACATCCCCCAAAAACCCCATAATCCTCCAAAAAACAAGACAGCTATTATTATAAGTACCGGATGCAATTTATTCCTTACCGAAAACAAGAGGGGAACTAAAAGATTTCCATCCAATGCTTGAATTGTAAGATATAAGGCCAAGAGCCAATAAAATTCTGTTGATAAACCCCATTCATATATTCCAACCAAAAGGACAGGTATTGTGACCAATATTGCACCAAAAAAAGGAATTATCACCGAAAGACCAACTAATATGGATAGTAAAATTGAATAAGGTAATGCTAAGTAAGAGAAAACCAAATAACTAATACCCCCAACTATTAACATTTCTATTAACTTACCAGTTACATAATTGAATAGTTGCTCATTCATTTCTTTGAAAATTGAATCCATAAGCTTTCTTTCTTTAGGTAAGAGAGAGGTGAGAATAGGAAGAAGTAGCTTCTTATCTTTAACAAAGAAAAAGACCATAATTGGAATAAGTATGGCATATAGGAGTGCATTAAACGCAAAAGAGATAGTACTTGCTAACTGTCCAAGAGCTCTAGAAAGTAAAGTATTTATCTGAGAAGAAAGATTTGCCAATAAACTTCTAACTTCTTCCTCAGAAAAAATTTCAGGATAAGATTGTGTCAGTGATGATAGATTTTCTTGGAAGGTATTAAAAATGTTGGGTAGTGTCTGTAGTAGAGAGTTAATTTGAGAAACAATAGATGGCAAAATTAATATCATGGTTGCATAAAGTCCAAAAAAGATTATTAAACTCAAAGTAAGGGATAGCCATCTACTAAGTCGTAAAAATTCAAGACTTGCCACTAAACCGTTTAATAAGAAGGCAATTACTAAACTTATTAAAATTGGAAGGAGAATATTTCCAAAAACAATTAAACAAAGAGTTGTTATAAAAATCAAAAGAGCAAAATAAACTGTCTCTTGGGTAAAAAAGAATCGATCTACAAAATTTTTTATTAAATCTTTCATTTATATTTAATGGAACTGCTTAAAAGATTATTAGTCCAAAGATTTATTTTTCTATATATTTCTACATAATAATAACCCTATGACCAAAAGGAAAGTTTTACCTTATTCAATCAAAAAGATTGGGCTTTGTTTTCTGCTAACTTGCTCATCAATGTCATCTGCTTCTGAAGAAGAGTATTTACCAGAACTAGGTGACACTTCATCTTCTGCTATTTCATTGGCTTCTGAATATGAATTGGGAAGACTTTGGATAGCACAATTAAGAAGATCAGTCCCTGACCTACAAGATCCAATAACACAAGATTATTTGGAACACCTTATTTACAGATTATCAGAGTACAGCCAAGTCCAAGATAAAAGGTTAGAAATTGTTCTAATAGACCAAAAAAGTATAAATGCCTTTGCAGCTCCTGGAGGAATAATAGGAATTAATGCAGGATTAATTTTTCAGGCTGAAACAGAAGGGCAACTTGTTTCTGTACTCGCTCATGAATTGGCCCACCTAAGTCAAAGACACTTTGCTAGAAGAATCCAAAGGCAAGAGGATAGAGGTTTAGCAAATGCTCTTATTATCCTTGCCAGTATAGCTGTAGCTGCAGCAAGCACACCTGAAGCAGCTTTGGCAGGTCAACAAGTGTTGGCACAACAAGCCTTATCATATAGTAGAAGTAATGAGCAAGAAGCTGATCGCATAGGCTTCCTTAACCTAGTTAGTGCCGGTTACAACCCTCAGAGTATGTCCAGGATGTTTGAGAAGCTTCAATCTTTAAGCAGAATGAGTGGCTCTAGTGAACTTGAATTTTTGAGATCACATCCACTAACAAAGAAAAGGATAAGTGATTCAAGAATTAGGGCCAATGAAATAAAAGGGTCTAATTACAAGGACAGTCTTGAATATCATTTAGTTAGAACTAGAACTATAGTCCATTTCTCAAAACTTCCTCGTCAAGCTGTTGCTTTGCTAAAGCAAAATTTAAGAAAAGCAAAGACAGAAAGAGAAAAAATCATAGCTGGTTATGGATTAGCATTAGCTCTTTCGAAAGATAATAAACATGGAGAAGCTCTGAAAATAGCAAGAGAAAATCTTAATCTTGATCCAGAAAACCTTATGCTTCAAACAGTTTTATTAGAAGTTCATATAAATGCGAGAAATAACCTGGAGGCTACTGCTCTTGGAAAACAACTCCTGGAAATTAACCCTAATAACTACCCTCTTTCTATGTTATATGCTAGAGCTTTATTAAACCAATCCGATTTTGAAAAATCAGAAGAGATTTTAAAAAAATTATCGTTAAGAAGAAAATCAGACCCTCAGGTATGGTATTGGTTAGCAGAAGTACAGGGTCTATCCAAAAACATTTTAGGTCTTCATCAGTCTAGGTCAGAATATTTCTATGTTACAGGTAATTATAGTCAAGCAATTCAGCACCTTAGATATGCTCTAGAACTTGCTGGAAATAACTTCCACCTAAATGAAAGCTTAAGAACAAAAATTGAAAAGATACATTTAACCGTGGAAGCCTTAAAAGAAGCGACTTAGGTCAACCTGGTGGCCAAGAAAGTTTTCTACCTGAAATAAGGTGTATATGGAGATGAAAAACAGTTTGTTGAGCTCCCTCTCCATTATTGATTACCAGTCTGAAAGTATCCTCTAACCCCAATTTTTTTGCTACCTCGCCTGCTACTAACAGCAAATGTCCAAGTAATTCTTTATCTTCTTGACTGGAATCAGAAACTTTTTCTATTCTTTTTTTTGGAATGATTAATAAATGAGTTGGTGCTACAGGATTAATATCTTTGAAGACCAAGCTTATATCATCCTCATAAACAATATCAGCCGGTAATTCCTTATCTATAATTTTTTGAAAGATAGTATCAGTCATTATTCAGCAATAACTCCTCCATCTACTGATATGGAGTCCCCGGTAGTAAATGAAGCTTCATCGGAACACAAAAATAGAACTGCTGACACTACCTCTTCAGGTTCACCCACTCTGTTCATAGGGTGAGAAGCTGAGAAGTCAGCTAGTTGCTGTTTAGGGTCTTCTGCTGCTTCTAAATAACGTTGCATCATGGGAGTATTTATTGCACCTGGTTGTACAGCATTGCACCTGATGTCATAGCCCATCTCTGCACAATGAAGAGCTACAGTGCGCGTTACTACTAATACCCCTGCTTTACTATAATTATAAGAAAGAACAAATGGTTGGGGGCTAGTAGCTAGAGAAGAAGAAAAGTTGACTATAGAACCTCCATTTTTTTTCATAGCTTTAACGCCAAATCTACAACCTAAAAAAACTGAAGTACCATTTATAGCATGTACCCTGTCCCAGTGTTCAACTGTTTCATCTTCAATTGTAGCGGGTTCGCTTATTCCGGCAGCATTTACTACACTGGTTACTTTATGAAATCTTTCTCCTAGATGATTCTCTAAAGCATTCCAGTCGTCTTCTTTAGTCACATCTACTTTAAAAAATTCACAGGATTCACCTATTTCTTCTGCTACCCTTTTGCCACCTTCTTCATCAATATCTATTGATATAACTGATCCACCTTCTAAGGCAAAACCTTTTGCTGTAGCAGCACCCATTCCAGAAGCTCCTCCTGAAATAACTGCTAATTTTCCTTCAAATCTCTTCATATTTTCTCCCTAATAAATAATAACTAATCAGCTCCTCTACCACCATCAACAATTAACTCTGTTCCGGTAACAAATGAAGATTCTTCAGATACTAAATACAATATAGCATTAGCTATATCGTTAGTATTTCCTAATCTTTTTAGAGGTGTTTCTTCAGTCAAGAATTCCTTCACTGACTCATCTTCACCATAACTTCCTATAAGCATCTCGGTCCAAATAACCCCAGGTACCATTGTATTAATTCTTATATTCCGGCCATTCATGGCAGCTTCTAAAGCTGCAGATCTTGTCATCCCACAAATGGCGCCCTTGGAAGAACAATAAGCAGAAGCATCAGGAAGTCCAACTACTCCCATTAAAGAAGATACATTTACTATAGCTCCACCTCCTTTTTCGTCCATAAGAGGCATACAATATTTCATTCCTAAAAAAACGCTCTCGACATTAGTTGAAACCAATGAATTAAATTCTTCGACTGTTGTATCTTCAAGAGGTTTTATAAAAAAAGCTCCAGCATTATTTACTAGAATATCTAAACGATTATACTTTTCTCTTGTAAAGTCAATGCATCTTTCCCAGTCTTTTTTAGAACAAACATCTTGCTTAAAAAAAACAGCTTCTCCTCCTAAGTCTTCTATAGCTTTAACTGTCTTCTTGCCCCTTTCTTCATTCCTTCCTGTAGCTATAATTTTAGCTCCAGCATGAGCTAGAACTTCACAACAAGTTCTGCCTATCCCTGAGGTAGCTCCCGTTACAATTGCAACTTTATTTGATAAATCAGTCATTTAAATTGGTTCCTGATAAAGCTACTCGCATTCCACCATCTACTGTTAATTCAGCTCCGGTCATAAATTCAGATGCATCTGAAAGTAAATAGGTTACTGCACTAGCTACATCCTCCGGTTTGCCTAACCTGCCTAGAGGAATTGATTTTCTTATGTCTTCCCAGAGATCTTTATCATCCCCTGCTCTTTCTATCTGCATGGGTGTCATAATTACTCCGGGATGAACGCTATTTATTCTTATAAATTCTCTTTTGGCACCTATCTCTAAAGCTATAGCTTTGGTTAACATTCTTACCCCTCCCTTACTAGCGCTGTAAGCACTGCAATTCAATGTTCCTGTTTGACCAGAAATTGAGGAGATATTAACAATACTGCCTTTGGCACCATTTTTAGCCCTCATAATCTCTACTGATAATTTTGTCCCAATGAATGTGCCTGTTAAATTTACACGTTGAGTTTCTCTAAATTCTTCAAGACTCATTTCTTCGATTGTTTTAAGGTTTACTATCCCTGCGTTATTTACTAATCCATCTATGGATCCTTCTTTTTCTTCAATATCAGACATAACTCTTTTCCAGTCTTCTTCAGAAGATATATCTAAAATATTGGTTCTAATTGATTTATTTGCCTTCTCTGACCATTCACTTTCAGAATCTTTGAGCATTTCCTTATTTATGTCAGTTGCTATGACATTAGCACCTTCAAGAAGAATTTTTGAGACACACCCTTTGCCTATGCCTCTTGCAGCTCCAGTAACGAGAATAACTTTATTATCAAGCTTTCCCATGTAACTACTTTCTTGATCTTTTTAATCTAACACCGCTTGGATCTAAGCCCACAGATTCTCTAAAAGCCTCATGCATATTTATTAAAGATAATTCATTTCTGCCAAAGACTGAGAAGGGGTGCAAACCGGATTGGAATCCTTTCATCACATTTGCACTTACCCAATAATCTTCCTTTTCAACTACTGAATAAATAAACTGGAAATGCTCCTGTGCTGCTCTTTTTTCCTCTTCAGTTTTCATTGCTATTCGAGAGTATGTAGAAAACCTAGTTAAATGATCTCCTACTTCTTTTCCTGGATAAAGCTCAAAAAAATAAACAAATGCAGGGTTTACAAAAAAAGTAATATTTGGAAAAAGAAAATATACCCAATTGAAATGGTTGAATGCATCCCAATCTTTTTCTGGTTTATCCTTCAATTCACCTATTGTAAGGGAAGGAAAGCCAAGCCTGTGGTTGTAGTTGTAACGATCATAAATCATTACATTGGAATGAGTGCCTTGTGCAATAGTTTCTGGATGAAGAGGTCCAAAGTGATAACCTTCAACGAAAGTATCCATGGCAAGTTTCCAGTTAGTTGGCATATCAAAGACCCCTCTGTTTACTAGATGTATAGTATCTAAGTTCCACGATCCCATCTGGGCCCCCAAATCTTTACCTAAAATATCATCAATTGATTGAGCAGGTCCTGGAGTGGGTTGTACATAGATCAATCCATATTTTTCCTCTGCAGGAAGCTCTATAAGTGAATGAAGGGAACGGTCTATTTCTCCGAAAGTTTCCTCTCCGTAAATAGAAATTAAGTCTCCATCTAGATCATACCTCCATGCATGGTAAGGGCATACAAACCCTCTAGATTGATTTCCACAAGGCCTATCAAGCAACCTTGCACCTCTATGCCTACAAACATTTAGGTAGGCTTTTACAGTACCCTTTTTATTCCTGGTAATAATGATTGGAATTCCGGTATCTTCATTAGTAATAAAATCCCCAGATTCTTTTACATCAGTTGAGAAAGCCATAAGTAAAGGCCTTTCTTTAAATAATTTTTGTTTCTCTAATTCAAATATCTCATTATCTGTATAAGTTTTGATATCAACGTAATAAGGTGCAACGTCTTCTGAAGTCATAGAAGTTGTTCCAGAATCTATAAGATCTAACAATCTTTTCGCTGCTTTATTAAGTTCTTTAATTTTCATAACTCACATCCCAGTAATCATTATCTGAAATTGTAGTTATAATTTTACAACAAATAACATTGATTGGTTTTGATAGAATAAAAAAACTATAATTTGCGAATTAAAATAATGAGGTTTATATGAAAATTTTGAAACATGATGTCCTTCAATATGCTTTTATGTCGAAAGATATGGCCTCTTTAGAGGCCTCTTGTCTTAAATGGGCAGATGCTTTTGGTGCTGGTCCTTTCTTTGTTATAGAGCACCACATACCCGATGACTGCACTTATAAGGGTAAGCCTTGTGATCTAGATATGACTTATGCTTTTGGTCAGGCAGGTTCTGCGCAAAT